>SLID01000070.1 GCA_007135805.1 Candidatus Omnitrophota bacterium | reverse complement strand
TTTAGGAATCCTGTCAGCGAGGATTATCAGGCTATTGGCATCTTACAGCTCCAAGGTGAGGGCAGCTCTTACTTTTCTTTTCGCATCAGTTCTTTTGGCGGCGCTTTCGGTTTACGGACTTATGACTGTGGAGAGGAACAAAGACTGGAAAGACCCTATAACTTTTTTTGAAAGCACCCTCAGACACAGCCCCAGGAATGTCCGTCTGTATCTTAACATGGGGAATGCATATTTCAATATGGGGGATCTGACCAGGGCGATGGAATCCTATGAAAAAGCCCTCGAGATAAACCCCAACTATGCTGTAGCATATGGCAATATCGGAAGTATTTATCTTAACCAGGGCAGATTAGATGAGGCGGAACATAACTTCAGGCGCGCTATATCGCTGAATGATAATCTGCCTATTGTACACTATTCTTTGGGGGTGGTATATGACCGCCGGAGACGGTATGACGATGCGATAAAAGAGCTGGAAAGATCAGTAGAATTACTGCCCCAGCATTATCAGTCCTGGAACTTGCTCGGAAGAATATACGCTAGAACCGGTGATTACCCCGAAGCCACGCGCATGCTGGAAAAATCCCTCTCAATAATGCCAGATCAACCCGAGATAGCCGCTCTTCTGGAAAGGTATAGAAGAAGGATATGATCGTGGAGTCCATTCTGCAAATTATCATGAAACGTAAGAAATGCTTTTTTATCATGCCCTCCAAAGGATCTCTTAGATAGTCTCTTAAACCTCAATCACTTTGGCAGAAGGTGATCAAAAGAAGTAATTCTGACACTTTGATTAAATCAGCAAGCTTGTACTATCAGCGTAATCCACCGTAAAAAAACAGAATCGTTAGCTATAAAAAAGCTAGTTTTTATTTTTCATATGCTTGCCCGGGTCGTGTATACTATATATAGAGCTTTGTAAAACACTTTAATAAGTCACCTTAGAAACTCTGTGGCAGGGTTTTACGGTGGGGTGTGGAGTGTCTATGAGCGTTAAAAGGTGTTTTACAGATTTTTTCCTGAAGGTGGCGTAAAAAAAACGTAACCTGAAAGGGTGTTTTGTATGTAAGTCAAGAAAGAGAATAGGAAGAGGTAAGAAAATGAATGAGGAAAACAGAAAATGCACAGTAGGGTTCAACCTTCACGAGGCCTGTACAAGGCCCCGTCTAAGGCCTTTAATGCGTCTGATATCAGTTGTTCTGTCTTTCGTTTTCCTGTTTGATCAGCTGGTTTTTTCTCAGGACGCGAAGACCCCCGCGCCACAGGTGGTGACAGTTAACGGTCTTGCTCTTACGCCCGCGTCTATACCTCGAGATCTCGCCATACCGAAGGATTTTAATCAGACAGCCAGCGACGAGCTAATAATCAACATAAAGGACGTTCATGATAATTTTGGCGCTCAGGAATCCATAGTCGGAGTTCTCGAGAACCTTGCTCTCAACTACGACATCAACTTTGTGGCGGTCGAAGGTACCGAGGGAGAGATCGATACCAGTGTAATAGCGGCGTTTCCCGATGAAGCCGCAAAGCGCTCAGCGGCGCGCTATATGATGAGAGAGGGAAAGATATCAGCGGGAGAATTCTTTGCCGCGATGTCAAATGAACCCGTGAGGCTTTACGGAATAGATGACACCGAACTCTATCTTAAGAACTATGGGGCTTTCCTCCATCTTCTACGGGAAGGCAACAACAACTCAGACCTGGTGGATATTCTGCGTTCGTCTCTTCAGGCTCTTGAGCCCCACATTTTTTGTGATGACCTCAAAAAAATAAACCGAAATTCCGTGTTAAGCAATAACAGCAAGCGTTTTACTGAGAGATGGAGGGTCATAGATGCCATCGGTAAAGAAAAAGGAGTCTCCCTCGACGGCTATGAAAACATTCAATCGTTGATCACGGCCATGGAAACTGAGAAATATCTGAACTATTCCGCTATAAACCGTCAGAGGGACGAGGTATTGGATATTCTTACGCGTCGTCTTAACAGAGACTACATGGAGGAGCTGATATTCAGAAGTTTATCTTACAAGCTTGGAAAAATATCAAAAAGCCAGTTCTATTCGTACATACTACTGCTTGCCCGGTCCGAAGGCCTGGACACTTCAACCTACCACGAGCTCCGGAATTTCTGCGACTACGTTAATCTTTATGAGTCCATCGATATCGGAGATCTTATGGATGAAGTTGAAGATTATGAACACCGCATAAAAGAAAAGATCTACCGGAACACTGATGAACGCAAACTGACAGAATTTATCCGGAACACTGAAATACTTGAAAATGCCTTTGGCATCAAGCTCACTAGCGGCCAACTGGTCCACTTCAGGAGAAATTTCGATTTTTTTACCTGGGAAAACTTCCTTTCTTTTATCCGTGATAAATACAGACAATACGGGTTAGAAATACCTTCCGAACTCAGCCGTGTGAGTTCGCTTTTTAAACAGCTTGATGAAGTTGTGGATTTTTATACTGCCGCCACGGATCGAAACCAGGCCATGGTTGATAACACTATACGGAGAATGAGAGAAGAGGGAGTGACCGCTGCCGCGATGGTAACCGGAGGGTTCCATACAAGGGGGATAACCGAGATCCTCCAAGGTGATAATGTCTCATATATCGTTCTTCTGCCCAGGTTCAATCCTCACTCTGGAGAAAGGCCTTACATAACAATAATAACGAACAAAGCTTCTGAATTTGGACAGTACACAAGAACCGGAGAATATCTCGCACTGGTCTCCGTCATGGCTGAGAATTGGCGCATAGGTGAAATGTTAGGCATTGACCGGAGAGAGGCGACTTTCGAAATATTCGCGAAGGCCTACGGTATGACCATTATGAGATTCTATTACCAGAACGGTAGAATGATCAATCCGGAAATACTTGAAAGGAGAGGGAGAGAACTTTTACAGCTTTTCCTGTCCAGGCTCGAGGGACTCAAGTCTGAAAGAGGGATCGAAGAGGATACACAGCTCTCTGATTTCAGGAGACTTTTAAACAACTTCGATACGGATATTGCCCAGGAGATCCAGGAGACCGAAGATACAGCTGTAATGACCTTCGGGATTAGGGACGTGGATGGAAATATGCATGGTTTCAGTATGACCCTTCAATTGAGGGAAATGGAAGCAGGTGAATCCTTTGACGATCTTTTCAAATGGGAAAACATTGAACAGAACGATGTAAAAGACCTTTTCAGCAGAAAAAGACCTTTCAAGGAGATGCTTAAGGACGGAAGCCTGACGCCGCGTGAGAAAACAGATATTTTCGCGGCCTGGCTCCATGAGGCGGGCCTGGGGATATCCGAGAGAGAAATTTTGAGCGTTGCCCGGCGCCGCGGCGTGATGATAGGAATAGATATAGACCATGAGGATGTAGTGGCAATAGCCCTAAACCTCCAGCAAGATAGAGCCGCCGCCGAAGAGGCCGCCGCCGGAAAGGCCGCTGAAGAGGCCGCCGCCCAAAGAGCGAGAGCAGCCGAAGTCGAAGCCGCTCGTATAGCCGCGGAAGCCGCCGCCGAAAGAGCGAGAGCAGCCGAAGTCGAAGCCGAGCGTATCGCCGCCGCGGAAGCCGCCGCCGAAAGAGCGAGAGCAGCCGAAGTCGAAGCCGCTCGTATCGCCGCCGCCGAAAGAGCGAGAGCAGCCGAAGTCGAAGCCGTTCGTATCGCCGCCGAAGAGGCCGCGGCTGAAGAAGCCCGCCTTTCAAGACCCAGCGGGGTCCTTCACTCAATACTCGACAAACTTTATAATAGACTGCTCCCTGCCTCGCTTCGTGAGTCCCCTTTTGTGACAAGTCTGACCGACTCGGTGCTGGAGGAAACGATTTTCCGCGGTCCGGTAGTTCTCGCAACCTATCTTCTGGGAAGTGTCGCGCTGTCATTTAGCGGCGCGGGTTTCCTTCTGTTTGGAGCGGCGACGATTCCCGCAATAGCTTATGTTGTTTCGGTCCAGTCGCGGCTTTTCGCTTTAGCTCATGATGATGACAAATTTGCCGAGCACAAAAGATTCGGACTTTTGATGGGATCGGTCACGCGTTTGTCCGCGATAGCATCAAGTATAGTCCTGGGGATCTCCGGTGTAGGGACGCCCGTAATAGTAGCGGGAATACTTCTCTCTCTCGCTCCAGCAGTCACCTTACATTTTCTTAACGACTATATGCTTCGTATATCCGACCAGGTTGGCTCAGAGGCCGAACTGACACGTTTCCAACAAACAATATTCGGCTTAACCCGATCTTTTTCGGGCATGAAGTCGCTCTTACCTATCCTGGGTTTTGGAGTTATGCACAGCATACGGGATCCCGGACATCAGGACTCAGATCAAAAACAAGTTTCCTCAGCTGAACCTCTGGCCGCAACTGGGAGACAGTTTAGTGAACAGGAATTGCGTCTTATTGAGAACCAGTTTAGAACCCGATACAGAGAACTCAGATTTGCGGGGGCAAACTACAGCTATGAAGGGGACTCCGTATATTATGACGAAGTATTGAAATATGCTGCAACACCGAAAAGCGAAGGCCAACAGGAGATCAAGGTCAGACAGCAACTTGCGTGGGTATACCGAGGCGTCTTCGCGGATAAAGATAAAGGTGAAAGATCTGTCACCAGGGGGAGTTTTAACGTCGGATTTTCCTCAAGTGACAGAGATACGGGTAACCCCTTTGATGTGAACGACCTGTTCCTCCGGGAATTGGACGAACTTATATCGAATGGAACAATAAAAGCCAATTACAAGGTCGGACAGACTGATACACCGGCATGCGGAACTAAAAGGCATGATTCCGTTACCATATACTTTTTGGAGGAGCCCTCCGAGTCTGCCTTACAGCAGATGTCAACAATCGCTGAAACATACGGAAGGCTGGGGGAAGGGCAGGAAGTCGACCTTCTAGGAAGAAGGATCTCCCGGAATTTCTATATGAGCGAAATTGGCAATGTATCTGACGAGCACGCGGCTCAGCTTGTGTCGAAATTTGGGGAGATCGACAAGAGCCTTGGGGAAAGCGTGGGTAATCTTCTTACAAGCGTTTTAACAGGACGGATCGGCATGTCTGAAGGGAGCTTTCACGCGTTGAAATTCGCCCTGGAGACTGTAGGCATCGGTATTCATTATAGTGTGGAAGATGGATTCACCTTGACTGACATGGAAGAAGAACGGCGCCTCGCTCTCGCCGAAGCCGAGCGTATCGCCGCTGAAGAGGCCGCGGCCGAAGCCGAGCGTATCGCCGCTGAAGAAAAACGACTGGCTGAAGAAACTTCCGTAAGAGCCGCTCAGGCAGAAGAACTTATGGAGGCCGCTCCTCGAGTCACCCCGGACTCTGGAACTTTAGAGTTGAGGAAAAATGCACTGTATCTGGATATAATGGCCAAGAACCCGGGCCTCTACGACTTTTTCAGCGGGTATGATCGATCCGGATCCATTGTGATGATGAGGGATGACCTGAGTAAGTCAGATGAGACTTTGCAAGTAGTCCGGGCGAGGATCAAGGAACTGGAAGAATCCTCTGCAGAAATTGAGGATGGAACTGGTTTCGAGAACCAGGCTCTTTTGGCTGAGCTGAGGGAAATCGGGAGGTCCCTTGATCTATCTCAGAAAACGATAAGATTCGCCCTCCAGGCGATGCAAGAAATCGTTGAGGAATCTCCGATACTCCCCGTAGGGTTTACCAAAGAGGAAATTACCAAAATCGGAGAAATGTTAGAGCTAGGTGACCCTCTAACGTTCATGGCTTTTTCAGACGCTATGATATTCTTGCGCGGAGATGAGCAGAGAGAAAAGGACATAACGGAAGAAGATTTTAGGATAATACTTAATTACCTCGCGCTGCTCGATGAC
>SLID01000012.1 GCA_007135805.1 Candidatus Omnitrophota bacterium | reverse complement strand
TCCTCAACTGAAGAACAGGGTTCGGAGCGGGCTACCGCCACCCCTATTTGGGCCATCATTTCCTTGAAAGCTATGCGGTCCTCTCCCCGTTCAATGGCCTCCAGCTTGACCCCGATAAGCTTGACCCCGTATTTGTCCAAAATGCCGGCAGAACTCAGGCCGGAAGCAAGATTGAGGCCTGTCTGCCCCCCAAGATTCGGGAGTATAGCGTCCGGGCGCTCTTTCTCTATTATTTTCTCAAGCTCGGCAACGGTCAAGGGCTCTATATACGTATGGTCAGCTGTGCCGGGATCCGTCATTATGGTCGCGGGATTAGAGTTTACGAGGATTATCTCGTACCCTTCCTCTCTCAGGGCTTTGCAGGCCTGGGTCCCGGAATAGTCGAACTCACAGGCCTGGCCTATTATGATAGGTCCCGACCCGATTATCATCACTTTATGGATATCTTTTCTTTTCGGCATTTTCTCTCCTTGAATTATCATCTCGATTACCGTTTACGGGACCCGCAAAACAGCTTACGGGGCGATGAAACGGCAGGATCAGAACTATCATTGTTCCCTTTCTTTCAAAAACCTTCCTGGCCATCACAACAACGTGAACATTTTTAAGTTCGGGCTGTTATCGCGGGACATTATACAACAGCACCGGTTTATGGGCAAACGTATTTTGCGTGATTTTCGAAAAAATAAACCTATAAGCACTATTTGATGTCCTGAGGAAAATCAGCCCGTGTGCAACCAGATCCACCTCTCTCACCAGGACACAAATATATATTTCCATCCAGATCAAAGCGCTAAAAATCTAACCGTTCCTATTGCAATTAGCACAATTATAATGTATATTACGCAGAGTAGTAACTTTCTATGTTTATTTTTTTTTACTATCATGAATTGTATATTTAGAGCGCGGTTCAGAAAAATACTCGTGCCGATCTTTACCCTGGCGGTATTCACACATCTTCTACCTGTGGGGTTATACGGTCAGGATCCTCCGCCTGGAATAGACAGAGCTACAAGGGAGATCGACCGGCCCATCCGTGAAGAGGTCGAAGAAAGGCTCCGTCCCAGCATAGTTCCCGATCCGGTTGAAGAAGAAGAACCGGAACCCGAACCTGTGGGGCCCACATTCCTTCTACGAGGAATAAATCTCGAAGGTGTGGTCTCTTTTGAGACCCAGGACTTCGACCATGTACTCGAACGGTTTATCGGACGCAGAATATCTATTGAAACTCTTCAGATAATAACTTCCGCCATAGAAAGAGAATATTTGGCCCGGGGTATTATTGCCGGCTGTTTTGTTCCTCCCCAGGATGTCGAAGACGGCATAGTGACACTTGAGGTAGTGGAAGCCCGGCTCGGTCAATTGCGGATAAACGAACACGGCAGGTTTTACGATCCGGCCAGAATACATTACTACTGGGACATAGCGCCGGGCGAGGTCCTGCGTTACGACAAAATGAGCAAGAGCGCCCAGCTGATGAACAAAACCCCCGACCGGACCGTTTCAATAACACTTCATGCCGGGGAACTGCCGGGAACTACCGATGTGATAATGGATGTCGACACGCGTTTTCCAGTACATGTTTTCGGCAGTTTTGACAGGGAAGGCGCGGTATCAACCGGACGAAAGAGAACCGGGCTCGGGATAAGACATAACAATTTCCTGTGGATAGATGATTCCCTGATGATGGGAAGCACTTTCGGGAATGATTTTACCAGCATGTATCTGTACCACCTGGTCCCGATAACACCATTCGGGACCAGCATAATGTACGGTTACAGCGACTCAAAGTCCGCGCCGAAAAAAGAATTCGAACGTTTCGTGATAAAATCGGAGTCACAGAACTACTCTTTTTTTATAAAACAGGACGTGTACCGCGGGGATGAATATCGGGGAGAGGTTTCGATAGGAGTTGACGCCATCGACCGGACCACCCGCTCTCTGGGTGGTTTCGGGACGTTGTCACGTGACCGGCTGAGGGTCATGCGTCTCAAATCAACCTTGACTCATCGTTTTCCAGGAGCCGTAACAAGTATAACCCCGGAGCTCTCACAGGGGCTCAACTGGCTCGGAGCAAGGCGAAAAAACCGTTTTTCATCCAGGCAAGCCTCCAATACTTTCACCAAGTTCAACTTCGATATAAGGCATCAGAGGCTTTTCCCGATGAATTTACAAGCCGCTTTAAACGTGAGAAGCCAGTGGGCCGGTGAAAAACTTGTTTCTACGGAACAACTCGCCCTGGGAGGTATAAATTCCGTAAGGGGATATCCCTCTCAGGACTACATGGCCGACTCCGGAATCGTTACAAACCTTGAACTTATCTTTCCCGCTTATCTGGTTCCGGAAGACCTGAAGATACCTTACGAAAGCCAGACTGTCAGGGAAAGCCTTTCGCCTTTTCTTTTCTTCGATTGGGGTTGGGGTACAAAACGCGGCAATATCCAGGGGGAAAAACATCTCAGCTATCTTTCCGGCGCGGGCATGGGACTGCGCATAAGAATGTTCAACCAGGCGTCCCTACAGCTCGCTTGGGGTTTTCCTCTCGGCATAGCCGACAAACCCTCGTCTGAGTCGGCGGATTCCAGATTCCACATCTCTCTCAATTTCGAGGACCAGTTCCATGAGGAATTCCGGAGAATAACGAAAATAGCTGAAGAAGAAAGGGTCCGACGACTCGCCTCGCGTCTTGTTGACAGCGAACTTAACCGCGCCGGTAGCCCTTTAAGAAAGAAAGTGTACGGGACCTTTCTTATGGCCAGGCAGGCTGAAGAGAACGGAGACCTTGAAATGGCAAGCACTCTCTATGCCCGTTTCCTTCGTATGTCCCGCCACCTCGAGGAACAGGCCATTAATTACGTGCTGACGGCCTTCGACCGGGAGAAAGCATTAAAGGCGATGGACCGTGAGGCCCGGCAAGCTTACAATAGCGGCGATCTTGAGCAGGCCAAGTCACTGTGGGAGAATATTCGGGACAAAGCAGAATTAAAACCGCTTGTCCTGAGGGTTTAACATAAACAGCTAAAAATGGGGAAAATCATGGGAAAAACAACTTTTTTGAAATTCGTATCATCAGCCGCGGCGGCTATAGCTTTGTCTTTCCTTTTTCCAGCGGCATCCGGCGCTTCCCGCGAAGACAATGAGTACAAGATAAACGAAGAAGCCCTGAAAGAGGTCCTATCTTCTCATTCAGTTTCCTTGAGCCGCCTTACACGCGAAGCTGAAAGAAACATAAGAAGAGTCAACAAAAAACTGGAAGAACGTGACTCTTCCTGTGAATAGTATTTATTTACTCTCAACTTTCCGAAGTTACACGTCCGACTGGACTCTCCACACTTTTTAGCCGGCTTTTCATATCCCCGGGAGGAAATTCTCGCCGAGAAGATCGTTGTCAAAGTCGACGCCGAAAGGTTGCGTCCATCCGTTCGGAAGGCAGTACTTCTCTAAGTTACGGACTTCTCTTTCATATTCGGCGCGGGTTATCTCCCGGTTAAGCTCCTTGAAACGGAAGGCCTTGTAGAGAGGACGATATTGGCTCATGAGACTCACAGAAATATCGCTTCCCATTTCGCCAGCTATGAACTTGAGTGAGCCTTCGGTGCCTGAAATATTCCCGGGCAACACCAGGAGGCGTATGATAAGGCCTTTAACGGCTATACCTTCAGCTGTCTCAAGTCTCCCTGTCTGTCGCCACATTTCCTTTACAGCCGCACGGCTTTTTTCCATATAACAGGGAGCTTTAGAATACCTTTCGGCTTCTACGTTGGTCGAATACCTTATGTCGGGAAGATATATATCAACCAGGCCTTCAAGGTGTTTGATGACATCAAGGGAATCATACCCTCCGGTATTGTAAACCACGGGTATATTTAGCCCCTCGGAAAAGGCGTATATTAAAGCTTCGATCACGCCAGGCAGTGAAAATGTGGGATTAACAAGGTTTATGTTATGACAGCCTTTTGCCTGAAGTCCCAGCATTAGATCACCAAGCACGTCCGGCTCCATTTCCCTACCGCACATTGTATGGCTGAAAATATGGTTCTGGCAATACACACATTTCATACCGCAACCCGAAAAAAATATCGCCCCGGAACCGCGAAAGCCGGATATCGGAGGTTCCTCCCCAGGATGTGACATAGCGGAATAAACTACCGGCCGGGAACCGCATCCGCAATACCCCCTCTCCCCGCGCAAGCGGTCAACACCACATTTCCGGGGACACAGGGAACAACTTGAGGCCAAGTCCCGGATGCCATGCAATATCTTCCGTGCTCTAAGCTGTTTTTTCGCAAGGCCGGCCATGTAAAAAGTCTCCTGTTTCCGAACTACGGGTTAATATGTATGGCTTGCAAAGATGAATGATCACTATGAGGCGTACCGGCTGCTACTTGCTGTCTCCTGAACGGTTAGCAAGGTTTCCGGCGCCCCACGGTCTCGCACGCGGGGTTCCGCCAGGAACTCAGCCGGTCAACAAGTAACGCGGAAGAAGGGATTTTTCCGGAGAGATGAAACCCGCGGATGGCTTCGCGGGATACCTCTGCTTAAGGCCTAGTCTCTGACAAAAACCTGCCGTATGCCACCGCCTATGCGGCGGGTATCTTTAACCGCTCCATGTACTGTTTCTCCACAACCCGCAAGAAAGATCACAACCAGGACCAAAGCTATGGCTGATAAACATCTACGCATCGTTTCTCCCCTTTCATAAATAATTAAAGCGCCGCGTCCGTATATGTCGTCATTTCAGAATACTTTATCCACCGCTCTCTAATCTCCTCACCTCGAGTCCCTTATATCTCCCACTATCTCCTCGAGTATATCCTCTATTGTCACGACCCCTTCCGCATCCCCGTACTCGTTTAGAACTATCCCCATTGGTTGTTCCCTGTGACGCAGGCGCGCAAGAGCGATATCCAGGCCGTCCGAAAAGCTCACGGTAACAGGCGGTCGCATAAAGCTGCCGACCCCGGCGTCAGCGCCCGATCCTTCGCTGAAAAGTATATCGTAAATATTAACTATACCGACGATATTTTTTTTGTTTTCCCGGTAGACCGGTATCCTTGAAAAACCCGTCATAGCAACCAGATTCTTTATGTTTTCCGCGGTATCGTTTATGTTTACCGACGATACTCTATAAAGGGGTACCATAATATCCGCAACATTTTTGGTTCCAAACTCAAGTATTTTGTGTATGAGCTCAACCTCCCCCGTCTCTACCCCCCCCGTCTCATTTCCAACGAGCAGTATATTGCGAAGGTCGCTTTTCGTCAGAGTGACCTCGAGGGTTGTTTTTCCCCCACCGAACGGCCTCAGCATAAAACGCGACGAGGCGTTAAGGACCGATATCACAGGTCCGAAAAGTTTGTGAAAATTCTCGATCGGACCAAAAGCGGCCAAGGCGAACTCAGTGGAAAACTGCCATGATATTATCTTAGGCACTATTTCAGCCAGTACCAGCGTGACAGGCACCATACACGCCGTGGCCATAACAGCGGCCAGGGGCTGGCCGAAATATTCCGAAAAAATACGTGTTGCCAGCACTGAACTGATGACAACGGATATATTAGTACCCGTCAATGTAGTCCCCAGGAAGGCCCCTTCCTTGTCCAGAAAAGACGCAAGCGCCTGAGCCCGTTCATCACCTGAGTCCACGAGAGCCCTGAGGCGCATCTTGTTCACCGAAGTGAAAGCCATCTCGGAAGCCGTAAAGAAAGCCTGCGCGCCGACAGATATGACTATAAAAACGGTGTATATGGCTATCATTCGCTTTTTCTCCCGGGATAATCCGGTTCTTGGTAATTTTACCTAAACGGTCTTTGTCACTTCCAAAAGGGTTATCCTGTTCTTTGAAACGTCAAGAACTTTGATACTGAATCCACCGGTTGCCACAACGTCCCCGGCAGATGGTATCTTGCCCAGTTCCAGTATTACGTATCCTCCGATGGTATCGACCTCGTCGGTCTCTATCTGCATACCAAGTTGTTCGTTAACTTCGTCTATGTGAGTTTGTCCGCTAACCTCGAACGTCTTCTGATCTAACATCCTAATTTTAGGCTTTTCCTGGTCAAGTTCATCCCTTATTTCACCCACTATTTCCTCAAGTACATCTTCTATGGTAACGATCCCCGACGAAACACCGTATTCGTCAGTTACAACGGCCATGTGCTTGTGTTTTGACCTTAATTCTTGCAACAAATCATCTACCTTCATGCTCTCGGGCACGAATAGGGGTTTTCTCACGAATTTTTTTACACGCGGAGGATCGGAAAGCAGAACATCCTTGGCATGCACTATGCCCACCATATTATCCACGGTATGTACGTACGCGGGGTAACGCGAGAACTTGTTCTCTTTTATCTGACGGACAATATCCTCTACGTCAAGGCCGAGGTCGATAGCGACCATATCTATGCGCGGAGTCATTATATCAGCGGCATTTGAGGTCTTGAACGATAGCACGCTGTCCACCATGTCTTTTTCCCGTTCCTTTACGACCCCCCCTTTCTTCCCCATTGAGAAAAGGGACCGTATTTCCTCGTCGGTCACCTTGGAACGCTCTTTCTTGATATCTATTCCAAGGCTCCTGACGATAAGTCTGGATAGCCCCTCAAGGACGACCCTGGCGGGAAAAAACAACTTTTCGTAAAAAACAAGAAAAAGAGAAGAAAAGGACGCCAGGCGTACCACGTTCTTCAGGGCGAACATTTTGGGTGTTACCTCGCCGGCCAGAAGGAGGACCACTGTCATAAGCGCTATCGAAAAGCCCACTCCGGCCTCACCGAGCAAGCCGAACATGATATCGGTCATAAGCGATGACGCGGCAATATTGACCAGGGTGTTGCCGACAAGTATGGTAATAAGTAGTTTATGAGGATCTTGCAGGAGTTTCAGGACCCTGTCCGCGGAGGATCCTCCAGCGGCCTCTATCCTTTTCATTCGTATCTTGCCGATAGAAAGGAAAGCGGTCTCAGAACTGGAAAAAAACGCGGAATGGAACAGCAGCAAAAGAAAGATTATGATTTCCACTTTATGAGGGGCATTTCGCCTGAAAAATTGTTGAGATAAAGGTGTTATACGTTCTAAAAGCGCGGCGCGTACGGTCGGGGCTACAACCCTCCAAGTTTCTCACGGACCTTGCCGCTCACAACCCTTCCGTCCGACCTTCCGCTTACTCGTGACATAACCTCTTTCATGACTACCGGAAGATCTTTCATGGATGAAGCTCCTGTATCCCTTATCACGGTTTCAACCACATTGTCTACCTCATCGTCACTTAACGGCCGGGGCAGAAAAGACGAAAGAAATTCAAGCTCCTCTGTCTCTTTTTGGACCAGATCAGACCTGGATCCCTTTTCGAAACTCTCAATAGATTCCCGATATCTCTTGGCCATCTTCTGCAGCACGGCCATAACATCATCGTCCGGGAGTTCTTCCTTTATCTTATTAGCGATCTTATGATTCTTTACCTCGCTGATCATCAACCTGAGAACAGAAACACCCACCACGTTTTTTTCTTTTAAAGCTTTTTTCAGAGATTCATTTATCGTCTTTTCTAACACAGCACACCACCTCGCATCTACCGCTTTCTTGATCTTTATACTTTCCGGACAAACGCCTGGTGACAAAAAAACGTCTCAAGGGATCAAGGTGATCTATTATCAGCCTTCCTTCCAGGTGTTCCATTTCATGCTGAACCGCCTTAGCTTCCAATCCATCATAAATTTTAGTGAACATCTCACCTTTAGAATCCCTGGCCCTCACGCTTATCTTCTCGGGACGTGATACTTTTACGGTTATACCCGGCAAACTCAGACATCCTTCCTCAAGCGTGGTCTTGGAAGGCGAAGACTCAATAATTTCCGGATCCACAAAAACGGAGGAGCCGGAACCTGTGTCCATTACAAAAACCCTGATCCCGACACCCACTTGGGGCGCGGCGAGCCCTATCCCCCCACTTTCATACATCAGGTCAGTCATTCGCGTCAGAAGGTCTTCGAGATCGTTATCAACCTCGCCTAAAGCCCGGGTCTTAACCCGGAGGCAGGGATCTGGATAGGTTTTAAGCTCTATTTGTCTCATTCAAGCATTCCCCAAAAAGATTGAGATCAACCCCTAATCTGATTATTGGAGTCAAGACGGATATGTCGAGTACTGAAGGCGCGGCTCTCTTCAGTTTCCATGAGGCAGTAGGCAAGGACTACCAGTTCGTCTCCCGTTTCGCCTTTTCTAACTGCCGGTCCATAAAGCACTATCTTGCCCGAATTTTCCTTCTCTTCTATGGCATAGGTGATAAGGCGTTCCCCATTGGACATGTTAAGAACATGGACCTGTTCTCCGGGAAGTATGTCCGCCTCTTCCATCACGGCTTTGTCAATACCAAGACTCCCGGAATAGTGGCTATCCTTATCCGTTATAAAAACATTGGTTATCTTTGACTTACATAACGTACGCAACATAACTCTATCCACCTTCCCTATATTAAGTCGCAGGTCTGACCGAACTATCGATTGGCTATTTCAGGGAAACGGCCTCTTCTTCGGGATCCACACCGAGTGGCCTGTTGCTGATATTGGTGAGATTGTCTCCATCAAAGTAAAGATAAAGATCCTCAGCGAGATACCCTACTCCTACGGGCAAACCTGAATACCGGGCTCCGTATACCCATTCCTCCCGAGAAGATCTCCAACCGGGAGAAACTGCCTGAGACTTTATGTCGGGCGGGCCATACTTTTCGAGAACCTGGGCCTGAGACATACCAAGGGTCAAACCACCCTTCCCAAGAGGCTGCCGCAGAAAATCTTCAGTTCGTGGGACTTCTACCCCCGCGCATCCTGAAATAAACAAGAGTAAAACCAAAATGGACGTTGCCGGGTAAAATTTCATGATACTTCCTCTGAAAGATTCAGGACCTTTCCCTGTATTCCGATTCGTAAAGAAGATCACACAGATATTTTAAAAACTCGTTCTTGCTCCTGTCCTCGATGTGAATTATTTCTATGCCCACCTCATACGGGGCCCCATCCTCCAAACTTATCTTGTTCTGCCATATTACCCTGCCCTTTACACTTACAGGTTCACCGTCCCCGGGCAGGCTTACTTCAAAGGATGTTTCCCCGGATTCCTCAAACTTATCCTTAACTTCCACCATGAACCCGACCGGAGAAATATTCTTGGTAACCATCTCCTCAACACCTCCGGGCCTTTGAGCGGCCACCACAAGAGGCACCTCAAGTCTGACGAAACGGCGTCTTTCTGGTAATTTAAGCTTCATTTTACGTCTCCTTAAATTCCGGTCAAGTATAGCATACAGAAATATTACCGTCAATTATGTTATGCTCCGTCGACGCCCTCGCCGGAAAAGGCCGGAGTGTCCCACCCGTCCTGTTCCCCGGCATCGAGAGGGATCCTGAGGCCCCTTATCCATTGTTTTACGGCAGAGAACAGGCGGTCATCGGGAATGTATTGCCATTTCCCTTCCACCAGACCTGTCGACCCTCCGTACATTTTCAGGCCGTCCAGCAAAAGAACCTGACTGTCGGGATTTTTTTCAGCAAGCGAAGACTTTATAACAGCGGAAGCCCGGGCGTCAAGATACGGAGCATCCCGGCCCTGAACAAGCATTACGGGGAAATCCACTTCCATCATATGTTGGTAGGGTTTTCTTGCCAGGTATGCCCTGTACCCTTTCAGAGGAAGCCTCACACCCATAAAATACGCCGTATCGAGCCTGGAATCTATCACAGATATTTTGTGCGCGTCCAGATCGCGTGACGCCTTCAATAGAAAATTTTCGTCAAACTCCCCCAACCACGGGATGTCAAAAACTTTTCTGATGTGATCTCCGGAAAAAACGCCGCCTTTTTCCGGAGCGATGCCCCCCGCTGAGGGAGAGATAATAATAACCGGGACCGGGCGAGAATAACCGTCGGATGCCCGCAAGGCGCCGGATCCGGCCGGACCCAGGGCTATTACTGCCCGCGGGCCTTCCTCAGACATTTTATGCGAATTCAGGAAATCAAAAGCCGAACGGTTATTGGTTTTGACGGTACCATCATAAATTTCGTAAAAATTGCCCTGGCTTTTACCCCGCCCCGGAGGATCGAAAGCTAAGCACATATACCCAGCATCCAGGAGAACACCGGCCATATGCTCCGTGAAAAGTTTTTCTCCTTTTCTAACGGGTCCTTCGCCCGGGACTATGAGTACCGTGTGGAACGGCCCCTCACCGTCCGGGATCCAGAGACGGCCGCTCAGGACCAGATTCCCGCTTTCAAAAAAGACCTCCCTGGACTTCAACGCTCCCGGAACAGCTACTTCCTCCCCCGACATATCCTTCAACACCCCCGGAGGAGCCGCGCCTTCTACGTCCTCAGACTCTGACATCCTTGAAAAAAAAGCCTGGATGAAAGGCAGGTTCCTCAAGGAGAATACCGATAACTTGGCGGGCCCTTCTCTAACTTCGGAAAGTATAATATCCATCCCGCATGGCGAACGCATATTAAGTATACGCTGAGCATGACGGGCCACAGCTATCCTGGTCTCTTTTACCCCTCGCGAACTTATGGTGTAAATATCGGCTTCCACCTTTCTTCCCAGAGCAGGCACATATTCTTCGTGGAGATACCTGACCGCGACCTTGTCCCGGAGCGGCGGATAAGGCGCGGCAAGAGGGATCATAACTTCAAAATACTGAGTGCCTTTTTTCCAGTAACTGTACCTTTCCATTAGAGCCATCACCAACATGATATCCTCCGGGGTATAAACCATGGTCGTTTCCCCGGTGGAAAAACCCTCCAGGCGAAGGAACCTGGGACTTTCAAGAAAAAGATAATCGGTCTTATCGTGTTTCTGGGCCAGAGATATGAGCATTTTCTGCCTTTTCAGCCCCTGGTCTTCTCTCACATATCTTACAGGGGTTTTGGATGACCTATCCAGTGTCAAGCTGGCTGTACTTGATGGGTATCCGATCGAATAAGGCACAAGCTGTCTGCTTTTGTAAACCAGATTCCGTTCGGTTATGTAGCGGTCCACGCTTACGGCTCCGTAAGGACGGCCCTCCATGGTGATGTCGTAATGAAAACTTTTATGACCGGTGAGATCTATGTACAGGAAAGCCAGGCCTACCATGGCAAAAAGAAGCAGTACACATAAAAAAACGGCTATAACAGGGTTTCTCATAGTATTTTCAGCGCGTCGACAGAATAGCTAAAATTGACATCCTTCGAGGTATCTCTCCGGGCAAAACCTCGCCGTATCGCCATCCTGCGGACTATGTATTCCGGACAATTTCTCATTACATGCCTGAAACTGAAACTCTCACCGGGTGGTATTACCACTCCCTGCGGGGGGGAATGCGAGGAAAACAAAGCCCCATCGAAACTATGGCCCCGAAGCGGATTTATCCATTCTTTATACAGCACTTTTCCGTCTATGTCCGAAAAATAAAGCTCTATGAGCAGGGATGTGACCGTTCGTCCGGTATTGTTTCTGAGTGTGGCCTCGAAAACGGGACCGGCGTCGTTCCCCTCCGGCATACCCACCTCTACATTCGAAAAACTGAGGTCTTCACGGAATATGTCCGCGGTTATCCGCTGTATGGATTCCCTGTAGCTCGCGGCAAAAGCGGCTCTTTTAAACTGGGTATAAAGTCCGAACCCCAAGAGAGACGAAAAAAAGGCCACCACTATTATAGCGGTAGAAAACAAGATCACGGGTAAGTGTTTTCTTTTCATTTTATGCCTGCCGGGCTCTTGCCACGGGCTCTTTGTTCGGTTAATTATCCGTTTTTTCGCGACCTTAGGTCCTTAACATACAGGTCTCTTACTTTTTCAAAAAATTTTCTCATATTTTCTGAAGCGTAATCAGGGTATGTCCACTGCCAGGGATGGAACATTCCGTCACGAAAGAACAATGTGCACTCGGAAAATATGCCGTCCCCCGCGTAAAGCCGGTGAGTATAGTCTTTGGTGGTAAAAAGGACAAGTTTGGCTTCTGTGACATAGCCCGGGTCTACGTTAACCGTCCGTCCGGAAGGAGCGGACATATCCTGTTCCAATCTTATAGCTGATACTTTTGAAAGATGCGCTTTTTCTATGGGATGAAGCTCCTTAAAAACCAATATCCTTCTGCGAAGCGGATATCCGAACTCTTCGCGGTAATAATCCGTGTAGTCAAAATCCATATCCATTTGCAGCGATTCGGCCTGCCCAAAAAGCCGCTCCAGCGAGGCGGCGGCCTTCTCGAGAAACGGACGCTCCCTGTATATCACGCTCGTCACCAGTTTAACTTTATCATACACGGGCGTTTTTTCCATGTCATCTCCACGGCCCGCGGAAAAGATATTTTTTTGCCCGGCGGACGGTCCTATTCCCCCATAACCTGTACCACAAGTTTTCGGCTCCTTGGAACAGAGTCAAAATCACAAAACACTATCTGCTGCCATGTGCCCAGGGAAAGCTCTCCTCCTGTCACCGGGACGGTAAGAGAAGGGCCAACTATCGCGGACCTTATGTGTCCGGCCCCGTTATCATCATTCCATGTCCTTTTATGGTGATATTCCCTTGTTGTGGGAGCGAAAACCTCAAGGCATTCCCTGAGATCCTTGACAAGATTGGGTTCGTACTCTATTGTGGTCACCCCACCGGTAGAGCCCGGGCAGAACACGGTCAGTATCCCTTCCGATATACCGCTGGACGAAACGATATCAGAGCATTGCGCGGTAAGGTCCCTGACATCGGTATTTCCCTCCATCTTCAGGGGGATGTATCCGGTATAGACCATTATTCATCCTTTCTTAGAATTGATATATTCAATGAGGGTCTTTCTCTCACGAGGCATCAGAGTGTTAAAAAATATGGCGATATCGTAATGCTCTATTTTGCCGTCTTTCTTGACAGGATGTTCCCGGACCACCACTCCATCAATTTCCATATCCTTTTTTCCGGAACGTTTGCCGGAAGAAGGGAAAGAAAGGGTTATCCTGACTCTGGTCATCAAAGGTATTTTTCTGTCGACCTTGCAATACACACCCGAGGCGCTTACATCCAGACTTTGAGTTATCGCGCTTACACCCTCGCCGGAGAGTCTTATAGAAATATCCTTGTCTTTAAGTCTGGGATGTTTGCGTCTTTCAATCCTTTGCGACATGCCTTTCCTCCTGTTTTGGTACCCCGCGGCCAATGGCCGTCATCAACCCGGAGGCCACGAAAACCCCCTGCCTCCCATGAGATGGAAATGCAGATGAAAAACCTCCTGCCCTCCGTCCCTGTTGCAATTAACCACAATCCTGTATCCCCGCTCGGCCACCCCCTGGGAAACCGCCAGGTCGCGTATCCTTGACAAAATATCAGCCATAATCCTCATGTCATCGTCATTGAGGTCGTTAAACGTCTCGATATGCCTTTTAGGGATGACAAGCAGGTGCACGGGCGCCCTGGCGTTTATATCCTTGAAAGCCAAGATCTCATCGTCCTCATAAACGATCTCGGAAGGGATCTCTTTGGCAGCGATTTTGCAAAAGATACAGTCGTCAGACATTGTTCAGACATTATACCACTTGGAACCCTATTTTCAACCCGGTTTTCGCGATCAGGATTTGTTTATCGCGCGAGTCCGCTTGAAAAACCGAAGGAAGAAGTTCCCGCCCCGCTTCTACAGATACAGCTAAAACTGCCATGTGATCTTCGAGAGACCTCAGCGAATAACCGGCTGCATCCGGCTACGGGCGCCAGACAAAAAAAATAAGCGAGAAAAACACATGGCAGACCCCACTTCCGAAAATCACCGGGAACTGCCATGTGATCTTCGAAGCCTCTTTAACCGAGTAAAAGTTCGCTCATCCAGATGTCTTTCGCGTACAATGAGCCAACTTTTACGGCCCCGAAGGGGCGGTTAAAGCAAGCGAGAAGACATATGGCAGTTCCCGCCCCGCTTTTACAGATACAGATAAAACTGTCATATGTTCTTCGAGCGATCTTCTCCCTGCCTTTATGATACGATGATCAGGGATTTGGTGAAACGCCCCCTGTTCTTTGGTACAGGCAGGCAGATCTTAACATCGTGAGTTATCGCAGATACGATCATCCGCCTATCAGCTTCAGATCTTCCATAAAACGGGGGTAAGACGTTTCCACACATCCTGTGTCTCTTATCGTGCTTTGTCCATCCGCGACAAGGGACGCCACCGCCATGCTCATGGCTATTCTATGGTCGCCGAAACTGTGAAACTCCCCGCTTCGAGGGATACCGGAAGATCCCGGTATGGTAAGACAGCCATTTTCTTCGGTTATCTCAAAACCCATCTTTCTGAGATTGTCAGACATACATTTTACCCGGTCGCTTTCCTTGACTTTTAGTTCGTCTATTCCCCTTAATATCGTCTCCCCCCGGGCGCGTAAAGCCGCTACTATCAACACGGGTATTTCGTCTATGAGCAAGGGTATCTCTTCGGGCATTATCTCCGTGGCTTTTAGCTCAGAGAAACGGACCACAATGTCACCCTCGGGTTCCACTCCCTTCCTCTCCTCGACCACCTTTATGTCCGCTCCCATCCTCAGCATAACGTCTACAATGCCTTTTCTCGTGGGATTGAGGCCGACTTTTCGCAGCAGCACTTCAGAACCTTCAATAAGAGTAGCGGCGACCATAAAAAAAGCGGCGCTTGATATATCGCCTGGTACGGAAAGGTCCCGGGGAGTCAGTTCGTTAAGACCGTTTATTCTTGTAGTGAGGCCATCCCGGGTTATGCCGGCGGAAAGGTATTCTAACATCCTCTCTGTATGGTCGCGCGACTGGAACGGCTCGGTCACCGAAGTAGTGCCATCAGCGTAAAGTCCCGCCGCGAGCACACAGGACTTTACCTGGGCGCTGGCCACGGGAGTCTTATACTCTATCGCGCGGAGAGCGTCGTTGGCGCTTGATATCATGATAGGAGGGCATCCTCCCTCGGCGGTTCCAATAACGGCCCCCATCTTTTTCAGGGGATCCACTATCCTTCCCATTGGACGCCTGGACAGCGACTCATCGCCCGAGAGAACGGCGTCGAGTCCGCAACCGGCCAAAACACCGGGTATTATCCGCATAGCGGTGCCCGAGTTACCCAGGTATATCTCCCCCGCCGGAGGCGACAACCCTTTCAAGCCATTGCCTTTTATAACCACATCATTATCTTCGATTTCCAGAGCGCGTCCCATTTGCCTGAAAGCCGACAGTGTCCGGAGGCAGTCGTCAGCGAACAAAAAGTTCCTCACCCTGAGTGTCCCGGGGCATATCGACCCGAAGATCAATGCCCGGTGAGAAACGCTTTTATCGGGGGGGACCGTTATTTCTCCCTTTAACCCTTTTCTGGCGCGGCTTATATGCCAATCCACTTTTACCTCCGGTACAATTTAAGCCCCGGTAAGGGACGCCGAACAAACTTATTCAGCCTTATTCTTTTTTTCTGGTCTGCTCTATAAAACAGGCGATATCATCCGGTAGCGGAGAAAAGAACCTGACGTCTTCGGCCGTTCCCGGATGCGTAAAACCCAGCATTTCAGCGTGAAGGGCCTGCCGTGCTATATCCCCGCCTCCACCATAGGCCCTGTCGCCTGCCACGGGGTGACCAAGATGCTCCATATGCACCCTTATCTGGTGGGTCCTGCCCGTAAAAAGATCCAGCCTGACCAGGGTAAAGTCTCCGAACCTTTCCAAGACATGATAAACAGTCCTGGCGCTTTTTCCATCAGAATGTTCAACACCCATCTTTTTGCGGTCTGTTTTCTGCCTGGCAAGAGGCGCGTCCACAATACCGTTATCCAATTCTACATTTCCGTTCACGACCGCTATGTAGGTTTTCTTTACCGTCCTGGCCTGGAACTGTTTCGCGAGAGATCTCATGGCTTTATCAGTTTTAGCGACAACCATGACGCCCGAAGTGTCCTTGTCCAGACGATGTACCATGCCGGGCCTGAGAGGGCTGCCCGCCGCTTCGGGCAGATCACCCAGACGGCAAAGAAGAGCCGCTACAAGAGTCCCCTTGATATTTCCCGCTCCGGGATGCACTACCATGCCCGCCGGTTTATCTACCACTATTATGTGTTCGTCTTCATGAAGTACATCTATGCGGATATCTTCGGGTTCAAGGCAATGCGCCTTCCGGGGCGGAATCCTTATAGCCACAAAGTCACCCGTTTTTACGATATATCCCGGCTTTACCTTCCGGCTGTTAACAGTAACATCTCCCGACAAAATGAGGTTCTTAAGCTGTTCCCGGGAATAGTCGTCCCCGGCATAACGTTTCACGCATTTATCAAGTCTTTCGTCGGCCTCACCGGGGCCGGCCGTGAAATCCAAACGTTCGTCCATTACGCCCCCAGTTTGGCGTGGTCGGAGCCCTTCACGCTATCGCGCCTTTTGAGGAGGAAATACAAAAGAGCTCCCGCGGCAAAAAGCGCTATGCTGATGATAACCGAGATAGTGACCCCTCCCAGCGTTGCCAGGTCATCTCCCCTGAAACGGTCCATAAAAACCCTGAAAACAGCGTATAACATTATGTAAACCGAGAACAAGTAACCCTCGAACCTTGGCTTTTCTCTCAGAACTAAAAGTAGAATAAAAATACCAAGAAGTCCGGCACTGGAATAAAGCTGCGCGGGCACCCTCGGCAAAGTGTCTCCTGGAAATGTCACCGCGAGGCCGGACAGAGCCGGCTTACCATAACAGCAGCCGTTGAAAAAACACCCGATCCGTCCCACAGAATGGGCCAGAGCCAGATACGGGGAAATAATATCGCCAACTTTCCAGAAGGATATTTTTTTCAGGCGTGAAACCAGGGCGCCGGCCAGAAGCCCCGCTACAAGAGCTCCCTGGAACGCCAAGCCTCCCTCGGTAAGGTTAAATACGGCGATGGGCCTGGCCGCGTAATATTGCCAGTTTACGGCTACGAATAGGAGACGGCCGCCGAGAAGCGCCCCGAGTATTATCACCGCCATTATGTCAAGAATATCGGAAGACGCGACCCCTTCTTTTTTCGCCCGAGCGGCCGCCAACGTCACGGACATGGCAGCTCCAAGAGCGACAAAAAAACCGTATGAGTAAACCGTGAAAGGCCCGATGGAAAAAATTATTCTGTGCATGAGCCGTCCTCCCGGCATCGCCGGGTCGTGATAACAGATAAAATAAGAATGGCGGCGCCCACGCTTATACAGCTATCGGCTACATTGAAAACCGGCCATACCCTGAAATCCATGAAATCCACGACATACCCCAACCTTATACGGTCAGACAAATTACCCAGGGCCCCGCCGAGGAGTAGACTAATAGCCGCCTTGTCACGAAGGGTCATTGAAAACCAGTGAAATATAGTGTAAAGAAAAGCTATAACCGCGAAAGCTATCGCCGCCGCGGTAAATATCTGCGGATACGCTCTCAAGACCCCGAAAGCGCCTCCCGGGTTGTGTACCAGGGTTATGTGAAATACCCCATCGATCACTGGCACGCTCTCTCCCTCGGCAAGAACAGAAGAAACCGCCTGTTTGGTTAGCCTGTCCGCTACGTACACAAGGGCCGCAGCCATGGCCATACCTATCCCTCCACGGAAAACCGCCGGACTGGCATACGCTTTTTCTGGGGACTTATGAGGGCTGGTCATTTACCGCTCCGTTTCGATACGGCATCAGCGCAACGGCCGCAAATATCCGGATTTTCACTGTGCTGTCCCACGGTATGGCTGTAATTCCAGCACCTCGGGCATTTCATACCGGCGGCCTTCTCGACTCTCGCCTTGAAAGGCAATGAAGAAAGCATCGAGCCGGAGCTGTCATGACCTGTCACCTCTACATAAGATACTTTAAATATCGAAGCCAAAAGGGCCTTGTTGCTTTCCAGGAATTCTGTATCAGAATTTTCCGCGGCGCTCATCATAACGGCCGCGTCAAGAGAACTGCCGATACCTCCTTTGGACCTTTCTTCTTCCAGCAGCTTCATTACCCCGTCACGGGCCACCAGTAGTTTTTCCCATTTGTCCTCCAGCTCTTCATTACGCCAGCCCCTGAAACTACCGGACGCGGGATCGGGCCAGAGTTCAAGATGTACGTAATCTTTTTTGCTGGAAAAGTTAAAATGCTTCCACACCTCGTCAGAGGTAAAACAGAGTATGGGGGCCATTATACGCGTGACCGCGCTCAGAACGTTGAATATCACAGTCTGATGCGACCTTCTTTCCAGGGAATCCGCGGGAAGAATGTAGAGGGGATCTTTCATGAAATCCATGTAAAGAGCGCTCACCTCATAAACGCAAAAATCATAGACTTTCCTGTAAACCCTGTGGAATTCACTTTTTTCATAGAACTCTGTGGTCTCCGACACCAAACAAGACAGCCGGGAAAGCATCCACCGGTCCGATTCGGTCATTTCCTCGAGGTCAACGTGATGCATTTCGGGATCATAATCATAAAGGTTACTTAAAAGGAACCTGAACGTGTTGCGTATCTTCCTGTACCCGTCAGCGAGACGTTCCAGGATCTCCGATGATATCTTTATGTCGGTCTCATAATCACTCGAGGCCACCCACAGTCTGAGAATGTCCGCTCCGTATTTCTTCATCACGTCTTCGGGGTGGACGACATTTCCCCTGGATTTAGACATCTTCTTGCCGTCGCCGTCGACGACAAAACCGTGTGTAAGAACCTCCTTATAAGGTGCGCTCCCCGTAAGCGCGGCAGATGTAATGATAGCCGACTGGAACCATCCCCTGTGCTGGTCGGATCCCTCAAGATACATATCCGCGGGGAACGAAAGCTCTTCGCGCCGGGCAAGAACGGCCCTGTGGCTTACACCCGAATCAAACCATACGTCCAGTATGTCTTTTTCTTTCTCAAACTGTTTTCCTCCGCAGGCCGGACAACTCTTATCGAGCGGAACAAGTTCCCCCGCTTCCCTTTCAAACCACACATTAGACCCGTGCTGTTCCGTAAGCGCGGCCACCTCCCTGATGATCCCGGCCTCGGTAAAAGATATTCCGCACCCCTCGCACCTGAACGCCGGTATGGGAACGCCCCAGTATCTCTGTCTCGAGAGGCACCAGTCCGGCCGTCCGGATATCATGGAACTTATACGTTCTTTCCCGGAGGGAGGTATCCATTTGACGTCTTTACCCGCTATATCGATTATCTTTTCACGAAGCGCGTCGTGATCCACTTTAAGGAACCACTGTCTCGTGGCCCTGAAAATAACCGGGCTTTTGCACCTCCAGCAATGCGGATAGGAATGTTCGATTTTCTCGGAAGCTACCAGAGTGCCGTCAGAGGACATCTTCTCTGTTATAGCGGCGTCGGCCTCCAGCACGGGCCTTCCCGTGAACTCTCCCGCCTCGTCGGTAAACCTGCCCTTATCGTCCACGGGCATTATGGTGGGCAGTTGGTATTTTCTGCCTGTCTGGTAGTCATCTTGGCCGTGACCGGGCGCCGTATGCACACAACCAGTCCCCTCCTCGCCGGTAACATAATCCGCCAGCACAACAGCGGAGTCTCTTTTCTCGAAAGGATGACGCGCCGAACGGATCTCTTCCGCGAGGTCCCTCCCCCCGCGAGTGGCCATCTCGGCATATCCCGTTATGCCGGCTTTTTTCATAACGGTATCCACAAGGTCCCGCGCCATTACCCAGACCTCATCTCCGGCAGAAACAAAAGAATAAACAAAATCGGGGTTAAGCGCCACCGCCACGTTAGCCGGGAGTGTCCAGGGAGTAGTGGTCCATATTATTAGGTAAACCTTTTGGCCCTCCATTTCCATCCCGGCGTCAAATTTCACGTACACCGAGTGGGATATCTTGTCATCATATTCAACCTCGGCTTCCGCCAGGGCGGTCTCACAACTGGAACACCAGTTAACGGGCTTGACATCACGGTATACATAACCTTTTTCATAAAGGTCCGCGAGACAGAAAAGGATAGCCGATTCATACTCTTTACTGAGCGTAAGGTATGGATCCTGCCAGTCCCCGAATATCCCCAGACGCTTGAACTCCTCGGCCTGTATCTTAACGAACTTC
>SLID01000019.1 GCA_007135805.1 Candidatus Omnitrophota bacterium | reverse complement strand
GCCAGGTTCATCGTAATGGCAGCCGTTAGCGTGGTCTTGCCGTGATCAACGTGTCCCACTGTTCCAATATTCAAGTGCGGTTTGGTTCGTTCGAATTTTTCCTTGGCCATGACTCCCTCCTTCAAAATTGAATTGTCCCGGCCGTGCCTGCCCCCCCGGCATCGACACTCTTTACGCCTTTTTCTTCGGTCTCTATTTTTTTCTATTCACGCGTCATCCCCTTAGGAGGATGTCTCTCTCATGTGGAGCCCTCGGCCGGAATCGAACCGGCGACCCCATCCTTACCATGGATGTGCTCTACCGGCTGAGCTACAAGGGCGCGCTGATCGTTACTTAAGTATATCTATTTCATACCCCCGGAACATACCACTATGAACACAAAACGTCACCCCCGGCTTTTCAGCCGGCGCCGCGTCTGATATACCCGTGGTACACCGGGTCGAGATGTCGGAGCTAAGATTTTACCAAATACCTCTTTTTTGTCAAGCCATATTTCTTTTTTTTTTATTCTAACGCTTTCGTTTTACGGGATCCATTGTTCCATACCCGGCTGAAGTTGCCGAAAGCGCCAAAACTCACTTTACGTTTGCCTCTATATCGTATATACTTTGATTATGAGAGGTTCACCGCGCATGATGCCGCCAGCGGCAATGTGGTTTTTTTTCGGCATAGGGATACTGTCGGCATTGGCTTTTCGTCTGGTAATAGTTTTTCACCATGTTGACCCCGGCATGGTCCGGAGCGTCTGGTACGCAGGTGTTGTGGGATATACTTTTTTCTTCTTTTACCGGTACAGCATATCGCGAAAAAGAAAACGGGCTGTAAAAAAATATTGTCTCCTGGACAAAGTCTCTCGGGGAGATCGGCTGGAAGGCGAAGACAGACAGGCGGCTGAATATCTTCTCAGGTCCATCTCCCGTTCCCGGGAAGACATAAACTATCTAATAATTTTCATACTGTCTGTCGCGGCCGTAGCTATAGACCTTCTACTTAAATATGGAGCCGTATGAGCGCGAAATTATTTAACATCGTCAAAAAACTTATTTTTCCTGTGATCATGCTGATAATGATAGCGGGCCCGTCCGGAGAATGTCAGGGACAGCAATCTTCTGCGTCCGGCGCGATGCGGTTCTCCGGGACCGGAGACAGGATCGCGGAAGTCCAGGAGAATGTGGCCGACCAGTTATACCTATATAAAGAGGTAATGGAACATATAGCCACCATATCTGAAAGTTTTAGCAACGGTTTCACAACATCCGACGAAGCGCTCAAGAGAGTGCTTGTCCTGAGACACGCCTACAACAGTAAGTCGGAATCGTTATGCCCCGAAGTTGAGGAATTCCACAGGCTCATGAACCGGATGTTCTCCAGGTTGGAAAATTATTTCATGCGGTTTAACCGCTTTCACAGAGAAGACCCTTATATAAACATGAAACTGGCGGAGAAAAAGTTCTATGTCAATCAGGAAGCCGAAAGGCTTGAATACATGTACCTGCGGTAATCCGCCGCGTGAAAGGCGACGGGTCTACTGTCCGGGCACCATCATCAAACTGACCGTCCCGGCCCTTATTCTTACAACTTTCACCGGGCTGCGGTGTTTCGCGGGGGGACTCGACGAAGCGTCTGTGCAGAGAGCTACAAAAGAGGTCGACAAACCAGCATTACCTGAACACCTCGAGTGGTCGGTCCGAAAAAAACCCGTCATAAGAAAAGAGAACGGCGAACCCCTTATAAAAGAGGAAGAAGAGAAAAACGACACTATCCCGGACTATCTTCTTGAGAGGTGACCACCGGCCGCCGGTTCTATTTAGGCCGTTACACTCGCCCCGAGGGGAGGTCTCGTCCCGGCATAACGGGATTGACAAGAAACCGAAAAGGGTATATTATTTCACTGCGCCGTTTTTTTAAAAAACTTTACGGGGCGAGCGTAGCACAATGGTAGTGCAGAAGCCTTCCAAGCTTCCTACGTGGGTTCGATTCCCATCGCTCGCTCCATTTTTTTCTTTTGTAACGGCTTGACTCAAGCCGATCTGACAATACATGACCACAACCGGGCTTTCAGGTCAATAACTCTGTCTAATCTTTCCAACGGCCTGAACTCAAAGACCACGTTGCCTCCCACAAGGTCCTGTTCAGAACCTTTGAAGGGTTTTCCGGTAAGCAGTTCGTAGAGCTCGACAAGTATCTGTATATCCCTAAGCGCCAGAGCCCTCAATGCGGCAATGATACCTTCCATATGCCTGAACTCATCTTCGGCCCTTCCATCGAAAACTATCCCCTCTGCCCCGCTGTCGATCAGAGCCTGCCGAGTCGGTGAAGCCATAAATACATCCTTTTTGTCCGGGTCATATCCGGCTTTTTCAAGAAACGCGTAAATCCCTGTGGAGAGATGTCTGTCATTTATCACCCTTACATGCTCTCTTATATAAGGATAATCTTTTCGGATCTTTTGTATCACGCGCGTAAATTCGTTCCGCATCGAAACAGGAATAATGTCTTCATGTATAAGATAAAAAGTGGACCTTCCCCGCGGCATAGAGGCATGTAAACCCATGTTAAGTTCATGTATGAGATATATCTCAAGGGCGGCTCTTAAATCTTCCACCCCCTGCCCCGGCGATTCCACATCTTCCAGGACGCTCACTATCCCCGTACTTCCATAATTTGAGAACGTGGCACGTCTAAAAGATCTGTTAAGACGCATAGTCCCGCCCACCAGACCTTGACGCAAAAAGCCGGTCTTGTTAAGGAGTTTCACCGCGTTCTCGAACTCGCTGTAAGAGCCCGCGGCGACGCGGTGAAAAACTTCCCTGGGCTCGAAGTCCCTGCCCGACCTTATACCCTCATCGGCATAAAGCGACGCTGCGAGGTCGGCCGCTGAAAACCCCCGCTTTTCGCGTCTTTTAAAAGCAGTGTCTTTCTCATCATACTTCGCGACGGCCCTGTTACCCTCTAACCTGACCTTGATCCCTTCATATTCCGGATAATTTGACAGAACACGTATAACGTCTTCCAAACTGTCTACTTTTTCGAGAGCGTCAAGATCTATTATCCTGGCTGTTGTGAAATCGTTACCTTCTCCGGACAACACGATATTAGCGGGTTTTGGATCTCCTATGAAAAGTCCGCCTCCCCGGTCGTCCCTTGTTTCGTTCCATAAGTCCAGGTACCCCTGCACAGCTTTCCTGACGGCCATCCTTACCGCGTCTTCGGGAATGTTCTCATCAGCTATTATCTCGTCAAGATCCCTGCCTTCCACAAACTCCCTGAAAACGATACTTATGTCGTTTCGTATCCAGTAACACCAGTCAACGTCCCCCGCGGCGTCCGCCTCAGGATGTACGACCATGTCTGATCTCCTCGGACGGAAATCCCTGGCCCAGATGTTCGCGCCGAACGACGCGACACTACGTTTTCCTTCTTCGGAAAGTTTTTTCCATCTTCCCTGGATATCGTCTATGGCTTTTTCACTGAAACCTCCTCCGAGCGGATCATTTCGTATAGTTGATATCGCGAACCTTGTCTTATCCCCGTTCTTCAGCTCCGCGCAGGCCAGATATACGTTCTTGTTCCTACCTCCACCATACCAATCAAGTTTCAACTGCCTGACCTCATCTTTTTCGATCCTTCTGCCGAAGAGTTTTTCCGTTATATCGCCCATAAGCCGGTGATCGTGAAGTAATTCCCTTTTGATGAACAGTATATCCTCCTCCATATGGTACACTTCAAGAAGGGCTTCATTCTGTTCCATCCTTTCATCATCGATGTATCCCGACACAAAAAGTGCATCAAGTTTGCTTCTCGCTATCTCCCTTACAGACCGGCTCTTATAGAAGAACATATCCTCAAGCATCCTTATGCCTTTTTCGGAGATCTTCTCGCCGCCGGATATCATATTATCTATAGCCTTCAACCGAACAACAGAATCATCTACCTTTTCCCTGAGACGCATTGTGGGTGTCACATCCTGGAGTACCAGATATTCCTTAACTGGAATGAAAAGCTGGGGAAATTCTTCATGAACACCGGCATCCTCCAGCATTATGGACACCGTTGCCCGGGATAAGCCCATTTCACTGGTCTTGTGGTGTATCATGGATATGCCGTATCCCTCGTCCAGATACACCTTTATCACCGCCTCGTCCCATCCTTTTTCGCCCCTGCGGATATCATTATCCGAGGGTGCGGGCATGTTTCTATTAGCGCCGTACAAAGCCAGCGTAACGGCATTTTCGTCTCTGTCAAAATATATCAGAAGGTCTCCTGACCTCGCCCCCGAAGGATCCTTCACCTCCTGATGGGTTATCAGCCTGAGTTCGTTGTCCGGTTTTTTAGTGATAACTCCCGCCCCGCGCATAAAGTAACTTTGGATACCATCATTGACGAAACGTGAACATTCCCCCCCGCCATAGTAGTATTCCTCGATGGTCAGGGCCTTCTCCAGAATGCCTTTCAGCGAAAACCGTGAAAGATCAGGGAAGGAAAAGACCACAGGAGAAGTCTTGAGTTCCTTCGCCTTTTTCAAAACATCGATACGGCTTAAATTTCGGAGTATGATCTTTTCCAGTTCATGACTTACACCCAAGAGTGCGTCGGCAGGAATACGCGCCGGTTGGGTATCAAGATACTCCGCGATATCTTGGACCGCCATATACCGGACATTATCGGGAAGTTTTGCTATTACCGGCGCCAGAGTAACAGTATTGCGCCTTGGCCCCCTGTCCAAAAGCCCCAGCAACCTGAGCATTCTGACCTCAAGCTGGACAGTTGACCTTTTCCAGGGACGTCTGGCCTTTAGAAGTTCGGGCATCGATATATCGGGCTTGTCCGCGAGAAAAGGGTTGAAAGCGATTTCCAGAAAACAATCAGAATGCTTTCCCTTGCCCCTTAACTCTTCCTGAAGAACGCGACTGGTTATTGCCTCGACCGCTGCCTTCCCGCTCGGACCCGAGGCGTAAACCGTGACTTTTTCACCGCTCCGGACGCCCAGGGAAATAAGCCCGTATATGTTCTCAGCGGCTATATTTTTGTTACCGTATACTATCGTTAGATCCGAATCCCGGAGATCCCGGGCCGCGCGCGAGATCGCTGACGCGGCCCTGATGTCAAGTCCTGATACCAGCGTCACGGTAACCTCTTCGCGATAAGCCCGTGAAGAGATCATCTCCGGAGTTGTTTTGCCGGGTTCCTCCACGGCCAAACTCGGCACAAGCTGTATGGACAGGTTTGGCGATTCACCCCAGGTTATCCCATACCCTCGGGGCTTGATCATACCTGCGGGTCCTATACACGCCAAAAAATCCTTACCGCGTATCTCACATGGAACAAACACTATCCCTTCGGAAAAATAGGCCCGGCTTACATGTATACCTTCAAGAAAAGATGGATCGGCGCGGAATTTATCGTTTATCGTTTTTACAAGAGTGTCTTCGGTCCTTCCGTCTACAAGGAAGTGATAAGCTATCGAAAATACAGCTGTAAGGAATTTTATATCTGATAGCGGGATCCGTGAAAACTCTTCTGTCCGTTCAGAGGGAAAGGAACTTTGAAAAATGGAAGGCGGGGCCAAGCCATATGTAAAAGAGGGTCTATGATAAAGATTTGAGAGATCTGACTGGGAAAGCGAAAAACTATCCCTCCGGGCGACATCAGCCTTTCCATCGCTGCAGAGGCGTGTCTGGCCGGCTACGAGGAAAACAAGAACAAAAAGGGATTTTAAAAACCTGTTTCTTACTAATGGACAGGACAACGCGACTCCTCCAATCCCCCCTATCATCCAGTCCTGTTTATTATACTAAAGTCCTTCAGGGATGTCAATTTATCGACTCGCCCACGAATTGACTCACATTAAATGTTACCGAAGGCAGAAAAAAATTGAATCGTTGACTCATAATTAATGTTACCCAAAAATACACCCTCTAAGGGGGTGTAAAATGAGTCCAAGATTCAAGAG
>SLID01000008.1 GCA_007135805.1 Candidatus Omnitrophota bacterium | reverse complement strand
GCGACATTGCGTACAAGCCCTGTCGGCTTGTCATTTATCTCTATTATCGCTTTCACCTCGGCCCCTTCAAGCGTAAAACGCCGGGCCATTATAAGCCCTATGTCGCCCGAACCGATTATTACAACTTTTTTTCCCGGAAGCAGGCCTTCAATGTTTATAAGTTTCTGCGCGAGCCCCGCCGAAAACACACCGGCCGGCCTTGTACCCGGCACATGGATCATCTCCCTTGTCCTTTCTCTGCAGCCCGTCGCCATGATAACACAGGCCGCTTTTATCTCGCGTGTCCGGCCGAGGGAAACAACCCTCAACCTCTTATCAGCGCCGAAGCCCGTAACTAAAGACATGGGACATACCTCTATCTTACCGGACCTTAGCAGGTTTTCTTGAAACCTTCCCGCGTATTCGGGCCCGGTAAGCACTTCTTTGAAATACTCAATACCGAAACCTGTGTGTACACACTGGTTAAGTATACCTCCCAGAAACCTGTCCCTCTCGAGAAGCAATATGTCCCTGACTCCCTCCGCTCTTGCCGATAACGCGGCGGCCATACCCGCCGGCCCTCCCCCTACAATGACAAGTTTACGTCTCTCCATCTTATCCACTTACCTTTTACAAATTTATATTGATAACCCGTACGCCCCTTTAATCTACCTTATTTCTTTTATTATCTCGGACCCTTTTCCTCTCTTAGATATTTCCGTAAAAGGCACTCCCCTCTCTTCGGCAAGAATGCGCAGCACACGGGCTGTACAAAAACTGCCGTGACATCTTCCCGCCTGGGCGCGCGTCCGGAACTTTATACCGTCAAGCGTCTTCGCGCCCCCGGATATGGCATCCAATATCTCTTTCTTTGACACCGTCTCGCATCTGCAGACGATGTCGCCGTACAACGGCTCTTTTCTTACCATACCTCTTATCTGTTTCCACGACATGTCAAAAAGATGTTTTGACGGATTTCTTTTTCCGCGAAACCCTTTCCTTTTTTTCAGACGGAGTCCCTGCTCTTTAAGTACGTCACGGGTCATTTCGGCTATAGCCGGCGCCGCCGTAAGTCCGGGAGACTGTATGCCCGCGACATTAATAAACCCGGGGCAAGCGGCCTCATGCCTTATTATGAAATCGTCACCGCAAACAGGCCTCAGCCCGGCGAAATAAGCTATGATGTCAGATGGATCTATGGCGGGGACCATTTTCCTCGCGGAAGAGATAACACGCTCCAGCCCCTCACGGGTGGTGGACAGGTCGTTTTTATCATCCGTATCCTCAGCCGTGGGTCCTATCATGGGATTCCCGTCCGAGGTCCTTGTTACAAGTATTCCTTTAGATCTTTCGGAAGGCAGCGGAAAAATAAGATGCCTGGTTATGTATTGCCTTTTTTTATCTAAAAGGAATTCCTGGCCTTTTCGTGGTGTTATCCGGAAATCAGGAACCCCCGCCATAGCCGATATCTCATCAGCGTTAAGCCCGGCCGCGTTCACAACGTATCTGGACCGGAAAACACCGGATCCGGATGATATGATAAAACATTTGCCATCCGGGTCCTTTTCAATGCCTTTAACTTCAGTGGAAAAATACATTTCCGCGCCGTTAGCGGCGGCGTTCTCCGCGAGCGAGTATACCAATCGATATGGACTTATCACGCAGGCGGTGGGAGCGTAAAGAGCGGCTATCGCGTCCCGGTTAAGGTTAGGTTCTTTTTTTGCCAGCCATTTCCTGTCAACTATCCTTAGACCTCGAACTCCAAGAGCCTCCGCTTCCCGCTTTATTTTTTTGAGCCGCGGTATTTCGGTCCCGTGAAAAGCTACAATAAGCTCGCCCACTTCCTTGAGGTCAAAACCCAGTTCGCGCGAAAGTTTTCGCGTTAACATATTGCCCCTGACGCAAAGTCTCCCTTTAAGAGACCCCGGGGGGTTCTGGGTTCCGGGATGTACTATACCGCTATTGGATTTCGATACCCCAAAAGCCGGTTCTTCTTCCTTCTCAAGTAAAGCTATTCTTATATCGTATCTGGAAAGTTCACGGCACACGGCGCAGCCGGTGACACCTCCCCCTATTATCACCACGTCATATGTCATTTCACCAGTCCCGGGGTTTTATTACACGCGTCTCGGAAAAATCCGCCAAGGCAGGATAGCTTACTTGCGGACAGGGCACGCCTCTCAAAACATCTATCATCAGCTAAGAGTCCTTTCAACAGCACTTTCCCAACCGGCAATAAGCTGTTTTCGCTTTTTTGGGGGCATAGACGGGCGAAATGTTTTGTCGCGTACCCAGCATTTTTTTATTTCTTGCCTGTTTTTCCAGTAACCCACGCCAAGACCCGCCAGATAAGCCGCGCCCAGGGATGTTGTTTCCACCACTTTGGGCCGTATCACTTCAAGCCCGAGGATATCCGCCTGAAATTCACACAAAAGATCGTTCTTTGACGCACCGCCGTCTATTTTCAGTGTCTTGACGCGAAGACCTGAAGTTTTTTTCATAAGTTCCAGGACGTCTCTGGTCTGATAACACATTGCTTCTATGGCAGCCCTTATTATATGCTCTTTTTTTGTACACCGGGTTATGCCCGTAATGAGCCCTCTGGCATCGCTGTCCCAGTGGGGAGCGCCAAGCCCCACAAACGCCGGTACAAAATACACCCCGCCGTTATCCGTGACTTTTCTAGCCATTTTTTGTGAAACGGCCGCGGAAGGCAATATTCCCAAAGAATCCCTCATCCATTGTATCGCGGCTCCGGCAACAAAAATAGCTCCTTCAAGGACATATACATCCTCACCGGCCTCCCCGCATCCCAGGGTCGTAATAACACCCTTTTTGCCTCGGGGTCTTTCACTGCCGGCATTGAGAAGTATAAAACATCCCGTTCCATAGGTATTCTTTATGTCCCCTTTTTTGAAACAGGCTTGTCCAAAAAGCGCGGCCTGCTGGTCACCGGCCATACCTGAAACCGGGATACCCGCCGGAAGACGGCCGGCGCGGACGGTATTCCCGAAAATACCGGAAGAGGGCCTGACTTGAGGCGCCATATTACACGGGACGCCGAATATATCCATTAGACGCCTGTCCCAGCGTCCGGCATTAATGTCGAAAAGCATTGTCCGGGAAGCGTTGGTGCGGTCCGTGGCGTGGACTTTGCCTCCGGTAAGTTTCCATAAAAGCCAGGAATCCATGGTGCCAAAAACAACGTCGCCTTTTAGCGCTTTTTTGTAAAGCGTCCGGGAACTTTTAAGAAGCCATTCTATCTTGCTTGCCGAAAAATACGCGTCCACCGGAAGGCCTGTCCTGCGGAAGATATCCGCGGCCATTTTTTTGTCATTGTTGATCTCCCGGCACCGAGGCGCCGTCCTCCTGCACTGCCACACTATGGCTCTGGTAACGGGCTCCCCCGTATTCCGGTCCCACAGAACAACGGTCTCTCTCTGGTTGGTTATGCCGATCGCTTCAATTTTACCGGCCGGAACGTCACTTAGGACTTTTTGTACGCTCTTATTGACACTTTTCCATATCTCGTTGACGTCATGTTCCACCCAGCCGGGCTGGGGAAAATATTGTTTAAACTCATTGTAATGGCTTGCCCTTTCACGTCCCCACTTGTCATAAACTACGGCCCGCGACCCCGTAGTTCCCTGATCTATGGCGAGAATATACTTCATCACATCTCCCTTATGTCAATCCACCGCAGCTTTTCCTATTTTAAGACTTCTTATAGCGCGGAAGTGAAAGCCATCACCCGAAGGCCCAGTTATAAATATCATCAAAAACATTTTCCCTTCCCGCCTCCACCGAAAGGGCGTGTTTCATACCCGGGTACTTTTTAAGAACATTCGCCGGATGGGTCACTTTACCGGGCGCTTTCGGACCTGTTTCTTTTTCTTTCCCCACATTTCCGAAAACCCTGATACTTTTTTCCGGATCGACTATATCATCGTCCATGGACAGAAGAAAAAGCACTGGCAAAGTTATTTTTTTTGCCTGTTCTGCCGCGCTCACCTGACGCTTAAATATTTCAAAAAGAAGACCGGCTGTGGCGTATCTGTGCTCGGCGGGATCCTTTTCCATTTTAAAGGCGGCTTCGGTATCCGCCGTACACATCCTCGCGTTAAAAGGCATGCGGAACTGTTTCCTGGGCGCGAACAGCATCGCCGCTAATATCTGCAGATACCTTGCGGGATGAAACTTAAGACGGCTGCGGAATGCCGGCGATATAAGAATACAGCCGTCGCAGATATCTACCCCCCGCGCGGCCATGTCAAAAACAATGACCGCTCCCATACTTTCACCAAGAAGGAAGAGCTTGCCGGAAGGCACCTCTTTTCGGACAATTTCGCAAAGGTCCTTTATGTCACTATGGTAAGTTTCAAAACTGTCAACATGCCCTTCCAACCCTCCTGTCCCGTCAAACCCCCTCAGGGAAACCGCGTACACAGAAACATTCTTCCGGTTAAAATATTGGGCAAGATATTCCCATCTCTCTGTTCCGGCACCCATCCCGTGGACAAGGACAAGCGCGCCGCAAGGATCAGGGACAGTCCAACTTCTGTATTTTACCTTGCTTGTCATGGGTAAAGTATACACTACCTCACCCGGTCAGGCGAACCCGATAAGTTGTAACGGGCTAAAGGTTCGCCGCCTCACGAACACCGTCCGCCAGGCAAAAATTAACTGATTTCCAGCTGAATGGCATATATTCCCGGAGAGGATGTCGGACGAGCGAGAAGGCATGTGACAGATCCCGCCCTTCCGCAACAGCGGGAACTGTTACGGGACCTTCGAAGCCGCCCCGCAGTGAGACTGCTGTTTCATGGACAAAATAAAGTGAAACAGCATAGCCGAACTGTCCCGAGCGAGCGAAGCGAGTCGAGGGAAAGGGGCGGTTAAAGCAAGCGAGAAGGCATGTGACAGATCCCGCCCTTCCGCAACAGCGGGAACTGTTACGTGACCTTCGAAGCCGCTCAGGTATGATCAGGAAGGTTTTAAGCTGGTCCGGTAAAGGCGGGCTTCTTTAACTTTTTCGCCCGTTATTTTTTCCCAGTGTTTAGCGTATATATCAAGCTGTCTCTGGTAGGCTTTTTTACGAGCGGGGTCTTTCTCAAAATTGTCTGTCTTGTAGTCCACTATCACCCATTCCCCCTCATCCTTGAATACAAGATCTATCGCTCCTGTAAGTATGGTATTGCCGTCAAGAGCGGAAAAAGGCATTTCAAAATATTTTTCCTCGGATGCCATCAGTTTTTTCCACATATCACTTTCCATTATCGAATCCACAAGAGCCAGAAGGTCACCCATGCTTTCGGTTGACACTTCCTCCTCCGCCATCCAGTTTGACGCCATAAGCTCAAGCTTGTCCCTTTTACCCTGTCCGCAAGCTTCAAGAGACCTATGCACGACATTCCCCCACCCCTTGCCGCCGCCAAGGCCAGCTACACCGGTATCGAACGCTTCGTCGCCTTTAGCTTGCCGAGTTACGCTGGTACACTCAAAAGACATTTCGCGCACACGATCAGCTATATTTTCAATAGGCCGCGTTTCTTTTTCCCACTTTTCTTTTGTGATGCTGTAAGATTCGCGTTTCCCGGCGTCTTTACCTTCAAACTCAATAAAAGGCGCGTCGGCCAGGTAAGGTTCCACTATCCCCCACGCGCGCTCGGTCTTTTTTGTATCACCCGTATAAAACCCCACGCAAAGTATATTTTTAGCTCTTGTAACGGCGACGTATTCCAGTCTTTGCTTCTCGGCCCTCCCATATTCCGTCTCTTCCCGGGCACGCTCTTCCCAATCCGGCGGAACGGCTATCTTCTCCATTTCTGGGTTGTGTATGTTCTTCTTTTTGCCAATAACAAAGTATCCCTCCGACACATCGCCCGTACGGCATATATGCGTGTCAGGTTCGTGTTCTTTTCCTCCTCCGAACGGATCCGCCAGAAAAACCACCGGGGCCTCCAGGCCTTTGGCTTTATGCAGGTTCATTATCCTGACAGCGTTAACCGAACCGGGAAAAAGGCCCATTTCTTCCTTGCTTTTCGTTTCCAGATAACTTTCCAGAAGATCGGCCATATC
>SLID01000085.1 GCA_007135805.1 Candidatus Omnitrophota bacterium | reverse complement strand
TTTTTCGCCCGGAAGGAGGAGTGACAGTCATTGTGATATCGATATCGCGCGGGTCATCGGGATCACCATCAATGTAAGAAAAAATAAAACGCGGAGCGAAAAGACCGTATCTTTCCGCATTTTCCGGTACGGACTTTATTTCAAGGCTATCAGCGGCAACCGCCCAGAAAAAAACGCAGCAAAGAACCAGTATAATACTTGTGATTTTAGGCATGTTTACCTTTTCGCGATATACTCCTCTACTGCAGAAAGAAGGGTTTCGGGCTTTACAGGTTTCTCAAGGACCGCTTTGACGGGCAAAGTCTTTTCGTCCGGTTCGAACCCGAAAGGCAGGTTCATATCTTTCCTTATCCCCGTGGTCATGATCACAGGTATATCCTTAAGGGTCTCTTCCGAGTTAAGTTTTCGGGCCACTTCGAAACCCTCGGTCTTTCCCGACATCATGACATCCAGTAAAATGAGGGCCGGCATAATTCTGGCGGCCTTGTCCATACCTTCCGTTCCGTTAGAAGCGGTTTCAACATCATATCCCCTGGCTTCCAGAAGAGTGGCCATAGCTTCCCTGAAATCCGGGTCATCATCTATAATCAGTATCTTTAACGTCATCTATGTTCCTCCTTTTTAAACAATACCGGAGAATTCTCAAACTTTCCGGCTTTTATCATAATTTTCCTCAAAAGGTTCCAGCACACGGCCAAGTATACCCATCATGAACGCGGTAAGAACCCCGTAGTTGGTTATGGGAACACTTTTTGACACACATAGCCCCACACGGTGCTGGATCTCTCTTCTTGTCACCATACATCCTCCGCACATCACAACAAGCTTATATTTTCCGGGGTCAGCGGGAAAATCCCCTCCTGAAACAATGTCGAACGTCAGATCTTTGGCCGTGTACTCTCTAAGCCAAGTCGGTATTTTACTTCTCCCGATGTCTTCCGGCTGGACGTGATGAGTACATGCTTCCGCTATAAGTATCTCGTCACCGTCACGCAGCCCTTTTACGGCCTCAACGCCAGCGACAAAAAGGTCAAGATTTCCTTTGTGCCGGGCGAATATTATGGAGAACGAAGTAAGCGGCACCTCTTCAGGGACCATCTTCGCGACGTCCTCGAAAACCTGAGAATCAGTTATAACAAGTTCGGGAGAGCGCCTTAAGTCTGTGAGCGCCTTTGTCAACCCGCTGTCCTTGACCACAACAGCCGACGAATCGGCGTCCAGGACTTCCCTTAAAACCTGGACCTGCGGAAGTATAAGCCGGCCCTGCGGCATGGCCCCGTCAATTGGACAGACCAGGACAACTTTGTCGCCGGGGGCTAAAAGGTCCTTTACAAGAGGAACCGGTGACCAGCCCGGCGGAGAGACCTCGATTATTCGAAACTTGAGCTGTTCTATCCCGTCTAATGTGACAGAACTTACCTTAATAGGTAACAATCCCAGTGAAACGATCTGCTCTTCGACGCCCCGGGTATCTTCAATGTCGGACTTAGTAACGCACGGGATGAACGGAATTCCGGCATCTCTGAAAAGATCGATCATTTCCATCTCGAACCCGCCCACTCCCGTTTCAGAACCGAAAAGCAATATAGCCACATCCGTTTTTCGAAGGACCTTCCGTGTAGCTCCTACGCGCCGCTCGCCGAGTTCTCCGGAATCATCTATCCCCGCGGTATCTATCAGCATGCACGGCCCTATGGGAAGTATCTCCATAGCCTTGTAAACGGGGTCGGTGGTCGTCCCCGGAACATCAGATACTATCGCCATATCCTGGGAAGTTATCGCGTTTATAAGACTGGATTTGCCCAGATTGCGCCTGCCGAAAATGCCTATGTGTAGCCTGTTAGACGAAGGTGTTATGAACATATTCTTACCATCCTTTACCCTGAGGATCCCGGATCGTCAGACGTATTCATCTCTCATACCGCTTTCAATGTTCCGCATAAACTTTTCCAGCATTTTTTTCTCATCATCGTCCAGACTGTCTTTCATTCTGGCTATCAGCCTGTAACCTTTTTCACGGACTTCCGGGGACGCGAAATCATCAAGATATTCTTTAAGGGTTACGAGCGCGTTCATCCCGCATTTACCTTTTATGGTCCCGGGTCTGGCCAGGTCCATGAAAGCCTGGCCGGTCCTGGCTTTACGGTAACAGGCCGTACAGAAACTCGGGACACTTCCCTGGCCGATAAGTCGCGAAACTATCTCATCCAGGCTGCGATGATCCTGTAAAACAAACTGGCCGCCGCTTTCCGGGTCATTTCCCGTTGAGTATCCCCCGGGGGCCGTACTCGACGCGGCGCTTACCTGTGAGACTCCTAGACGGAAAAGTTCATCCCGCATCTCCGGTTCCTCTCTTGTAGAAAGTATTATCCCGGTATACGGCACCGACAATCTCAATACCGCCACAAGTTTACGAAAATCATCGTCAGAGACCTTATGAGGCGTAGTATCACTTATGTCGGTCCCCAAAGCGGGCTCTATTCTGGGAACCGATATGGTATGCGGTCCCACCCCGAACTTTTTTTCAAGATGTTCGACATGTGAAAGAAGCGCCAGGACCTCAAACCTGTGATCGTAAAGCCCGAACAGAACGCCTATACCCACGTCGTCTATCCCCCCCTCAAAAGCCGTGTCGATAGCGCTGATGCGCCGGTCGGGATCGCTTTTGGGCCCAGAGGGGTGCGCTTTTCTGTAAGTGTCATCATGGTACGTTTCCTGAAAAAGCTGGTAAGTGCCTATGCCTGAAAGTTTCAAAGCGCGGAACCCTTCTGCGGAGAGGGGAGCGCAGTTGATATTAACACGCCTTATACGGCTTTTCATATATTCCTGTTCATATATCGTCCTTATAGCGCCCGTAAAAAAATCCGCCTCAGCTTCACTGTCATCGGCGCTTTCCGAAGAAACGACAAGCAGTCGTTTATGTCCTGCCTTCAAAAGAGAAACAGTCTCAGAAGCTATCTCTTCCGGGCTGAGCCGCCGCCTGGACATGATATTATTATCGCGTCGGAACGCGCAATAAACACAGTTATTGGCGCAGATATTGTTTATGTACAGCGGGGCGAAAAGAACTACCCTGTCTCCGTATATCCTTTTCTTTACAAGAGCCGCGGCATCGAATATCCTGCGGACGTCTTCTTCCCTCCTTGAATTCAGCAAGAAAGAAGTTTCTTCCAGAGAAAGCCTTTTCAGCGCCAGACTTTTCGATATGGCTTCATCGATCGCGCCCCGGGGCGGTTTCTTGCCCCGCTCCAGGATATTTTCTATTTTGCCAGCGTCTATATATCTCATTTTCTTATTCAGCGGGGTCTTTTCCCGAGGACATACCCTTTTTCCTGTAACTTTCAACAAGTGCGGGTATATCTTTGTGTGAAAGGTCCCCGTGTATCTTGTCATTTACCATTACCACCGGAGCGAGTCCGCAGGCCCCAAGGCACCTGGCCTCCTGTATCGTGAAAAGTCCGTCCGGGGTAGTTTCTCCCGTTCCTATTTTCAAGGTTTCCTTCAGTGAATCCAGAACGTCCTGCGCGCCTTTAACATAACACGCCGTCCCCATGCACACCGCGATAACGTATTTTCCGATAGGCTTAAGGTTGAAATAATGATAGAAGGTCGCCACTCCCCATATGTGAGCGGTAGGTATGCTCATTTCTTCCGCCACGAAATCCATCACGTCCTTTTTAAGATACCCGTATATATTCTGAGCTTTATGAAGGATATCTATAAGGTACGACCCGGGGTTCTCCTTTTGTTTTTTCCCATTTATGTATTCTTTCAGCTCCAAAAGAGCCTTATCGTTATTATCCGGCATATCCCTCTCCTTTATCTTTATCTTGCTATCGACCCCTTGGGTATTATGCCCACGGGTTTCTTGGCTTCATAGCGCGTATGAAGTATCTTATGGGCTATGGGGCTCAAAGGACGCCCCAGAAACTCTTTGTACACCCTCTGAATATCCGGGTTATCATGACTTCTCCTTATAGTACGCGAACGGTCCAGGCCGTACAGGGCCTCTGCCCTTTTTTTCAGTGTTTCTTCGTCAAGAGGCACGGAATTGGACCCGGCATAGGGCTGCCCGCCCCCGCCTATACACCCGCCGGGGCATCCCATTATTTCTATAAAATGGTACCTTTCAGGATCCTTTTTCACGGTTTCCAGAAGTTCAGCGGCATTACCAAGCCCGTGAGCGACAGCCACCCTTATTTCCCTTCCTTCCATAACGAGGGATCCCTCTTTTATCCCCTTAAGTCCCCGAATATCGTTTATCTCAATGTCAAGAAGGGTCTCACCGGTATAAAGCTCATATGCCGTCCTGATGGCCGCTTCCATAACCCCGCCCGTGACACCGAATATGGCGCCCGCTCCGGAAGAATGCCCCAGGGGATTATCGAAGGGTTCGGGCTTTATACCATGAAAATCTATTCCCGCGGATTTTATCATCCAGGCCGCCTCACGGGTGGTCACGACCATGTCAACGGGATCCACACCGTCGACCCTTATCTCGGGCCTCCTTGCCTCGTACTTTTTGGCCGTGCAGCACATCACGGCCGCGGTCAATAGTTTTGACGGGGCTATTTTCATTTTCTCGGCAAAATATGTCTTCAATATAGAACCCATCATAGCCATCGGCGACTTGCATGTGGATACGTTCTCTATGAAATCCGGATAGAACTGCTCCATGAACTTCATCCAGGCGCTGGAACATGATGTTATCATGGGAAGCTTTCCCCTGCCCTGAAGCCTTTCCAGAAATTCATGCGCCTCTTCCATTATGGTAAGATCGGCCGCGAACTGTGTGTCGAAAACATGATCGAAACCTAGCCTTCTGAGCGCCGCGGCCATCTCCCCTTCATGAGCGGTCCCGGGAGGAAAACCGAAGGCCTCCCCGATAGCGGCTCTCACCGATGGGGCTATTTGCGCCACTTTTACCAGCGACTTGTCATTAAGTTTCTCAAATAGTTCCTGTGTATAGTTCTTCTCAAGAAAAGACGCCGTCGGACAAACATTTATGCACTGGCCGCAAGCCGTACACACGCTCTCAGAGAACGGCATGTTGTAGGCCGGCATTACCACTGTTCCGAAACCCCTGTGAGCGTAACGCAAGGCGTTCACCTTCTGCACTTCGGAACATATCCTCACGCATCTTCCGCAAAGCACACATTTATCGGGATTTCTTATAACTGAAGGAGAAGAAAGATCCTCATCGTAATGTTTTCGCTCACCCTCGAAATGCCTCCGCCTTATTCCCATGGCATAAGCCAGCCTCTGAAGTTCGCATATACCATCCCTTTCGCAGGTATGACAATCCTCAGGGTGGTTATCAAGTATAAGTTCGACAATATCCCTTCTGGCCTGCCTGAGTTCCCTGGTGTTAGTATATATCCCCATCCCTTCCGAGACCGGGAACGAGCAGGAAGCCACGTAATTTTTCATACCCTCGACTTCCACTATGCATACCCTGCACGCGCCCTCGATCGACAAACGGGGATGATAGCATAGCCTGGGTATTTTGAAACCCAGGTTATCCAGGGCCTGCATTATGGTCTGCCCTTCATACGCGGTAAAAGCTCTTCCATTGACACTTATATTTATCTTGTTTTCCATCATCTACCTCACGATCGATTTATGGCCCCGAATTTACAGACATCAAAACATTTTCCGCACTTTACGCATTTTTCCAGATCTATATGGTGCATGCTCTTTATCTCTCCCGAAACCGCGTCCACCGGACACACTTTCTTGCAGGCGGAACACCCCACACACTTATCGTTCACCGAATAACTCAGAAGTTTTTTGCATTCCCCTGCCGGACACTTCTTGTTTCTGATATGATCTTCATATTCCTCTCTAAAGTTCTCTACAGTGCTTAGCACGGGATTCGGCGCGGACTGGCCCAATCCGCACAGGGAAGCCCTCTTTATCATATTTCCAAGTCTTTCCAGTTTATTAATATCCCCTTCTTCTCCCCTGCCTCCGGTTATACGGGAAAGTATTTCAAGCATCCTTTTGGTACCTTCACGGCACGGAGTACACTTACCACACGATTCGTTCTGCGTAAATTCCAGGAAAAATTTCGATATGGCCACCATGCAGGAATCCTCGTCGATAACTATCATGCCCCCC
>SLID01000116.1 GCA_007135805.1 Candidatus Omnitrophota bacterium | reverse complement strand
TCCCCTTTTTGGTTTAACAAAAAAAATTATTTCGTATTTTGTTTTAACTATACATTAAATTTTTCTAATTGCAAGGTTTAGGGTAAAAATATTTAAACGTGATGTTTAAAAAAAAAGCGCAGCGATATCTTCACCAAAAATTTTTCCGGTACTTTTTTGATGAAAGCCCCCAAAAAGAAGCATTGCCGGGGTGATCCGGCGATAAATTTTCTCGCTCTGCGCCTCTTACACTTAAATTTGCAGGACGCTGACTGTCGGCACTGCCGAGCATTACATATAACGGGAGTAAAGGTCAAGCCATCGTTTTCTTCCAAAGCATTTTCCGGATAGACACATCACTTCCCTTTTTTTCATCGCTCGCCTGGGGTTTTTTTAGCGCCGCTCATCATGAAGTTTTCGCGGTGAATAGCAGATATTCCCTTAGATGGATCCACCCCTATCCAGAGCTCTTAGTTATTTATTAGAGATACCGGCCGTACCGTTGGAGGCTGGATCAAACGCCCGGGCGCGCGAGTTGTTTCACAACGCCGTTTTGCCGCGGCGGTGAGGACAAGCAATTTTTTAAGTTGTTCCGTTTTTTACGGGACTTGACAGACTCAACAAACCTTCAGGGAAAAAGAAGTTTGATCAGGAAGAGGCAAGTATCTTTCTCAGTTCGCTTTCGGACTTACCGTAACTTCTGACAAATTCAGCCGCCACGCCGAAAGCCGGGACCATGGACGTTCCGGAAGGATCACATCGGACTACTCTCGCAAGGAACCGGAGCTCTTTTACCTTTCCCATAACATCGAGACGGCAGTCAAGGACAGCGCCGATCGGCAGGTTCGACAAACACTCAAAATAAACGCCCCCCGGACTTATGTTCCGGGTCACGGCACTGCCTGTAAAACAACCACTTTGCGGCTCTGAAGAATACCGTAGATTAAAAGCGCGGCAGGCCCTTCTAAATGCCCTCCGTTCATCCGTTATCAATACTGTTCCCCCGATTTTATAACGCCGCTCACTCCTACATGTATCTTTCAGGAGAAGACTCTACCTTTCTGCACGCGGGTTTATACGCGGCGGGTTCCCTGCCGAAACATGTGCCGAGCTGTTCGAAAAGGGCTACCTGATCAAGATCGACATGCCGTTGTGCGATGGCCTTACCGGCCTCCATGTACCTTATCTCACTACCCTTGACTTCAGACAATGTCACCCCGGTTATCCCTTCCGCCAGAAGTATTACGGCTGCCGCTCCCGCCTCTTTTCCGAAATTGACGTCATAGGCGCTGGCTCTGCCGCAACGAACAAGGTGCCCGGGAGTGACTGAACGGACTTCCGGTATCTCATAAAGTTTATCTACATACATATGTGTCTCTTTCATGAAATCCTTTATGGAAGTGTCCGATCTCATTCGCTTACTAAGCTCCTGGCACACATACTTTCCGGCACCGGCGAGTTTTTTGTGTCCGAAAGCGTCGACACCCGCGCTCTCATCTACGATCTCTCTTCCAGACGCGTCTTTAAGACCTTCGGCGACGACAATAAGATACGTCCCCTCAAAAACATCGCTGATAAAAAAACGTGAGGTTAGTTTCTTTTTCACATGCTCGTAAAGAACATCGAAATCAACCGGTATTTCGGGAAGCAGTATGGCGTCCACATCGGCCGCAATCCCGCCCCTGAAAGCCGTATGGCCGGCATACCTTCCAAACACCTCCATGACTATAACCCGGTTGTGTGTCCTTCCCGTGGTCTTGAGCTCGTCCGCGTATACCGCTATCTTATTTATAGTTGAATCCGCCCCCACAGAATAAGTCTGCAAGTCAAGGTCCATCGTTTTCGGAACATGCACACAGGGAATTCCGTTCTCATGAAGGTCCACCATAACACTTCCCGAATCATCGCCCCCGCTGATAACAAGAGCGTCTATAGAAAATTTATCCAGCCCTTTCTTTATCCTCTCGTAACGTTGAGGGTCGTCGATCTTTTTGATCTTTACACGGGAATGCCCGACCGCCGACCCCGCCATGGAAGCGTTAATGAGATCGGCTCTCTGGAGAGACAGCTCGGTGAGAGACTCAAAATCCACAAGATTGTATAGACCCGCGTACCCGTTAGGAACGGCGTAGCATTTTATCCCCTTGCCTGATGCCATGGCCGCGGCCCCCTTGACCACCGCGTTGAGTCCTCCGCAGTCCCCACCGCTTGTTAAGACCGCGATATTATTTATATTACCTTTCATGGAACCTCCCTAGAATTTTTGTGATAACACGATAAAACACTGGCGGCTCATACTCCGAACCGATCCCAGAACAACAAAAAAAATATCACGAGTCCCCGTAACATGAAGGGTCAGAAGTAGCTGGCGAGAGATCCTGTAAAGATCGACCTGTTTCTCTGTACCATTATCTTGAAAGTTTCCCCGTTCACGACTACTTTCTTCATATCTTTATCCGCGTGGCGCCAATCTCCATAACTCAGCAGAAACTCGAAATCATCATCTTTCCTTCTCACGGAACTTATCTGGTACCTTCTGTACCCCACGAACCGCAATTCCATCTCCATATCTTCTATAGTATAATCCGACCGTTCGGGTTCGTGAATGAGTGAGAACATGGTTTGAAAATCCTCTTCTGCCCAGGCGGACAAAAAGGCCTCAACGATACGGGCGCCCTGAGGACAAATATCCGTGTCAACCTCGCTACGGGCCATTAAAGAAGAAAACGGGATACCCATCATCCCTCCCTCTCCCCCCCTCGGATTCCCGAACGCGACGGATAACGGCGACGCGGTAAGAATAAAAAACATCAGTACCGCTATAACCCGCGGCCAAGGACTGACCGACAGACCATATGCGGGGTTGGCTTTCTTTGAGAGGGCGCGACATTTAATGTCCCCGCCGTGATATGACTTCTCTCGCGGGCGCATCTTCTTCACCGCGTTTATTTTTTCATCCTGTTCAAAATTTATCATCAACGCGTTTCGTTCCATAAATACGCGACCTCAACTCCCCTCAAAAGGCGCCGAACCCATAACAAGAGTGACCGGGCCATCGTTAACAAGCGCCACTTCCATTTCTTCGCCGAACGCCCCCTCTTCTACCGTTATCCCCGCACGTCTAAGTTCTTCATTAAAAACCAACCACAGTTCCATGGCATGCTCGGGGGTCGCGGCGCCTGAAAATCCGGGCCTGTTACCTTTTCTGGTGTCCGCGAGCAATGTAAACTGGGAAACACTCAAAACTTCGCCCCCCGTTTGAATGATGTCCAGGTTCATCTTACCGTTTTTATCATCCATTATCCGGAGAGCTGCTGTTTTTCGGGCGGCGTGGCGGACATCTTCCGCCGTATCTCCCTGAGCGATCCCCACCAGGACAAGAAATCCTTTCCCTATTGACGAAAGCTTGCTGCCCCTTACGGAAACTTCGGCGCTTTTAACTCTTTGAATGACTATTCTCAAAAGAAATCCCGGTGAAAGATCTATAAAAAAGTAACGTCTCTTACCTCTAAAGAAGAGGTTGCCCCAAACCTCAACACCGAAAAACCCGGACATTCACGACATTGTAAACACCGCGTAATCACATCCGCGGCGGCAGGCAACCGATCACGCGACTAACGAAACTCCACGCTAACCCCGCGGCTTTTCAGGTCCTCAAAAAGACGGTCTAACTCAGACTGTTCACCGTTTATTATGAGATAAGCCCACCCGCTTTCGGTGGAAAAAGAAGCCTCCACTATTTTTACCCTCACATCAAAATCCTTGAGCATGCGGCAGATTATGGGCTCATCCTTGAGGTCTCCGGGGATAAAAAGTTCAACTTTTGTTTCCATTTCGCTCCTTTCCTGGATCAGACTTGTTTTTTTAGGAACACACCATCACAAAGAACCCATATCAAGAAAGTTCTTGAGTTTCTTGGCCCTGATAGGGTGCCTGAGTTTTTTAAGGGCTTTGGCCTCGATCTGCCGAACCCTCTCACGCGTAACATTGAATATTTTCCCGACCTCTTCAAGCGTCCTGGGATATCCGTCGCCGATACCGAACCTCAGGGTCAACACTTTCTGCTCCCGCTCCGTGAGCGTCTCGAGGACTTCGTCCATCTGTTCTTTGAGCATGGCGTAAGCGGTGGCGTTCGCCGGAGATACAGCTGACTTATCCTCTATGAAATCCCCAAAGTTGGTATCACCCTCGTCCCCGATAGGGGTCTCAAGCGATATGGGATGTTGCGCGATCTTTATAATCCCCCGGACCTTCTCGACAGGCACTTTCATCGCCGAGGCGATCTCTTCGGGAGTGGGCTCTCTACCATTTTCCTGGACCAGAGACCGCGAAACCCTTACCAATTTGTTTATGGTCTCTGTCATATGCACTGGGATACGTATCGTCCTGGACTGGTCAGCGATAGAACGAGTTATGGCCTGCCTTATCCACCATGTCGCGTAGGTGCTGAATTTGTACCCCCTTTCATACTCGAACTTATCCACGGCTTTCATGAGTCCCATATTCCCTTCCTGGATGAGGTCGAGGAACGAAAGGCCTCTGTTGGTGTACTTCTTGGCGATACTGACCACAAGGCGCAGATTAGCGGCGACAAGCTCTTTTTTCGTGGAGGTATACTCGCCCTCGATCTTTTCCAGTTCTTCCGCGTCACCGACCATCTGATCGGGTGTCCTCCCGGTTACCTTCTGGATCTTCCTAAGTTCGGACCTCAGGGCTTTTACGTCTTTCGTCGACCCTTTACGGGTCTTGAGCCGTTCCAATTTCCCCATGATAGAACGAACCCGGGCAAGGGTCTCGGCTATATCCTCGGCGACTTTTTCCACCAGGGAAATAGTTACCTTAAGCTTGAACATAAGTTCCAGGATAGTCGCCTCGCGGGTCGACAATTTCAGCCGCTTGATAAGATCACGCTTTGTCTTTTCAAGACGCTCCATGTTGGCCCCGGGAGGAATATCCATAACATCGTCCAAGTTGTAGTCATTGTCCATCGCGTCTTCTATCTCATCGATCAGCATGTCCCGGCCGATCTTTATTTTGAAGACTATCTCTTTGAGGCTTTTTTCGTTGGCTTTTATTTTTTTGGCGAGGTCGAGCTCTTCAGAACGGCTCAGCAAAGGGATCTGGCCCATCTGTTTCAAATACATCTTTACGGGATCGTCTATCTGCACAAACTTCCGGGACTTGGCCTGTTGCTGGTCCCTCTTGACGGTAAGCTGTATCTTCTCGAGTTCTTCTTCAGACTCGACCACTTTTATGTCCGCTGAATGTAAAGCCGTCATGACCTCGTCTATCTCGTCAGAAGACACTACATCTTCGGGGATAAGATCATTGACCTCATCGTAGCTGAGATATCCCTTGTCCTTTCCGGCTTTGATAAGCTTCCGCAGTATCGCCGAACGGACCCCGGGCGAGGGGCCTTCAGAACCTTCCCGGTCTTCCCGGACATCCTTGCGGGCGGATCTATCAACGGGCTTTTTTGTTTTGGATCTTTTTGTTTTTCCCATTTTCAAAAAACCTTCTCTTTGTGTATACTGTCTATCATTTTAAGAGTATCGACCATAAGCGGCATATCGTCATTTTCCTGGGCCTTTTTCAACCTCTCGGTAAGGGCTTTGAGGCGGGCCCGGCGGCTTTCTTTCCTGGCGCAAAGAATACAGTCTTTCATGACCTTGTCAGGATCTTCCGTTATGTCAGCATTCGCCATCGCCTGTATTATCACCTTGCGGACGTCATCATCGTCAGAGAACCTCGCGAGAAGTTTTCCGGGATTTACACTATCCCCCTCGGACCCCGTGAAGAGGGAGCGCAGCTCGTCTATGACCCTTCTTACCAGGGGATCAGAATACCCCGCGGGACCCAGCTCCTTTTCAGCGAGAAAGAATCTGTCCCTATCCATCATAGAAAGTCCAAGAATATGCACCTCACTATTCCTGGCAGTTACGGGTTTATCGGCGGACGCGGCCTCCCTTTCGAACCTGTAGGGACGCCCTCCGGATCCAATCTTACCCATTTCAACTCGAAGAGATTCCTCATGTATGCCGAGCTTTTCCGCAAGTTTTCGGATCCGGTCGGACTGAAGGACTGCGCTGCTGATCTTGGCAATAGTAGGGAGCATCTCATCCACTATGCCCCCAATATCTTTCTTCCCTTTTTTTCGGATCAACAGGTCCAGCTTGTATTCAAAAAGGTCTTTCGCGTTA
>SLID01000009.1 GCA_007135805.1 Candidatus Omnitrophota bacterium | reverse complement strand
GAAGAACCTTTCCAGAAGGGGTTTGTGTATACTTCGTGGATGGGTGAGGAGTTCCTTTCTCCCGCGTCTGACCTTATGTTGGCTTATCTGAGAAAAGTGGGATTTGATTCGGTGGCTATAATGGTTCCCGCGTACCAGGAAAGGTTAGATTCCAAGGTGATATATACCAATGATACTCCCGACGGGGACACTCCAACTGATGAGGCTTTGAAACATGTCATTGCGTCGGCTCACAGGATAGGTATGCGGGTTATGCTGAAACCTCACATAGATCCCAGGACGGACGAGCCGCGCATCAATATCATGCCTTCCGAAGAGTGGTTTGACAGTTTTGAGGAATTTACTTTGCGCTACGCGCAGCTTGCGGCCGACACCGGAGTCGAGATATTTTGCGTGGGAACGGAACTGGAAGCTACCACGTTTGACGCGTGGACGCACAGATGGGAACAGGTTATCGAGAAGGTCAGGGATGTATATGACGGTGTTGTAACATACGCCGCTAATTGGACAGAGTATAAGGAAGTTCCTTTCTGGGACAAAATGGACTACATAGGGATAGACGCTTATTTTCCGCTTTCCAACGAGGAAGATCCTTCTCTGGAAGAACTTGTGGCGGCATGGGATGCTATAGCCGATGAAATAGAACAGTGGAGAGAAGAAAAGGGGCTTACGGACATGTCAGTGGTTCTCACCGAGATAGGGTATCCTTCGGCAAGGGGAGCGGCTATACAGCCGTGGGTGGCAATATCCAGAGAAGAGGATCAGCAGGCCCAGGCCGACGCTCTTGAAGCTGTTTTTATAAGTTTGACCCAACGTCCATGGTTTGACGGATACTACATATGGCAGTATTTTCCCCAGGACAGGTGGAGTCCTCTCGGGTTTACCGTAAAAGGGAAAAAGGCGGAGAATGTGATAAATGAATGGTTGAAAAAGGGTTCTGAAATATAAACAAAAAAAAAGGAGGAAGCTATGATAAGGAAATGTTTAGCGGTTACCGCGGTCCTGAGTTTTGTTTTGACCGGTACGCTGTTCGCGGCGGAAGAGACCGTGCTTTTCAGTTTTGAGAGAGGGACGGAAGGCTGGGAGATCCCGGATTGGGCTTATGAAAAACCCGATCACGTCCAGGAATCAATAGCCATCTCTGAAGAGTTCGCTTCGCACGGCTCAAACAGTCTTGAAGTACAGGCCGCGTTTCCGGGTAGAAGATGGACTGGTGCCATGGTGGAAACAATGCAGTATTTTGACTGGTCGGACTACAGTGAACTTGCCTGTGATATTTATCTGCCTGCGGATGCTCCGGCTGGGCTCAAGGGGAAAATAATACTTACCGTTGGAGATAACTGGCAGTGGGTAGAGATGTCGAGGACGATCGACATAGTTCCCGGCGAGTGGACGACACTTGCGGCTGATCTGACCCCCGGAAGCATAGACTGGCGCAGGATTCAGGTAGATGATTCTTTCAGGGCGGATGTAAGGAAGATAAGCGTAAGGGTAGAATCACCTAACCACCCGGAGTATGAGGGGCCGTTCTTTTTAGACAACGTAAGAGTGATAAGGTAATTTTAGGATACCGCAAATGACAGAAAAAGCGGTTTGAAACGATAGTTTAAACAGAGGTGGTGTTTTATGCAAAGTTTCAAGAGAAGCGCCATGTGTTTCGCGGTTTTTTTGATCGCGGTAGGGGGATATTTTCTTGGCGGGTGTGCGCCAGAAGAGCCTTCGACGAGGGTGGAAACTCCGGCCGAGACAGCCGTAGACCTTACCATGGCCGAAAGGGCCGAGCCTGTAAGAGAAGAGGTTCCGATCCCTTCCGCGGATCCCATAACTCAGGAAAGGACTCTCTATGATTTTGAGAGGGGAAACCTTTCCGGATGGGAAATCCCGCAATGGGCCCGGGCGCAGCGTGACTACGTGGCAATAAATGCCGAAGTTTCGGACGAGGCGGCGTCAAGTGGTGAACACAGCATGAAAGTGTCTGCTGATTTTCCCGGGGGCTTGTGGACAGCGGCTCTAGTGGAGATACAGCAATACCTGGATCTTAGCGCGTACAGGGTGATAAGGGCAGATGTTTACCTGCCTGAGGACGCGCCGATGGGACTCAATGTCAGCCTCATATTGACTGTCGGTGAGGATTGGCGTTTTGTGGAAATGAACAGGAGTTTTCCGCTGATCCCGGGAGAATGGGTGACCATAACCGCCAATATTGAACCGGGCAGTTATGACTGGAAAAGAATTGTGCCTGATGAAAAGTTCGCCCAAGATGTACGTAAGATCGCCGTACGCGTGGAATCCAACAACCGGCCCGCGTATACCGGGGACTTATTTATCGACAACGTCCGGGCGGGAAGGTAATCCCGTAGCTAAACTTTGCATCCTTCGCAGTTTCTTGTATACTTGAATAACAAGTTTCTGCGGAGGGTGACGGTTTTTTGTAATTTGTTAATTATTACTTTTCTAAAGACGCTTTGGCTCCTATAGAGTTTAGTGTTGTTACAGGAGTGTAAGAGTTTTTTCCGGGTGCGGGACTGGCAATGTGCTTGATTCAGGGTGAAGTGTGAGAATTTTTCAACAAACAGCATGAACTGGGAGGAAGATCATCATGGCAAAGAAAGCTAAAAAGACTACAAAGGGTAGTAAGGCCGGGGCGCTCAAGGTCGTGCTGGGGGTGCTGGCGCTGGCAGTAATTGTGACATTTGGAATGAGGAATATCCAGCATGAAACCGCCGCGGTTGAGTTTCAGAAAGGATTCGGGTATGTTACATGGTCGCCCGAGGCTTATCTTGGCGAGTCTTCTGATGAGTCGCTCGCTATGATGAGAGAGCTTGGTACGGAATGGGTGTCGATACACGTCACCTGGTACCAGAACACCGTGTGGTCCGGGGATATACAAAGGACTTCAAGGACGCCTACGGATGAGTCTGTGATACACGCTATAAGAAAGGCGCATGAACTGGGCATGAAAGTAATGCTGAAACCTCATCTCGACCTCATAGATGAGTCTGACGGCAGCTGGCGTGGAGAGATAGGCAGTTTGCGTGAATCCGACTGGGATAACTGGTTCAGAGATTATACCGATTTTATAATGCATTACGTGGATATGGCGGTCAAAGAAAATGTTGAAGCGTTCTGTGTCGGCACGGAACTTTCCACTGCCGCTACCGCCAAAGGGTACATGTGGGAGGACCTTATCCGGAAAGTAAGGTCGCGTTATAACGGGATCCTGACATACGCCGCTCACTGGGACCGTTATCAGGACATAAGATTCTGGGATAAGCTGGATATGGTCGGCATAAACGCTTATTTCCCTTTGACAAAAAAGTTAAACCCCAGCTATGACGAGCTTGTGAGGGAACTTGATAAGTGGCTGCAGGAAATAGACGATTTTTACGCTATGGTTGGTAAACCTATAATACTTCCCGAGATAGGATGCGCCTCGGCTGATGGAGCGGCGATACGGCCATGGGAACATTTCCAGAGGACTGATGTCAATTTGGAGCTTCAAAAAAATTATTACAAAGCTATTCTCGAAACTTTCTGGCAGAAAGAATGGTTTTACGGACTGTACTGGTGGTATTGGGGGACCAATCCCAGGATGGGCGGGGAACATAACCGTGGGTTCACCCCTCAAAATAAGCCCGCGCAGGAAGTGGTGCGCGAATGGTATTCGAAGCGTAGCCCAAGGTAGGGCATATCCGCGCGAGGGGAGGATGCTTTTATGGAGAGTTTCATAGCCCGAGAGTCTCGTTTGTCTGAAAAGGAACGTCGTAATCTGCACATACTCGACTCCATAAGAAGGGGTGGCGAGATATCCAGGGCGGATATTTCAAAGGAAACGGATCTCAACATAGTTACGGTATCTAACTATGTCGGCAAGTACATAAAAAGCAAGCTTGTTTTTGAGACCGGATTGGATATTTCTACCGGAGGAAGAAGACCAGAACTTCTGAAACTTAACCGCCAATACGGCTACAGTCTAGGTATTGATCTTGGCGCCCCCCATCTCAGTATTGATACTTCGTTAAGAGTTGTCCTTATGGACTTGTCGGGTTCTATTGTCGCTAAGAAAAATGTAAAGAAGGAAAAGTGTTCGTTTGACAAACTTTCCGAGAAGGTCCTGGACCTTGCCGGCGACATAGTGGATTCTGCGGGGATAGATCTGCGCTCTCTCAGAGGTATAGGCGTGGGGATATGGGGAGTGATGGACCGGTACAAGGGAACGGTCCGTTATGCGGTTGAAGATGAACAGATAGTGAGTTATGCCGGACTGCTCAATCAGCTTGAAATGAGGTTCGGTGTCCCCTCAATTATTGAGCACGATGCCACACTTGCCGCCTTCGGCGAAAGGTGGTCGGGTATAGGTGCCGGGGCGATCGCGGATAACCTGATCTTTATGTGTTCTGATTCGAGTTGCGGTCTTGTCATAAGAGGTGAGCTTTACTATGGTGCGTCCAAAAGCGCCGGTGAACTGAACCTTAACCCTCCATATGTGGGAGAAGGCGAGATAGCGGATAATTGCTGGGAAAGTTACGAACACGGGTGCTGCATGCGGTCACGTGGTATAGACTTGGGAATACAGGCCCGCGCAAGAGGGCTTGTAAAAGAGTCTCCCGATGAGGGTGGGGCGATCCTCAACGAGGCGGGTGGTGACGTGGAAAAGATAGATCTTGATTGTGTCGTTTCCGCTTCGGAAAAGGGTGACGAACTTTCCCGAAAGATACTTGAAGAAGCGGGTTCTTATCTGGGCGCGAAAATGTCGTTTTTGATCAACTTGTTCAACCCGGAAGTCGTGGTTGTTGGAAGGGGCATAGAAAAAGCCGGTGATATCTTGTTTTCAGCGGTAAGGCGTTCCGTGAAAAAATGGGGCTATGACGAGACCGTAAAGATAGTTAAAATACTCCCCACAAGTCTGGGAGAGGATGTGGTTGCCGTGGGAGCCGCGGGACTTGTTGTGCAGGACTTTTTTGCCAAAGTGTGAGTATGCTAAACTGCAGGGGAGTAGATATAGTAACCACGGGAAGGAAAGCGGTAGCCATTTTTATCCTGGCTATTGCTGTGTTATTAGTTCCAGGGTGCGGTCGGGAAAAAACCCGGGAAGATCATCTCGTAGTTTGGCATGTTGGCCCGGAAAGCCAGGCCCGGACCATCGTTGAGATCAGCCGAAAATTCACCGAAAGAACCGGAATAACCGTAAGTTGCAAGGCTATAGCTTGGGGAAACGCTCATAGCAAATATCTCACGTCCATAGCGGGTGGAGTTTCGCCGGATATCGGCAGCATGGGTCTTACCTGGGGAATGGAATTCGGGGAGCTTGGCGCTCTCATTGACTTGCGAGAACATTTTCCCCAGGACGTCTCGGAGCTTGAAAAGACCATATTCCCGGGGATACTCAGATCCACCCGCATAGGCGACAGGGTTTACGGCATTCCTTTTGACCTTTCACAGCACATAATGTATTACAGGACAGATATTGTCCCGTACCCTCCACGAAATTGGGAAGAGTTTTTAGTTACTCTTAAAGCGCTTCAAGAAGACAAAAGAGGGGCACTCATAGACTGGGGTTCTTTGGAGTGGATAGGGTATGCGCCTTTTCTCTGGCAGGCTGGTGGGGACTTTTACGACGACACCCTTACCAGGGTTACCCTCGATACGCCTGAAGCTGCAATGGCGCTCGAGTATATGGCAAAACTTTACCGAACAGGTGTTCCGCGAACTCAGATCCCCCTTGAGCAGGGTATGAGAACGGGAGACTATCCCCTCGCTATTTCCGGAGACTGGAAGATAATAAGTCTTAAAGTCAGCGCTCCTGAGATAGAAGGCAAATGGGAAATAGCCTCTTTGCCTGAAGGGCCCGCGGGTAAAAGGACAGCGTTTCTCGGCGGCAGGATAATGAGCGTTTTTTCCCTTTCTGAAATGAAACAGGAAGCATGGGAATTCATAAAATTCCTTTTTGAGCCCGAAAACCAGGTCAAGATGTATGAGGCGGCTTTTAATACCGAAGACGCCTATCTGCCCCCGAATATGGACACTTGGGCGCTTTTACCTATGGATGAAAAATTCAAGGGTATACTTGAGAGCCAGGCCATGGATGGAAGAGGCGCTCCTCCAGTAAGGGCCTGGGACTCAAGTTCTCGTTTTGTTAACCATGCGGTACAGATGGTTATACTTAGGAACGCCGATCCGGCCGAAGAGCTTAAGAAAGCTACCGAAGCTATGCAGGCCGAACTTGACAGGACAAGAGCCGCTATAAGACGGTAGAGAAGGTGGTAGAGCTGATATTTAAAGAAAAGGGACAGACGCTTCAGCGTCTGTCCCTTTTCT
>SLID01000003.1 GCA_007135805.1 Candidatus Omnitrophota bacterium | reverse complement strand
ATATCCGCCATTTCAGCCAGGGGCCCTCCATCCTTTCCGGAAAGGGCGATAACCGGCACTTTCCTATCCGAAGCGAACTTTGCCGCTTCCACGACATTAGGCGAAACACCGCTTGTAGAAATAGCCAGCACAAGGTCATCGGGTCCCATGAGAGCCTCGAGCTGCCTGACAAAAACCCTGGAAAAATCATAGTCATTGGCGCACGCCGTAAGTACCGAAGTATCGGTGGTCAGGGCGAGACAAGCGAAGGATTTTCTTTCACGCTCAAAACGCACTACCATCTCGGCGGCTACATGCTGGCTGTCAGCAGCGCTGCCGCCATTCCCGAAAACCAGCAGTTTACCTTTCCTCCCGTAACACCGGGTTATGGCGTCAGCTGCTCTGGCTACGTTCTCGACAGACTCTTCATCCGAGATGAAGTTTTTTTTCACCTCTATGCTTTCCGATATCACTGACCTTATTCGCTCGTTTTTATCCATAAAAACGCCTCTGGCAGGTATTTCGGCTCATTCCGTCTCTCTGAATGGGGGGGAAGACGGCTTTTCTTCGCCCGGGTGAGTCTCTTCCGTAGACGAGTCCTCTTTAAGTATGCTGGTCACATGCATCTGTACATTTACTCTCTCTTCTACGCCCAGCATATCTCTGACCTTGCTTCTGACGATCAATTGTATGTTCTCGGTGACTTCCGGTATATTGGTACCGGCCGAGATCGCCACATAACTGGTAATTGATATCCCTTTTTTCCCTACCTTAGCCGTCACTCTGGCGTCCGCTATGCCGGGAATATCCCTTGCCACTCTCTTTACGTAATTCTCTATAGCGGAAACGGATACCGTGACCTCGCCGTCAGGGTTCTGAAAAGTAATTAATTTGTCACGGCCGGTTGTCTTCCTGACCTTTAAAAAAACGAACAAACCGGTCAAGATGACCACACCCCCCGTCAGACCAACGGCAACACTCAAATTCATATCCGCGCGCATACTATCTATAAGGCCGGCGACAAAAGAGGAAGACACGACACCCAGAGCGACCGAAACAACAAAACCTCCGGACACGGCCATTAACAGAAAGAAAAGAAATCCCGCTATCTTTTTCAGGAAAAGCATAAATACCTCCTGTCTTGGAGAAACCGAAAGCCTTGGACGCTCAGTTATCGTCTTTCGGAAAAAATTTATCAACGTAATGCGTGGTCATTTCTCCGCGGTGAAAGTCCGTATCAGCCATCACCTTTTTGTGAAAATCCACGGTGGTCTTTATGGGTTCTACGTGAAATTCTGACAGGGCCCTCTGCATGATACTTATCGCCTCCTGCCGGTCCTTTCCGTAAGTAATGAGTTTCGCGATCATGGAATCGTAGAAGGGCGGTATGGAGTAACCTGAATACACATGGGTGTCCACCCTTACCCCGGGACCACCGGGGATATTCAGCGCCTGTATCTTTCCGGGTGAAGGCCTGAAATCGTTGTCCGGATCCTCGGCGTTTATCCGGCATTCAATAGAGGCCCCCCTGAAAACAACGTCTTCCTGCTTGAGCCCCAACTTCTCCCCGGAAGCTATTTTTATCTGCTCTTTTATAAGATCCACGCCCGTAACCATTTCAGTAACGGGGTGTTCAACCTGTATACGGGTATTCATTTCCATAAAGTAAAAGTCGGAGCCATCGACAAGGAATTCTATGGTGCCGGCCCCACGATATCCAACGCTCATAGCGCCCTTGACAGCCGCCTCCCCCATCTTTTTTCTCATCTTGGCATCGAGATGAGGCGAAGGCGATTCCTCTATAAGTTTCTGGTGCCGTCTCTGTATGGTGCAGTCCCTCTCACCGAGATGTATTACGTTGCCCTTTTCGTCGGCCAGTATCTGGAACTCTATATGCCTGGGCGCCTCTATGTATTTTTCCATGTAAACATCGGGATTGCCGAAAGCCGCTTCGGCTTCGCTCCGGGCGGTCATGAAAGCGCCCACAAGCCGGACATCGTTATGGCAGACCCTCATCCCCTTACCGCCCCCTCCCGCCGAGGCCTTTATGATGACCGGATACCCCATGGACTTGGCTATTTCAAGCGCTTCTTCTTTCGTGTTTATGACATCCTCGGAACCCGGGATGACCGGGATGCCGGCTTTTTTCATGGTGTCTTTCGCGGTCATCTTATCACCCATCAGCCGCATATTTTCCGGGGACGGCCCGATAAATTTTATCCGGCAGGATTCGCATATTTCGGCAAAATGGGCGTCTTCGGAAAGAAAACCGTAACCCGGGTGTATGGCTTCGACGTCGGTTATTTCCGCCACGCTTATAAGGTTTGGAATATGCAGGTAACTTGACGAAGGCGTGGCTTTACCGATGCAAACGGCCTCATCAGCCAGGCGGACATGAAGTGACTCGGCATCCGCCTGGGAATAGACAGCCACAGTCTTTATTCCCAATTCTCTGCATGCCCTTATTATCCTGAGGGCGATCTCTCCCCTATTAGCTATAAGTATTCTGGAGAACATAATTGGTCCGATCGGTTTGAGTTGGTCAAACAGGTTGTCAGGCCGGTTCCACAAGGAACAATGCCTGGCCGAACTCAACCGGTTCGGCATTCTCTACAAGTATCTGTACTATCTTACCCGAGCACTCGGCCTTTACCTCATTCATGAGTTTCATGGCCTCGACTATGCAAAGGACATCCCCCTCCTTGAACTCGTCCCCGGGCCTCACATACATTTCCGCTTCGGGAGACGGAGACCTGTAGAAAGTTCCCACCATAGGAGAGTTTATTTCCTTCAGTCCGCTCGGAGTATGGTCCCCCCCCGCGGGAGAGGCTTCCTGTAATACGGGAGCCGGGACCCCGACCTGCGGTTGGGGAACTACCACTTCATGAGCTATCCCCTGCCCGGTCTTGATAAGTTTTACCTTCAAACCTTCCTGCTCGAGTTCTACCTCTCTAAGGTCGTTCTCGTTCATAAGGTCTACCAGCTCTTTGATCTTTTTTATGCTCATGACCGTCCCCTCATATTGTTTTGTCCTGGCTTATGTCCGGTTGTCTTTATTTCCGCTCTACCCCCTCGGGAAGCGAAGCCCTATGCCCTTTCAATATATTCCCCGGTCCTGGTATCAACTTTCACCAACTGGTCCGTTTCCACGAAAAGAGGCACTTTTATGACCTTGCCAGTTTCCAGCGTGGCCGGCTTTGTGGCGCCCGAGACAGTGTCTCCCCTGAAACCGGGGTCGGTCTGGGTCACTTTAAGGATAACATGTATAGGAGGCTCTATAGCCAGGATAGTACCCTCATGGATCCTCATGGTAACGCTCATATTCTCTTTGAGATATTCCGCCGCCTCCCCCGCGACAGATTCCGATACATGAACCTGTTCATATGACACCTCGTCCATAAAACAGTACCCCATATCATCCTTGTAAAGATACTGCATCTGTTTCTGTTCTATGAAAGCGTCCTCGAAAGACTCGTCGGGCCTGATAGTCTCAGAGATCGTACCTCCCGTGGCCATATTCCTAAGTTTAGTCCGGACGAAAGCCCCGCCTTTGCCCGGCTTGTAGTGCTGCGCTTCTACCACTTCATGAAGCTGGCCGTTGTATATTATTATAGTTCCCTGCCTCAGATTAACCGCTTTTATCATTTTGTAAGCACCTCTCGCCCTTTCGGCGTGACCAGCACCATATCCTCTATGCGCGCCCCGCCTTTACCCGGAACGTAAAGCCCCGGTTCCACCGTTAATACCATCCCCTTACTGAAAACCTCTCGCGATCCAGTCCCGAAAAAAGGTTTTTCATGCACCTCTATGCCGATCCCATGGCCGAGCCCGTGAATAACAAAACCTTTAAGTCCCTTTCGCTGGAAAATTTCGTCAATCTTCCCGGCGACTCTCCCGATCGACGCGCCGGGCTCTATCAGGTCGATAGCTTTTTTCTGGACTTCACGAACGCTATCGCAAAGGGCCTTGATTTGTCCGTCTATTCTACATTCGCCCCATATCCTTGTCAAGTCGGAACAGTAGAGTCCGTGACGTAAACCGAAGTCCACCACTAAATGTTCTTTCCGGCCAAGCTTTTTCTTCCCGGGAATAGCATGCGGATAAGCCGAGTTAGGTCCCGCGGCGGCGATAGTGGGAAAAGAGTTCTCGAAACCCGCGTCCCTTACAGCGGCGTCCACCATACCGGCTATCTGTATCTCGGTCATACCCGGCGCTATCAAGTTCTTCACGTGACGCCATATCGCCGCCGTCTTACGCGCGGCAGACCTGAGAACAAATATCTCATCGGGGCTCTTTACAGTTCTCACCATGTCAAGATGTTCCCTCGTATCCAGTTTGCCCAGGCGGGAGCTGAGTTTAACCCCTTTGAAAAACGATGACATCTTTCTGTAAGTCCTTACTGAAATTCCAGCCGCGTCAAAAAAAAGCGTTCTCAAACCCATTTTTCTTACATATCCGGCCATAAGGGACATGGCGGGGGACCGTCCTGAAACTACCCTTATACCCGTTCCCGTCAGCTCTTTTTCCGCGAGAGAATGGTTCATGGGGTCGATAAAACATAAGACCGGGCCTCTCCTCGGAATGAGGAGTATCTCCCCCGTGGAATAAAATCCAGAAAGGTATTTTATATCCGGCGAGGATGTGACCATGAACGCGCATCCCGGCGGGATCGTGAGTTTGAGTTTTCTAACGGCATCCCTGAACATGTCACTTTCTTTCATCTATGAGCTCCATCAGGGCCTCTAACGCCAGAAAATACCCACGTCCCCCCAGACCGCTGATCTGGCCGGTAACTACAGGCGCCATAAGGGATTTGTGCCTGAATTCCTCACGAGCGTATATGTTGGAAAGATGCACCTCTATTACGGGTATATCCCGCGCGCTGAGAGCGTCGCGTATGGCGACACTGGTATGCGTATAGGCGGCGGGGTTTATAAGTATGCCCTCGGCATCCGTGCCGTTTATTCTGTCCACCATGTCACCTTCATGATTTGACTGGTAAAACTCTATCTTTTTGCCCGCCTTTCCCGCCTTTTCCTCAAGCTTGGCGTTTATCTCGTCGATAGTCAATTTCCCATAGACAGATTCTTCTCTCTTTCCCAGTATATCGAGATTAGGACCGTTTATAACCAATATGCCGGCCATTTCATCCTCCATTATTGTAATCTCCGGCAGCAGGACTCACGGCGCTTTCCCTACCGCCCGAAAACGAATTAAAACTCCACCCCATATACACCACGCCCCCGGCAATGCTTATCAGGAAATTCCCAGACAAAGCCAGCAGGCTCACGGCAAAAGACACTTCCCGTCCGGCAAGCACCGAAAATAAAGCTACCATCGCGTATTCGCGTACGCCCAGCCCCCCCACGGAAGGAAGCATACTCACGAATATCACTACAGGCATTATAAGAAATATGTTGCCCATATTCATGGGCCGCCCCATAGCCAGGAATAAAAAATATATTACAACACAATAAGACGCCTGGGCGCCTACTGAAAACCAGGCTGATCTCATTACGACATCGGGGCGGTTCCTGTAATCGTGAACGATCGCGTAGGCCTCACCAAGCCGTTCCCCTATACCGCGCAGCCTGAACCGCTTGAGAACCCTTTCCACCGTCCGGGCCATGGACCTGTTGGTAACAGCTATGGTTCCCGCCGCGCCTGCCGCAAGAAGAGCAAGTACTATAGGCCTTATTGCCGATGCCCTGTAGCGCCCTCCGTCGACTACAAGAGCTACTCCGGCTATAAGGAGTATCGCCAACATCCCTATTATCCTGTCCATGAAGACGCTTGCGTAGGATTTCAGTTTTTTCTTATTGAAGTGCGCCGCGTAATGGGCTTTCATTATGTCCCCGCCGACGGCAGTGGGCATGAAGTTATTGAAAAAAAAACCCACGCACGTAAGCTCAGCTGCCTCTTTTAACGAGAGGGAAAGGTCTTCCCCCCGGAACACCATTTGAAGCCTGAACGAGAGCATCACAACCATTATGACGAGAAAAACAACAGCCAGAGCGATGTGGAACAAGTCTCCAGAAAGCATAGTCGCCCATATCTCACTGATGTGATCTCTCATCATCCAGAAGAGGCCGCCGAGAAGCCCGAAGCTGACTACTATTCTTATCGCCGACGTGATAGATCTTTTCACGCTGTCCCCTCGGGGGATTGCTGTTCTTCTTCCGCGCCGCCTGGGACCTCCTGGGTTTCCTGTCCGGCTTTCGATTCTTCGACGGACTCCCCGCCGCTCGCGGCCGAAACATACCCCATTCGAAGCTGGTGCAATACCTCTTCGATGAGGTCCGCCTCTTCTTTTGTCAAATTGCCCGAGGTCTTTTCCTTAAGCATAGCGAGCGTATTCACCACTATCTCGGCGTGCTTAAGATCTTTTTTCAGGCCGCCGGATGACGGGTGTTCCACAAGTCCCATCGAAATGAGTCCCTCAAACATGAGACCTGAAACAAAAGACGAAAATTCCACGTCGGTCTTCGGCATTGCCTTATCCATCAAACCATCCTCCCTTCATAATTCTGTTTCATTTAAAGTTTCCTGGATATCTGCCTTAAAGCTTTTTCCGCGGCGGCTTCACCCATCTTTATTATATAGCCCGACTTGTCGAAATCGAACTGGTCTATATCTTTAAGGTCGGGTTTTATGGTAATATCCGCCTGGCTGGCCTGGTACGCATTCAGCTCTTCTCCCATTATCTGTACGGCCTGCACGGTAACGCGAAGCACATTGCTCATTTTCTGGTTTTTAACCGCGAATCCCGGATTGACCGCCAGCATGAACGTCGCGCCGTACTTCTTCGCGGCCTTTGTGGGAATACTGTTACGTACTCCCCCGTCCACCAGGAGCCGGTTCTCCTCCTCTACCGCCGTAAAGATACCGGGCCACGAACAGCTTGCCCTGAGCAGTTTTACAAGATCGCCTGAATCATGCGTCAATTCCTCACCGGTCTCGATATCGGTGGTGGTAAGAGCGAAAGGTATTTTCATATCGCCGAAACTTTTTTCGTCCACACAATCCCTTATGATGTATTCCAACCTGTCACCCTTTATCATCCCCGTCGGAAATATCCCGAAATCTACCATCCTGGGCCACGAGAACTCCCTGACCCGTCTTTCAAGTTCATCCAATGTCATTCCAAGGCAATACGCCGCCCCGATCAAACTGCCTATACTGGTCCCTATGACCATGTCGAAAGGCATCTTATCGCGGCCGTAATGCCTTTCCAAAACCTTTAGAACTCCTATACTGCAAAGACCCCTCGCGCTCCCGCCGCCCAGTACCAGTATGTTCTTCTTTTTTCTGAAAAATCTCATGTTTGTTTTTCCATCTTAGATCGAACCCTGTAAACTCAGGAAATTATCATCCCCGCATACCCCACGACATCGGCGGAGTTTCCGGTAACCTCGCCTGAATCGGAATAACGGACTAATTCCGGGGTCACGGCGCCCAGCTCTTTAGAAGCGAAAAGCATTATTACCGAAGGGACCCAGCCGCACATCGAGATATTACCGGTTAAAACAGTTTCAGCCAGTTTTTCGCCATCCATGGACATCAGCGCGTCGATAGCCTTTTTATCTTTAACCGAAGCGGAATCGCGCGGTTCGTAATGTGTCATATCGCTCGAAGCCAGTATCGTGACCTTCTTGCCGGAAGACCGGATCGATGAAGCTATGGCTTGCCCGATAGACCTCAATTCGTCGATGTCGCCGCATGAGACCACCAAGGGTACGAACCCGGCCTCGGGGAACATCTTTTTAATGAACGGCAGCTGAACCTCTACGCAATGTTCCATAGCATGCGCTGAAGGATCGCTGCTGACCAGCCGGGTCTGATCCATTATCGAACCGGCAAGTTCAGTATCCACCCGCATATCGCCGAGGGGGGTTTCCCAATCTTCCAGAGACAACGAGAACCTGTCCCCTACGCCTGTATGGTTGGGGCCGAGGACGATGTACGTCTCCCTTGCTCTAATCCTGGCATATACATCACCGGCGACCCTCCCGGAATACATATACCCCGCGTGGGGCACCAGGGCTCCTATAACCGCCTTTTTCCCGGCATCTTCCATGGGAGGTATGAGAGCGTCCAATTCTTCCAGCAGTGTTTCGGGATGATCCGGATAAAACCTTCCTGCCGCGAAAGTCTGTCTGGCCATTTTTTTAACCTCTCAGGTTAAATTTCGCTGATACTGAAATCTGATCTCACGCTGACAACTACCGCCATTTCGCTGTCGAGAAACGCCCCGGCGGCCCTTACTACATCCTCCCTGGAAACCTTGTCCACAGCTTCAGGATACTTCTCATGGTGGAATGCCCCCAGGCCATAAAGTTCGCCGAGAGCCATCGACATCGATACCGGATGGGTGCCCTCTACGGAACGGGCATGGTCGGCCACAGCCCTCTTCCTGGAGGCCTCCAGATCTTCGTCCGTAAAATCTCCCGAAGCTACTTTGTTAATGGCCCGAAATATGAGATCCCGGGCTCTTTCGAGCTTTTCAGCTGTGGTAGCGGCATAAGTAATAAAATATCCTCCCATGGGCTGGGGTACGTTGGCGGCTCCGGATGTATAGGCCAGACCCTCATCGTCCCTGATGATATCAAACAATATCCCATCCCTGCCGGAAAGAAGAACGCTTATAACATCAAGCGTATACTTTTCATCTTCGAATATTGAAACTCCGGGAAATCCTATGGCCACAAGGGACTGCTCTCTTCTCATGGAAAGATCAGATACGGCTCCGGAATCCGCGTATCTAAAAACTTTTTCTTCCTCAGGCATGGCCCGTCCTTCCCATGAGGAAAACATCTCCGAGAACAGACCTATTACCTCGCCGGGATCTATATCCCCGGCGACAGCGATCACTGACCCATCCGGAGAAATTTTCCGCCTGTAAAAATCCATTATATCTTCGCGGGTCAACGCCTCCACGGCACCCACTTCCCCTATCGGCCTCATAGAGTATGGATGGTCCCCATACAACAAACGCCTTACTTCTCTGATACCGGAGCTGAAAATATCCTTATCCTGCTCCCGTATGGCCGCTATGACCTTGCGCCGCTCATTGTCAAGTTCCTGTTCGGGAAAGACCGCGCCGGTAAGCACATCATGAAATATCTCCAGACCACCTTCAAGATCATCTGACATAAGATCCATTGACATGCCTATACTGTTCAAGCCGCTGAATGCCGATATAACCCCTCCCATACGCTCTATTACGGGGATTATATCGCGTTCATCTCTTTTTTCCGTACCCTTGAGAAGAAGCGAGGCGGTAAGATTTGAAATACCGTTGTTACCGGCCCGTTCCGCCAGAAGCCCGCCGGATGAGGCGAAAGTTACGGAAACAAGCGGAAGCGATCCTTTCCTTTTTGCCACGAGCCTCAAACCGTTATCCAGAGTCTTCTCCCTTATGCTGTCTTCCGGCCGGATCTCCTTAAGGGTCTCCACTTCCTCGATCCGTGTCACCTCACGGTAATGATCTTCGGGGACTATATAAATAGTAGTGGAATTAGACTTGTTGAGGTATTTTTCACAAAAATCGCCGATATCCTCTTTTACAACATTACGTATCCCTTCCAGGTAACTTTCAATGAAAGAGGGATCCCCTGTGAACAGCGCCGAACTCGTCATAGACGAAACCACGCTGCGAGTGGTTTCATGCGACCTGAGATAAGACGATGTAACGGAGTTCCGCGCCCGGTCAAGGTCCCGCTGCTCTACCCCGGACGTTTTGATCTCATCGATAACACGAAAAATTACTTCGCGCGCTTCATCGAGTTTTTCAGGTTCGCCGGTACCGGTCACGAGGAAAAGGCCCGGATATTCGGGAGTAATGTTGAACGCGCTTACGGAATGAAGAAGCTGTTCTTCCCTCACCAGCCGCCGGTAAAGAAAAGAATCCATACCCGACCCAAGGATAAAAGACGTAACATTCCCGGGGTATATGTCAGGCGAGTAAATATCCGTGGTGTGAAATCCCATGGCAAGATACCCCAGATCAACATCCATGCCGAAAATTTCCTTTTTGGGGGTCAGTTGCCTGGGTTCCTCGGCAATGGACGGTTCCCATACCATAGACCTTTCATAAGATCCGAGAACCTCACGAGCGTATTCAAAGACTTTCGCGGGTACGACTCCCCCGGCCACCCCCAGGACCATCCTTTCCGGAGTGTAAACAGAAGAATGATACCGTTCGAGATCCTTTTTCCCCAGCGAAAGAAAAAGTTCCCTGTGACCAATTATGGGTTGTCTGTACACATGCCGCCTGTAAGCCCTTTCAAAAAGGAGGCGTATACGCCTCCTTCCGGGATCGTCGTTAACCATGTTCATCTCTTTGAGAATAACGTCCCTTTCCAACTCTATATCATGATCAGCGAACACGGGGGCCATGACCATACCCACAATAAGCTCCATCGCTGGCCTGAGGTTTTCCGCGGGAACTGTTATGTGGTATTCGGCCGAGTCCTGGCCGGTAGAGCCGTTTATCGTCCCTCCGAGCTTTTTAACCGTTTTTCGGACAGGGCCGCCGTCTTCAGCAACTCCTCTGAATATCATGTGTTCTATAAAATGAGATATCCCCGTCCCGGCATACTTCCCCTCACTGGAGAGTCCCGAGAGGACACGCAGCTGAACCGTTACCAGAGACGACCCGGGCATATAATTGGCGACAACAATGGCTCCGTTATCCAGAACTTCCTTATAGTTAGGAGGAACACTTACCTCTCCACCCGAAACGGGAACCCGGGACACAAAGAGCATGATCGAAACAAATGCCACTAAGAGGCGGGATGTGCGCGTTTTTAACTTCATATAATTAAAAATGATATCACTGCTTGCCCCTAAATGTCAATTACCATATGCCCCGGACAGGATCCAGAGGCCGGGGTCAGCCGCCGAATAAAAAACAAGCGAGAAGAGAGGTTACAGGTCCCTCCTCTATCGCTGCAAAGAGAGCTATCACGTGTCCTTCGAAGCCCCGCCGGTAAATACAAGGAGCGGCGGATAGCCTTCTACAAAAAACGGAAGCCGTTGGTTGATAGCGATATATCGCTGAATGGCAGATATTCCCGGAGTGGGCGTCGGACGACCGAGTGGGCATGGTTCCCGAGGGCAGAAACCCTCGGGAGAGCGAGGGAGTACGTCGAGCGATGATTTCCTCGCCGGGGAAATCGAGCGTCCCTCGAAGGGAATGTCTGTCATCCAGCACAAAAGTTTCACAATACCGGCAGCAATGAGGGGGCAGCCGCCGAATAAAAAACAAGCGAGAAGAGAGGTTACAGGTCCCTCCTCTTTCGCGGGAAAGGGAGCTATCACGTGTCCTTCGAAGCCCCGCCGGTAAAACGCCGCGTCAGTTTTCATTAGCGCCGTTACCGTTAAAAAGCGCTACACAGATCATGCTGTCATGTTTTGTACATTTTATGGCAAGGTCATCGATGATCGAGTAGAAACAGGGGATAACCACAAGTGTAAGAAACGTCGCGAAGATAAGTCCCCAGCAAAGAGCTATCGCCATGGGTACAAGGAAAGGGTCCCGGCCTCCGATACCATACGCCACGGTAGAAAGCCCCCCGACCGTGGTAAGTGTCGTGAGCATGACCGCGCGTATCCTCATCTGCCCTGCTTTGACTATGGAGTCGGACCGCGACATGCCGGACCTGCGAAGTTTGTTTATGAAATCAACCAGTACGATCGAGTCGTTCACAACTATTCCGTTCAGCCCGACTATTCCCATTACAGCCATAAAGGAAAGGGGCAAACCATGCGCCAGAAAAGCCAGGATAACACCTATCATACCGAACGGGATCGCTAACATTACCACGAAAGGCTGGAGAAGGGACTTGAAAAACGACGCCAGGACAAGATATACAATTAAGAACGCGACAGCGAACGCTTTGACAAGACTTTGCAGAGACTCGATAGTTTCTTCCTGCTCCCCACCGTACTTGACCGAATATCCCAGATACCTGTCGGGAATGTCCCGGAATTCCCTCTCGAGCTTGCGGTTGACCTCCAGTGAGGTGGTCTTATCAGTATCCAGGTTACAAGAAACTGTGACCACCCTTCTGCCGTCCAGGTGCTTGATGGTAGTAACGCTGGGGATCTTTTCTATATCGGCGACATTACTTAGGGGTATCAGGTTCCCCCGGTCATTACCCACAAGAATTCTGTCAAATATAGAGATATCGTTACCGTCCCTGCCAGAAGCGTATCTAACGGTGACATCGGTAGCTTTTTCCGCGCGGATGGGTTTTATTGTGGTGGCGATGTTACCCTGGAATACTCCTCTTATTGTCCTGGCTATCTGTCCCACGGTAAGGCCGGCCATTTTGGCCTTGTTGTTGTTAACTCTTACCCTTATTTCTTCTTTGCCCGGCCTGTTATCCCAGGTAACATCCAATGTTCCGGGCAAAGAATTAAGATAATCCATGAACTCGAAAGCTATCTGGTCGAGCGTCTCGAAATCCTCGCCCCTTATCCGCGCCTCAACAGGTTTTCCGACAGGAGGACCCGCCCCGGGAGTATCGAAACGGATCTCCTCAAAACCTTCCACTCCCTCAATTTTACTTCGCACATCGGCTATTATTTCATCGACACCGCGGCGCCGGTCCTGTTCCTGAGTAAGGTAGACCGTTACCTGCACAAGATGGCTGGCCTGTCCAGCAAAAGGGTCCTGCCGATCCTCTTCTATCTTCCCCACGGTGGTCACAAACGAATCCAGCTCTTCCTCCGGAAGCCCTCTTACGATATCCTCAACCGGGACTATAAGCTCGTTTACCACGGAAAGGGGCGTACCGATGGGAGCCTCCGCCCTTATAAAGAATTGGTTTATTCCGACCGCGGGAAACAATATGAACCTGAGCACGGTCACTGCCAGAACGGCGCATATCGCAAAAACGCCCGCTATCCCGGCGATCACCGCGTATTTTCTGTGTATAGCGGCCGTGACAACTTTTGTGTACCCACCCACAAGCCCTTTGAACCATCGCAGATCCTTGGACAGTCCGACCGGATTCCCGTCTTTGTCCTTTTTTATTTTAACAAAATCGGCGAGATGGCTCGGAAGTATTATGAGGGCCTCTCCCAGCGACGCCACAAGCGCTATTATAACGACAATGGGTATGCCCCTTATAAACCTGCCTATTATCCCCGTCATGAAAAGCAGAGGGGAAAACGCGACTATGGTGGTAAGTACCGCGGTCGATATCGCGCCCATTACCTCCTCGGTACCCTTAACCGCCGCCGTACGAGGAGATTCGCCGTCTTCCATGTGCCTGTACACATTTTCAGCGACTATTATCCCGTCGTCTACCAGCATACCCAGGACTATTATAAGCCCGAACATACTTATAAGGTTTATGGTTATGCCCATGGAGCTCATCACAATGAAAGCTGAAAGGAACGCTATAGGGATACCCAATACCGTAAGAAGCGCTACCTTTTTCTGCAGGAAGACCAGCATGCTTGCCGTGACTATAAGCACCCCTATCCAGGCGTTGTTCCTCAGGACGTTCAGCCTGCGCCTGGCGAAGAAGGCGTAATCATTGACAAACGATATCTCCAGTTCAGCGGGCATTCTTTCAAGAAAATCCCCGGCTATCTCGCGCGCCCTGTCTACTATATAGATCGCGTCACCGGACTCTTTTTTTACGATTATCAAATTTATAGACCTTGTCCCCAGGGTCTTGTATATTATGTCCTCGTCCTTGAAAGTATCTTCGACGATCGCTACGTCATTTATTTTGAGCCAGTTTCCCGCGTCGTTGGCCCTTATTATCACGTCACCTATCTCTTCAGCTGTGAAAAACTCACCCGTCGTGCGTATGCTATACTCGGCGCTCTCGGTATCGAGCTTACCGGCGGGCAAGCTTACATTGCGCGCGGCAAGCGCCCTTTCTATCTCATCCAGCGAAACATGATGCTTCCGGGCCGCATGCTCGTCCACAAGAACCTGCATTTCCCTGTCCCTGTACCCGGATTTCCGTATCCTCGCGACGCCGGGAATATCCTCAAGAAGTTCCTCAAGAAGATCGGCGTACCCCCGCAGTTCCGCCTCAGGCATATCGCCGGACATCGAAACCTCTATTATGGGATACTGCCTTGTGGTAAGTTCTGTAACGACGGGATCCTCATAGATGTCCCGGGGCAGATCCCTTACCCTGTCAACGGCGTTGCGGACATCTCTCATAACTTTATTTTTGTCGGATTCGTCGGGATCGACCTTTACAAACACTATTGAGGCGCCCATCGCGGAGGAAGAGGTCATTTCTCTTATGCCATCGACTTCCCTAAGCTCTTTTTCTATTGGGGTAGTTATTAGTTTTTCGATGTCTTCCGGCGTCGCCCCCGGGTAAAAAGTGGTAACGCTCATCATGTCGAAAGCGACATTCGGAAAAACCTCTCTCGGCATCCCGAGGACGGCTCCCAACCCGACTATCAGTATAAGGGCCGATATGAGGTTGATGAAAAGCGAGTTGTTTACACTGAACTTGGGAAGGCTCATAACAGTCTCTCGTATTTTTCAAGCAGTACGTTCATTTCTTTTTCAAGGTCCACTCTTGCCGTCTCCCGGGCGAAAAATTCCGCGGCTTCCTGCATTTCGGCCCTGAGAAGATCTTCCTGGTAGTCGATAAGGTTTTTGGTAGAGCTTCTTCCGGAAGCAAACCTTTTTTCTTCTTCCCGCAATTTTTCCTCCTGAAGACCGACGGCTTTACCCACCTTAGAAACGGCTCGGTTGAAAGAGACCAGAGACCCGAGAGCGTTACCGGTACGCGTTATTATTGACCTTTCTTCACGTTTCAAGGCGAGAAGCGCTTTTTCCTTTTCATGAAGAGCCCTGTCACGCTCTGCCCTCGCCATTGAATTCTCGAGGGGAAAACTGAACCTCACTCCGGCATAGCAGTAAGTATTGTCCATGACCACGGTGCTGCCCGCGGCTTTCGCGAAATCACTGTCCAGTCCGTTCATAGCAAAAGTACCCTCGAGATCCAGTTCAGGCCACAACCGGTTGCTTTCCATCTTGAGGGTGACGTCCCTGATCTCGACTTCGCCTTTAAGTTTCCGGTAGACCCGACTGTTCCGGAAGGCCGTTCTTATACTTTTTTCCAGAGAGGGTTCCTCTACCTCACGACTGAACGTTTCCCGGGGCGAAAGTTTGGCGTCCGCGGGAACGTTCATAAGAAACTTCAGATCCTCGCGGGAACGCCGGTATTTATCCTTAGCGAGTATAACGTCTTTTTTTCTAATGAGCACATTAGCTTGAGTGGCCAATACATCCGGCCTTTCCGCGAGTCCCAGGTCGAAATTCCTTTTAACAGCCCCGTACAATTCCTCGGCCCTGTTCAACATATCGGCGTTTATATCCAGAGCCTTTTTCCTGTACACAACGGCCCAGTAAGCCTTTTCAACATCGGCTATCAATTGCTCTATCCTTTCCCTTGTCTCAAGATCGGCGTTCATTACAGCGAGAGAAGCCAGAGTTATTGTACTTCTGTCAATAAATCCGAAAGTGTTCCTGAGAACCGGCTGCACCGCCTCAAACGTAAGCTGGGCGGTATGCGACGGATTAGGCGAAACAAGGGGGCTATCGGTCCGATCCCTCTGATCCCTCCAGGAAACGGTGAGTTCCGTTCCCGAAGGAACGCGTTTCCTTACCCCGCCCATGTAAATGTTCGTCTGGATATCTTCTCCCCCGAAAAAAGACGCCGTCTTCCTTTTATCCTCGATATAGCCCGCGCTTCCGAAAAGAATAGTGTCGAAAACAGCTTCCGCGTAGGTTTTCCGTGTTTCTGCAACCAGCAGGTCGAGTTTCGCCAGTTTAGCCTCAAAACTATTAAGTACGGCATGACGAACACAGTCTTCCAGACCAACCTCGTAAACAGGCGCGTCTTCGGCGTTGAGCCTAACAATCTCCTCACGGGGAGCGACATCTCCCGCCAGCTCCGGCAAAGCCACGCTCGGAAGAACAAGACACAAAACACAGGCCAGTATTATCGTTTTCATTTCTTATTTCGTGATATGTTGGCGTAAACTTTTCTTAATATCCTCAGATACTCATCCCTTTCGCGTGAGCTCAGGCAGGAAAAAAGGTCTTTGGTAATATCTCTTCTGAAGGCATGTACTTTTTTGGCAACCTTTATCCCGCCGCTAACAAGAGAAACCTTTACGACCCTCCGGTCTTTGATATCCCTTTCCCTTTTTACAAGGCGCTTCTGGACCATCTTGTCCACTATGGCAGTCGCGGCGCTCATAGTGAAGTTGAGTGCCGCGGCGATCTCTCCCATGGTGCATTCACCTTTTTCAGAAAGGATATCGACGACAACTATGTGAGAGAGCGCGAGGTCACCCCCGGTAAGAATGTTCTCTCCCCTCACTGTCACGGCCCTTAAAAGCTGAGGCATGAGCCGGGCCACCTCCTCATGGAACATTGTCTTATCGGAAGATCTCATAACCCCGCCTTATGTTCATTTTTTGAATATTTCGATAAGTTAAGTAATTTCCCGCATTTTACACTTCACGGGGACGGGTTGTCAATAAAAAAGATTTTTGGGCCACTCGAGGGGTAACGAAATGACCCCATAACATAAGAACATCCCGGCAACTCTGGTGACACGCTCCGAAGGCGCGTGTCACGAGAGCGTGTGAAAATCCGGTAATATTTTTCATTGTGATTGCTTCACCCGCCTTCGGCGGGTTCGCAAAGACGGGCGTTGAGACGCTATATTTCCGCGGATGACTGAGATGTTACGATTTTTGGGCCACTCGAGGGGTAACGACTCAGAATCCAGAAGGCAGCCATAGCAAGGCAGGGCTCTGACTCCGCGAAGCGGTCTTTTTACGCAAGATCTGTTCATAGATCCCTGGAGATCACTTCGTCGCCTGCCCGCGTCAGGCTCCTTGAAATGTCCGGACGGGAGAACACCACTCATTGGGGGATGTTACTCGATATTCAAACTTTCGTAGATGCGGCTCTTCAATTTTCTGATATTTTCTCCCGCCTCGATGGCGTAGCCGGCTGAGTCTTCAAGGGCTTTTATGCTTTCCTGTACGGCCTTTTTTAATTTACCGGGGTTTTCTCCGGCGTCATCCAGCTTTCTTTTCAGCATCTCAGCGGTCACACCCGAGGCAACCGATACCTTGTTAACGCAATTCATCACTTCATGAAAACCGTCTTTAATGTTTTTCATCCGGATTCTCCCATTAACGTTCAGACACTACCTCGTTTATCCATTTCTCGATATCGGGCACCATAACAGGTTTTTCAAAAAACGTCTCGGCGCCAAGAGCCAAAAGCTCTTTTTCCCTCTCTCCATACCCGCTTAAAACCCCTATCGGGACGTCCGGATCAATGTCCTTAACCCTTAAAAAAACCTCAGTACCGTCAATATCCGGAAGACCCAGGTCCAGCACAACTATGTCCGGTGAATTTTCACGGAAGGACTCTATCCCCTTCTTTCCGGTCTTTTCCATAAACACTTTGAAACCTTTCGCTTCCAGATAGGGCACTACATACTTCCCAAAAGACTCATTATCGTCTATCACAAGGACCTTGATCACCGTTACACCTCCATATCAGAAGGGAATAAAAGCAAAAACTCGGCCCCTTCGCCTTCTTTGCTCCAGGAGACCTCTATCCTTCCCCCGTGCCCTTCCACCATCTTTTTTATCGTTTCCATACCTATTCCCGTACCGCCGCGCATACGGCTGTCTTTTGTCACCTCATGGCTTTTCGTGGTAAAAAGCGGGGTGAATATCCGGCTTCGAACCTCATCGTCCATGCCTATACCGTTATCCCTTACCCTCACCTCGGTAAAACCGTTACCCTCAAAGATCAACACTTTTATGTTGCCGGCATAGCCCGGGTCTCTATCCTTATCGGAATTCTCTCTTTCGATAATAGCATCGTAACTGTTATTGAGAAGGTTATAGAACACCGCCTGCAAAGCTCCGGGATTCCCTTTGATCACAGCGTCTCCCTCCACACCCACTTTCATGCCTTTCATACCCCTGTTCCTGACATTCAGAAGGACGATAACCCTCTCTACGAGATCGCCTAACTCTACGTCCACTATCTCTCCGGGCTCTTCTTCACGTATATAGTTTCGCAGGGATCTGGTAACCAGTTTTAAATTTGAGATATTGTCGCTTATGTCGCCGTAAACTTCCATCATAACTTCCTGGAGCTCTCTGTCATCCCTGAACCGCGAAGCCAGAACCGGGTTAACGAAAAACGTGCTGATAACGTCCGCTATTGACTGGATGCCGTTGCCTACTTCATGTCCGATAGAACTGGCGAGGTATCGGAACTCTTTCATCCTCTGCACCTCGTTTATCGCTCTCTGCATCTCTTCCTTTTCCCCTATGAACTGGATGAGTTGTATTGAAAAAGCCAGCTGTCTTGCCAGGATCTCGAAAGCCGCAAGCTCTATCTGGCCGTAAATCCGGGCGTCAGGTTTTTCTCCAAGGAAAATGATTCCCAGAAAACTCTCATCTTCCGCAATTGGGATCGCGACCACGATCCTGTTATCAAAAAGAGTACGGATAGTCCTGCCGCGATCGCCGCTTATCTCGGAAAGCAGGATAGGAGACCGTTCTTTTTCAAAGAACGATACGGCGGAATCATTGATATCTATCTCCCCGGGCATGCTTATATCCCCGAAAGAACTGCTGAGCGCGTATCCCGACCTGTCTCTGCTTATAACGTAAAGCGCCGCTTTTTCAGCTCCGGTTATCTTCCCGAGACTTTCCACAACCACCTTACTCAGCTGGCCGACATCGTCGAACCGTATTATCCCCCTGGCAAGCTGTCTTATCTCCCCCGCATTCCTGTACTCGCCCCGCAATACTTTGAGTTCCGCCCTTTCCTGTATTTTGATGTAAACAAACAATCCGCCCGGGGCGAATATGGTCTGCATCAATGTCGGCAGCACCCAGGAAACCCCGAAAAAGTGTCCTACAATATAGGGGATAGACAATATGGGCAGATACACCAGAGTAAAAACCAGCGTCCTAACCGCGGCTATTCGAATATCCATAAGGCGGTGCCGGACTATTCCATAGGCAATAGTCGCCACCCCCAGAGAAACAAGTATGTTGGGAAAAGGCGGCACAGGCATACTGTACCACGGAAAATAGTTAGTGCCTCCCGCGAGAAAACCTATCGTAACACCAGCGAATACGTACCGGATCTGGTTACGGAACTGTCCGCTCCTCCGGCGTATGGCCATGAGCATGGCGGAATGGGTGAATATGGCTGATAGAACAAACTGCGTGATATGAGCTGTTAGCAGTAAATCCGCCTTTCCCCACACCGGGAAAACCAAAAACGGCCCGAACTCACGGGCAAAAAGACCGGAGTATACGGTACATGCGAGAGCTACGCTAAGACCATAATTGAAAAGGACTATTTTCAGATCACGGCGCCTCAAACCCAGAAAATGGTAGATAAAATGCGTAAATGTCGACGGCATGAATATGACGCCCACCATGCACGTTCTGAGATAAAATTCCGACATCGCCGCGCTGCCAGATATAAAAAGCAGGTACAGGAAAAAAGACCACAGCGATACCATCAGCAGAAAAAAAGAAAAAGTCTTGCTGACACCGGAACCCGGATTCTTAAGGTATATAAAAACCGCGAGAAGAAGGCTCGTGACCAGGTTCACGAAAGCGGACAGCGCGTAAAAACTTAGGGGGATAGCGTAGATAAGATCCATCTTAGATTTTTGTAAGGATAAAGAAGAAAATGTCGCCCGTTTTGTCCCGGACCGAACTTATCTTCACGCCTTCAAGTTCTACACTTTTTATAAGATCCAGCACGTCTTTCTCGTTCCGCTGATAAAAAGTCCAGTCACAGAACCATTCCGGAGGAAGATGGGAAAAAGATATATCCTTGTCCTTGTGCGCGATAACGAAACTGCCGCCCTTTTTCAGCCCGTAAAAGGCATTTCCGATCATTGTCTTGAGGATGCGGTCGGTAAAATAATCCGCGAGACCTATACTGTATATAAGATCCTGTTTACCGACTTTATCGTAAAATCCCTTACGACGTATAAAATTAAGGACGTTCTCTTCCATAAACTCAAGATGAAGGTTTACGGGAGCATTTTTCAGTTTTTCTCTGGAAAAGTCCAACGCTTCCCTGTCCCAGTCCAGGCAATAGAAAAACACTTCCTTTCCGTCGAGATCCGTAGATGGGTCAGAGCAGATGTCTCTTATCTCTTTACACGCTCCGCAAGCCAGGTTCAATATGCTTATCTTTCCCTCTTTTTCCCGCAAGACGTCCTCCACGATCTCTCTCAATTTGTTTTTCCGTTCACGGACCGCCTTAGCGTAAGGATTATTCAGGAAATAAACATCAAAAAAGAAACCAAGCTCATCTTCCGAGGATATGATCCTCTCATCATATATTATCTCCAGAGTCTCGAAGTCCCCGGGATAACCCTTTGGTTTCTCAAACCCCCTGTAAACTATCCTGCTATTGAACGCCCACGAGCTTGCCAGATTCCTGAAAACTTTTTTGATCTCGCTTATCAGTTTTTCATCCGCGAGTTCTTTTTTGAGTTCCTCGCCTCTCACGACAATATCGTCCGTCATGGCCGACACCCTGCTCAGTATTTCTTCGCGGTCTGCTTTCCCTTTTTTAAGGCTATCCCTCAACTCGGTCAGATCAAAAAGATAGTCCCTGAAATGTCTGGCGAAACCGAGCACACTTTTTCTCTTTGCGCTGTCACTGATATTCCCGATGACATATTTGAACTGACTGGTTATCATGTATTTCCGCATAAATACCAGATCTTTTTCATCAACATCTATCATATCCGCTCCGAACAGGGCCATGTCCTTAGAGTCGAGTTTTTCCCGCCATTTTACTTCGGCGTTCACAGGTACATTCCTGCCCGGAAAATCAATTGTAATAGAGCATCTTTCCAGTTTTACGCTGTCAGGTGACATCACACAAACTCCCCCTTCGCTCAGGTTGATAAGCTCCCCGACGACCTCTCCCGATACAAATATGGGAGCATCAAACTCTACACGAGGGAATTTCCTTTTGTCCATTCCCTGGATACTCTTGAGTTCCATTTACTTTCTCCTTAGGTTTTTTACAGAGACTGTAAGCGCCCCATCTCAATAAATATGCCGGAAGTCAGACATATTATACCCGACAACTTCCTGAAAAACAAACCTGAGCCCCTTTAAGGTGTGGCCCCTAAGTTATGCGGATAACCGAATACAACGCTTTTTTGGTGAGATGCGCCTTCCTTTTTGGT
>SLID01000091.1 GCA_007135805.1 Candidatus Omnitrophota bacterium | reverse complement strand
TCGAGGAAGCTTATGAGAAAGGAGCCCCGATAAAAGAGATCTGCGTTTTTGAAGCGCCTTCCCCCAAAGGGGTAAAAGCGGATTTTGTTCTCTGGGCTGTTGTAAGGCCCGATCTTGAAGTGTTCAAGAATCATGGGGAAGTAAATATTAAAGAGGTGTTAAGGGAACGACTGAACGATGTCTCGAGGACGTTGCCCGCGTCGAGCCGTATAATGGGGTTTAGCCTTACCATGGAAGAACTTCCCCGGACAACGCTCGGGAAATTGAAAAGGTTCGAGATAAAGGACAGGTATGGGCCGGACAAAGAAGGTGAGGACGCGAGGCTTCGCGAAAGGCCGGAAGCTACCGAAGAAGACCGGGAACTAATGGGGTCGGAAAACGCCCAAAAAATAATAGCCCAACTGAAAAAACACTTCGACATAAAGAAAGACATTCATCCCGGGGATTCTTTGGAGCTGGACCTTGGAGTGGACTCTCTCGGCAGGATCGAGCTTATTTCGTGCCTTGAGAAGGCTTTCAGTGTGAGGTTAAGGGACGAGGTGGTAGGCGAAGCATTTTCCGTTAAGGATCTTGTAAGCAGGGTGGAGAATTTTCTAAAAAGTCCCGAAGCTTCTACCGCCGCGCAAGATGTGGAACAGAAGCAAGGTGAGAACTACTGGAAAGACCTTTTCAGCGTTCCTCCGCAGAAAGAAAACCTGGAAAAAATAGATCTTTCTCCGGGGTTGTTTGAGCTGGTGGTAGGAATATTGTTTTTTGTTCCTATATATATATTCTTCAAGCTGTTTTACCGTCTCAAAGTAGAAGGTAAAGAGCACGTGAAAGACATCAAGGGACACATTCTCTATGCCAATCATACCAGTTATTTTGACGGACTGGTTCTGGGAGTTTCTTTGCCCGGAGCTCCCCGTCTGGACATGTTCTTTATGGGGTTCAGGATATTTTTCGACGTTCCCATCATCCGGCGGTTAATAAGGGTGGGGCGGATAATCCCCATAGATATGTCTTCCCACTTAACCGAAGCGCTTAGAAGCAGCTATTATGTTCTGAAAAATGGAAAGAATCTGTGTATATTTCCCGAAGGGTTGAGGACTATGGACGGTGAGATAAAAGAGTTCAAGAAGGGATTTGGTATTCTCGCGAAAGAGTCCGGCGCCAAACTTGTACCGGTAGCTATAGAAGGCGCTTATGAAGCATGGCCCAGGACATCCAGATTCCCGAGACTACATCCCATAAAAGTGAGATTCGGTAAGCCTCTGGACGTGAAAGACCTTGAGAAAGACCCTGGGAAAGACGAAGATAATTATTCCGTGATTTGCGACGGAGCGAGGGAAGCTCTGGAGAAGCTTAAGGAGGTTAAGGAATGAAGGTGATCCTTTGGACGGCGGTAGGGCTATTAGTGTTCGTGGCCGCGGTAAGGTATTTGGAAAGAGCCAGTTTATATTACCCGGTTAGACAGATGATGTTCACTCCCATGGATGTGAATTTAGATTATGAGGAAGTGTATTTGCGCGCGGAGGATGATGTCAAGATACACGCCTGGCATATCCCGGCCCGGGAGGCGGAATATACGGTTCTTTTTAGCCACGGGAACGCTGGTAACATAAGCCATAGACTTGATAAGATCTCGTCTTTCAATGATATCGGGCTTAACGTTTTCATCTTTGATTACCGGGGTTACGGGAAAAGCGGCGGGTTTCCTTCAGAGCAGGGCCTTTACAGGGACGCGTATGCGTCATATCACCATCTTATTGATGAAATGAATGTAGCTCCAGAAAACATAATTCTTTACGGGGAGTCTTTGGGAGGCGCGGTTTCGGTGGAACTGGCCTCGACCAGACTAGTGGGGGGCCTTATAACCGAGTCAAATTTTACTTCCGTAAAAGAAATGGCGCGCCTGGTGTTCCCTTTTGTCCCGCATGTTCTTCTTGCCTCCAGGTTCGACAGTTTGTCCAAGATAGGCGATGTCGAAGCCCCGAAACTGATCATACACAGCATAGATGATGAAATAGTACCATTCTCTCAGGGGGAAAAACTTTTTCAGGCGGCAAGTGAGCCGAAAACATTTCTCAAGCTGAGAGGCGGGCATAATACCGCTTTTATGGACTCAAGAGGCGAGTACGAGAGAGGGATACGCGCTTTTGTTGACGAATTAAGACAGTAAGGCGTATTCGGCTCAGAGAAAAACCCATATATTTTCCTGAACGCGCAAATCCACCCTTGGCGTAATAGGCCAGCAATGCATAGCGGGTATTAACCTCGTTAACGTTAAATTGTCCGGACCGACAAAAGACCCAGGGCAATAGCTGCTAATTCAAAATAGTCGTCATTACTGGAAGGGGTCCCCCTACGAAGTAACCTCTCACATCATAATAGGTTAAAAATCTTTAAGCTCTGGATCAATTGACTTGATAGAGCGAGTTTTTTCTTACAGGATCCGGGGTGTCAATGTTTACCGGCAGGTCTTAAGTTACCGTCTTATATCGATTGCTCGATCACTCCCTTCGGGTACTCCTCGTAATGACACCGCTGGCGTTTCCGGCGAATACCTTTGATGTTACGCAGCGGCAAAAATTAAAGGAGTTAAGCTGGAAAAAGCTATCTCAGTTTTTGTTGTGCTAACAAAACTGTTATGTTAAAATAGTTATACGGACTCTGAGGTTAAAATAACCTCGGATCTTATATCTGTGGGACTTTGCTGGCCCGTGTGAAGGGCAGCAGAGATATTTGTAGAGGAAATTATGAAAATTAACGGGAAAAAATCAAAAAGAAAGAAGCGGTTCGTAAAAAAAATATTAGCCGTGTTCTTGGTGGCAAACTTTCTTTTTCTTCACACGGATTGTCATGCCGAAGTCTCTCCCCCGCGAGGAAATCTGGCAGCTGAATCGCGGATAGCGTGTCCCGCGTTTCAGGAAATCTGGAAAGCCGCGGCTATATGCCGGGCCATTGAAAAAAGCGGAAGCACAGATGCGGCACACGGTGTGAAAGATGTCCTGGACCGTCTCGAGGACCTTAAGGGAAGCTTTACCAATATCCGTTTCAGTATCCTGCCCGGTGAAGTCATTATAGATGTTCCCGCGGAAAAATTTGCCGTCCGTTATATTGACCCTTCCGTGTCTAACGCAATAACACCATACGCGGATATCGCCGAACTTAAGACCACGGTAATATGTCCCGGCAGATTACACAGGCAGATCATCCGCAGGGTCCCCGCTTTGGAGGATAGGAGCGACCGGAGTGCTGACAGCGGACCGGAAGACGCGGCCACAGACTCTGGGATGGCGGAATATCAATTTCTCACCAACCCCGAATACAGGGAACTGCTTAAAAAAAGCATAATGTCTATTGTGGAAGAGGCCAGGCGAAGGAACGTAAAAACGGTTTACGCGGTAGGTTTCAGCGCGAAACCCGCGGTACTTCTTTTCAGATTATGCTGGGAGCGCTTTTTCCCTGACGAGGATGTTCCTCACATACTTTTTCTGGAAACTGCGAGCCAGCACGGTTATCGCGAAAGTGAAGTGAAGGAAGAGATATCGGCTACTGCGGGGCTGGATGAAGCGGTAGCTCAGCCGATACTTCTTTTAGATGACATGTTCTGGACGGGAAACACGTTGGAAAAGACCAAAAATATTTTTGTGAACGAATTCGAGGCCCGCGAGGTATATACAGCGGCTTTATTTGACTGGGATGCCGAATATGACGACATAGACCACGACAGGCATTCTATTTTTCCGGATATGGGCGGGAAAAAAATGCGCCCCGAGCTTTATTTCACAACGAATAATTGGCACCTTGTGAGGGGATGGTTGCGGGACACCGAGCCTTCGAATATCGAGGGTATGGCGCAAAAAGTGCCGGGTTTGGCGGAAACTTTTGAAAGGACCGAAGATCAGCACAGGCGCGTTTTTGAGGAAATGCTCCCTCATGACTTCTCGTTACTTGCGCGGGAGCTCGACAGGATAGAACATTTTATCGAAACCCATATCTTCGAGGAAACTGACCGCGAGATCGTGAAAAACTTTTTGGCAGATGGTGAGACCATTGTTACCGCAAGCGACGGAGCGCAGTTTAAATTCAGGATTAAAAATGTCACGATTCGCGGAGCCCTGGGATTCAGGGATATTACATACCATGACATAGAGGTAATGGAGATGGCGGGTGACAGACCTGTTCTTGATGTCGGGCACATGATATTTTATCGCCACGATGAGAAGACGTTTTTGTGCGCTATTGATCCTTTACAGCGCGATGCCAAGCCAGTTGCTATCAGCGTAAAAGAGCGTTACAGGGCTTCTTACAAGGGTATCGGAACTACGATGGTGCAACTCGCTTTGTTTTACGCGTCACTAAGCGGGGCCGAAACATTCCGGATGATCGATGTTTCGGAATCCAGTTATCTGGAACGTATCGGTTTCGACAGCCTGAAAGAGTACAGTGTTGACAGTCTCCACTGGCCTTTTCTCTCCCGACGATTTCCTGCCGTAGAAATATCCGCTAAGTCCGAAAGGAATGTCCCTTCCCAGGCGAAGATCGCCCGAGGGATGATGGAATACGTCGACGGCAGCGAAACATTACTGAGAGAGATGCTCGGAGAGGGCAAAGAGGATGTACTTTTGCGGGTGCCTGTCCACGCGGTTTTGGCGGTGAGACCTGAGAACAGGCCTGCTTTGTTCGGTTTCCTCGATGCTTTCCAGCAGGCTCCCAACGGGTTTGTAGAATTTTTCGATATGTTCCCGGCCAGCAGGGAACATGAACTGTTCGCTGACAAGCTAAAACCCCTGCCAGAAAGGCTGCGTAACGTTAAGAACAGGACAAGAAACAATACTGTTACACTTTTGCCGGCATTCGGGGCAGAGAAAATAAGCGCGGTTGATATACACGAGAGGCTCGGCGATAGCCAGATGGATCCCGGAGATACATTGATCGTACCCATAGCAATGGGGTTCGAAGGAGCGAATCTGGTCAGTTCAAGCATATTTGGCTTCAGTATGCTGAACATAGCGCGTTCGGTGGAAGAGCCGATAGGGAGGATAAAGGTCCGAAATCCCGCTAAACACAGGGACTTGATGGATAGAACTCAAAAAGCCCTTGAACGGTACCGGTCCGTCAGCGATCTGTCCGAACCGTTCGTGTTTACCGATAGAGAAGTGGAAGAAGTCCTGGGGCTTATTTCCGGCGATAGGAATTGTCTGATACGGGCTCTGAACAGATTGATAAAGCTTATGCCGATAACGCCGATAGACGCGGAAGTTCTTAGAAGTATTTTTGAAAATGCCCGGCAGGTCCTTCTTTCCGTTTGATCAATGTTTTGTCCCGGGTACGGGCTTCCCTGTCAAAGTATCCCCGGAAAATCTTGGCAAATTATACTCTGGCACCAAAACCCAGGATTGTAGTCCTGGGTATATGTTGAGGATATTGGCCCCTCGCCGGGTATTTTCATCCTTTGAAAACACCCAGCTCGGGATCAAACATAAAAAAACCCAGGATTGTAGTCCTGGGTATATGTTGAGGACATTGGCCCCTCGCCGGGTATTTTCATCCTTTGAAAACACCCAGCTCGGGATCAAACATAAAAAAACCCAGGATTGTAGTCCTGGGTTTTTTTATGTTTGGTAGCCCCAAGGGGATTCGAACCCCTGTCGCCAGAATGAGAATCTGGTGTCCTAGGCCAGGCTAGACGATGGGGCCATGACAAACAGTAAAACTCTCGACCAGGATATTATCACAGAGTTCTTTTTTTGTCAATGAACACCTTTCTAAATGTGTTGACTACATAAGGACGATGGTATACAATTAACGGCGAATTATCCAAAATGTCTTCAGCGAAGCCATGAGAAGGCTCCGCTGAAGGATATTTTCTTTCGAAGCTCGGCCGTAAAGCATGAGGTGGGGTGTTTTTTTGGGCAAAGGGGACAGTTATGAATAAGTCAAAATTGAAAATGGGTCTTCCTAAGGGCAGCTTGCAGGAAACGACCATAAGACTTTTTGACAAAGCCGGTTTCAAGATAAGTTCGACAGACCGCTCATATTTTCCGCATATAGATGACGAGGAAATAAGCGTGGTTTTGTTCCGCGCTCAGGAAATGGCGCGTTACGTCGAGGACGGCATAATAGATTGCGGCATAACGGGTAACGACTGGATAGAAGAGAATGGCGCCGATGTGGAACGCGTTGCCGAACTGGTTTACGCTAAAAGGAGCATGAGGCCCGTAAGGTGGGTGCTTGCCGTTCCGGAAAAGTCCCCGATACAAAGTGTTAAAGACCTTGAGGGTAAAAAAATAGCCACGGAACTTGTAAAAGTCACGGAAAAATATCTTGCCGAACATGGCGTGAAAGCTGAGGTTGAGTTCAGCTGGGGGGCTACGGAAGTAAAACCCCGTATGGGAATAGACGCCATAGTGGAGGTCACTGAGACGGGTGCCAGTTTGGAGGCGAACGGGCTGAGGATAGTTGATACGGTCACAAGTTCCACAACTCAGTTCATTGTCAACCGCGGCGCCTGGCAGGATAAGAACAAAAGGAATAAGGTAGAGCATATAGTGCTTCTTTTGAAGGGCGCGATACTGGCCGAGGGAAAAGTGGGGCTTAAGATGAATGCCCGGGAAGAGGACCTTGATCGGATAATCAGTATTCTGCCTTCGATGAAAGCTCCCACAATATCGATGCTATACGATAAAGAATGGGTTGACATAGATACGGTCATAGATGAGGAAGATGTAAAAAAACTGATCCCGGAGCTCAGAAAAGCCGGGGCACAGGGTTTTATAGAGTATCCTTTAAACAAAGTCATAGAGTGATGTTCGTCGAGGGACGGATCTAAGATAAGGAGCGATGGTTCTATGCCATGCGGGCGAAAAAAGAAAGTCAAAAAAGTAAAAAGACATAAAAGAAAAAAAAGAATGAGAAGAGACCGACACAAGAAGAGGAAGGTATGACGTTCCCTCGTCGGGGAGTTTTTGTCTTTACGGTCACCGTTACTATCATAACTTGCATCAGCTTATTCGGGTGGAATAACCCGTCTGAAGCTCGTATCCTGCGAAGACCCGCGGCTGAAGAGAAAAAGACGGGCACACCGGTTTCGGAAGCCCTGGCTCACTATCTTATGGGCAGTCTCTATGACAACGCCGGGCAGACCGGAGAAGCCATAGGGGAATACCGAAAAGCTCTAGCGCTATATCCAGACAGTCCCGAGACAAAATTACGCTTAGGTTCCAGCCTGCTTCTCGCGGGAGAGTTATCAGAGGCGGGCAAGGTAATAGACGAGGCCATAGTGGACGATCCTGAGAATGTGGCCGCTTACATGCTCAGGGCGTTTGTTCATACCGCGAAAAAAGAATTTCCCGAGGCGCGCGAAAACTATCAACATGTCCTGCAAGTGGACCCTTCCAATATGCGGGCTCTTACTTTCCTTGCCGATCTGCTTGTGCAGGAAAACAAGGTGGAGGAAGCGCTCAGTGTGTACGAGCGAATAGTGGAGCTGGATAGCAGGGAACCTTTCGCGCATTTCAATCTGGGAATACTTTACGGCAAGGCGGGGCGTTTTGCCGACGCGGAAAGGGTATTGAAGACCGCCATAGATCTGGATGACGAGTACGTCGAAGCGCGGCTGCTTCTGGGGTTTTTGTACGAAGTGGATGACAGGACTCCGGAGGCGATAGAGCTCTATGAAAGTGTTACGGCGATCGACGAGGAGAATTTTGAGGCGCACATAAGGCTGGTTCAGGTCTACCGCAAAAAAGGGCTTTACGACAAAGCCCTCGAAGCGAACCGTAAGGTGATCGAACTCAGGCCATTCGCCCTCGAACCTTACCTGGTCAGTTACAGCATATATGTTGGCACAGGAAGATACGAAGAAGCGGAAGAGATACTCATCGAGGCTCTGGAGAGAGGGTTTGACCTTGGGGTGGTCCATGCCGGTCTAGGGCAGATGGCTTCCCGGAGGGGGGATCACGAGAGCGCCCTGGACCACTACCAGAACGCCATAAGACAGAGTCCGGGTAACGATATTTACCGGTTCTACATGGCTGTAAGCCTCGACTCTGTGGGAAGAAGAGAAGAGGCCATAGAGGTGCTGGAAGAAGTGGTCGAGGAAGGGACAAAACATCCCGAAATATTCAACTATCTCGGATATACCTATGCCGAGGAAGGAATTGAGCTTGACCGGGCTGTAGAGCTTGTAAAGAAAGCTCTCGCTATCGATCCTGAGAACGCGGCGTACATAGACAGTCTGGGATGGGCATACTATAAGCAGGGGCGCCTGGAAGAGGCGCTGGAACAGCTTTTGCGGGCCGTGGAACGTTTGCCGGACGACGCGACTGTCCGGGATCATCTCGGAGATGTATACTATGCCCTGGGGGAAAAGGAAAAGGCTCTGGTGGAATGGAAAAGGGCCCTGGAGATAGACCCTGACGATCAAGAGATCGCGGAAAAAATAGAAAGTGTAAAAAATTAAAAGTTTCAATACGCGGAGAAAGGGTGGGGCGGGTCAGATGAGGAATGGACAGGAAATAATCGAGCTGAAAAAAAAGGCTGTGAAAATAAGAAAACAGGTTCTTTGTATGCTTCAACAGGCCGGAAGCGGCCATACGGGCGGATCCCTGTCCATGGTCGAAATATTGCTTTCGGTTTATTACGGCAGGATCAACCTGGATCCTGCCCGGTCCGTATGCCCCGACAGAGATTGGTTTGTTTTGTCAAAAGGTCATGGATGCCCCGCGCTCTATGCGGTCCTTGCGGATCTCGGCTTTTTCCCGGAAGAAGAACTTATGACCTTGCGTAAAATGGGAAGCCGTCTGCAGGGGCATCCCCAAAGGGGTCTGCCGGGGCTTGAAATATCCAGTGGGTCTCTTGGCCAGGGGCTTTCGATAAGCGTAGGGATCGCTATCGGCAACAGGATGGAAAAAAGATGTTCCCGGGTATATTGCCTTATGGGTGATGGTGAGACAAACGAGGGTCAGGTATGGGAAGCCGCCATGACCGCGTCGCACTACAAACTCCGCGATTTATGTGCTATTATAGATTATAACAAACTGCAGATAGATGGTTTTGTTTGTGAGGTAAAAGATCCCGGAGAGATAAAGAAGAAATGGGAATCTTTCGGCTGGCACGTTGAGGAGGCGGACGGACATGATATAACCGACCTTGACAGGGCGTTTGACAGGGCACTCGAGGTTAAAGACAGGCCTCAGATAATAATAGCCCATACGGTCAAGGGAAAGGGAGTGTCGTTCATTGAGAATAAGGCCGAATGGCATGGCATAGCTCCCAAGAAAGAAGAGCTGGAGAAAGCATTGGAAGAACTCACAGCTATTGAAAAAAAGATAAGTTAAAAACAAATAGCAGGGGAGACTCGCATATGGCGCTTTCTAAAAGAAAATTCTTGATGTATCTCAAACAGTACAAAGTGATGGTGATCGTCGCTTTTGTGGTGTTCATGCTTCTTGTGCTTGCCGTGATAGGGCTTATGTCACTGGAATCTTTTTACAGGCGGATGACATTGGCCACAATGCCGGTACAGTTCATAATGGCGGGTATTCACGCCGGTATTTTTGTTTTTATGTACCTCACTTTCATGAGGGGTGGTTTCGCTAAACTTGATAAAGCTCCTATAAAGGGCAGGGATGTTTCAATAACGTGGGATGATGTCGTTGGTATGGATGACGCTAAACAGGAAGCCAAGGAGGTTGTCAGTCTCATCCGGGACCGGGCTAATGTAACCAAGATGGGCGGCAGTGTCGTAAAAGGGCTTCTTATGTTAGGCCCCCCGGGATGCGGGAAGACATATATGGCCAAGGCAATAGCCACGGAGGCCGATATGCCTTTCATATCGATGTCCGGAAGTGAGTTTGTGGAAGTCTTTGTTGGTGTGGGAGCTTCAAGGGTAAGGAAACTCTTCAAAAAAGCCCGGTTCCTGGCTTATGGCTTCGGGGGTTGCATCCTGTTCATAGACGAGATAGACGCCATAGGAAGATCCAGGAGCTTCAGTTTTATGGGCGGGCAGGAAACCAACAGTACGCTAAACCAGGTTCTCGCTGAAATGGACGGTCTCAAAGGAAAAGAAGAGAACATAGTGGTCATAGGAGCCAGCAACGCGCACGAACAGCATTTGGATCAGGCTCTCCTGCGTCCTGGAAGATTTGACAGAAAGCTTATGGTGACAGCTCCTTCACAGGAAGACCGCGAAAAGCTGTTCAAATTCTATCTCGACAGGGTCAAGACAGAGCCCGATCTTGATCTTGGCCGTCTGGCCAGAAGGGCGGTAGGTAAGACTCCCGCCGATATAGCCAATATAGTTAAAGAGTCTGCTCTTATAGCCACCCGGGTCAAAAAACCGATGGTGGGGCTTAAGGAAATAAGTGAAGCGTTCGAGCGTGTCGATCTCGGTATAAAGTATAAGTTGACGGTAACCCCGAAAGAAAAAGAGATGACGGCGTACCACGAGTCGGGACATCTTATAACGACATTTTTGAACGCGCCTTCCAAAACGGTGTTCAAAGCCAGTATCATCCCAAGAAGGGGCACACTGGGGGTTGTCTGGTCCCCGGAGCGGGAAGAGCTGCACTCGAAAAGCCGGGAGCAGCTACTGTCGGAGATCATGATATGCCTTGGAGGTTACGTTGCCGAAAAGCTGAAGTTCGGCACCACATCCACAGGGGTCGGGGGTGGCGGCAAAAGTGATTTTTCACAGGCTACCCGCCTCGCGCATGCCATGGTATGGATGTTCGGCATGGGAAGTACCGGATACATCGGAGACTTTACGGCCATACCCAAAGAAGAGCTGTCCGAAGATATAAAACTGGCTCTTAACAAGGATACTAACGACCTCATGGTCTCCTGCATGAAAAAGGTTGATCAAAGTCTCAAGGAGAACGAGGAAATACTGCACAGATTTGCTCGGGAACTTCTCAAGCGAGAGGAACTGGAGTACGATGAGATAATCGCTATATTCAGGGAATATGGAATAGAAGAACACACGGCATAACGGAGACCGCTATGAAAAGCAGCTTACTGACAGATTGGGTAAGAATAGTGCCGGCGGTGGTATTGTCCGGGGTTTTCGCTTTTATGTCTATTTCCTGTGGTCCCACCTATCCGAAAGAAAAATTACCTGAAGCCGTCAAATCCGTCTGCAGGGCCGAATATGGTAAGGAAGTTGACGTTATCATAGAAGGCGGAACGATGGGGATCTACCATTCCATGCAGGGTCTCCTGGACGCCAATATGGGAATAAACCAGGCGGCCTGGGACAGTATAAGCAGTCTTATTCTGATCGCCTCAAGGGTCGTCCTGAGTACGGACGCGGATATCCAGTTTTATTGTGTGATAACCCAGGACGCGAAAATGCCCGAAGTCCAGGTAGTAATAATTAAGCATGTTAATGATGTCAAGCTGGCAATGTACAGGAATATATCGAGGGGCGAGGCGTTCAAGCGCACACTTTTCAGCATGAACCTTACTCCACAGGCTCAGAAAGAAAGGTCTGTCGAACAGATATTCGGAAGGATGGGCCTGGCCCCGGAGACAAGAGAAAGAGTGCTTGATGAATTTTTCAGAAGCCCCCCGACCAGAATAAGTGATATCGGGTACTGGCGCGGCAGGTTCTATCTTAAAGATGTTGGTATGCCGGAATTCCTTGCGGAACAGATATCCAACAGGATAAAGATAGAGTTCCGGTCCGAGGAACCGTTCGCGGGAGATTTTACATATACTTCGTCGGAGGGAACTTATACCGAAGGACTTGACGCTAACTATTTTCTTATAAATTTTCAGATAGGAGGAGTGGGTGATGACGCGGAGAAGCTCCGCGAAAAGAAAATACGGAAGATCCTGGAGATAGCCAGTACGGTTGTCGAGGGGTACAGGTTTGAGGATTTCGACTTCATTGTAATGAACGACCAGGTAGCTGATGTGCGTCTCAGGGTGGACCGAAGCGATGTTTACGGGTTCGATCCGAGACGGACAGCGCTGCAGGAAATAGTACAGGCTCCCAGAGGATATTTCGGATTCTGAAGTTCCGAGACTTTCCCGGCGGGCAGAGAGGAGAAAGGTAAATGGAGGCGGCAAAGGTTAAAAAGGAATCTACGCGTGACGGTTTCGGGAAAGCGCTTTTGGAACTCGGGGCGGAAAACAAGGATGTAGTGGCGTTATCGGCCGACCTTACTGAATCGGTACGGATACACTGGTTCAAGGAAAAATATCCGGACAGGTTTGTCAGTCATGGGGTAGCGGAGCAGGATATGATGAGCGCGGCGGCAGGACTTGCCCTTACGGGTAAAATACCGTTCGCCTGTACTTTCGGGGCATTCGCTTCGGGAAGGGCCTGGGATCAGGTAAGGGTGTCGGTGGCGTACATGAACCTCAATGTTAACATTGCCGGTACTCACGGAGGGATATCTGTGGGAGAGGACGGGGCCACGCATCAGGCAATTGAGGAAATAGCCCTAATGCGGATAATCCCGAATATGACAGTTGTTGTCCCGGCCGATGCCACAGAAGCGTTTCTGGCGACAAAACAGGCGGTAGACATCCCCGGCCCGGTTTACTTACGCCTGGGCAGGGCGGCTGCTCATTTTCTTGAGGGAAGTGATGATTTCAAGATAGGGAAAGCCTCTATTAAGAGAAAAGGTAAAGATCTGACAATTGTGGCTTGTGGACACCTGGTTTACACCGCTTTACAAGCGGCCCAACATCTTGAAAAAAAAGGTATCAGCGCTGAGATCATAAATCTCCATACCCCGAAACCCATAGACAGGGAAACACTTGTCTCCGCGGCCGCGAAAACCGGGGCCGTCTTGACAGTTGAAGAGCATACCGTATGCGGTGGTATCGGAAGTGCCGTGGCCGAGGTGCTTGTCCAGGAATGCCCCGTACCGATGAAGATAATGGGAATAGATGACAAGTTCGGCATCAGCGGCTCCCCGGAACAGCTTTATGCCCATTTTTGTCTTACCGAAGAATGTATAGCTGAACAAGCCGAAATATTGGTTAAACGCAAAAAGTAACGTCAGATACTCTATCAGGGTTGGACAACATGGATATAATGGCGCCCGCCAAGCTCAACCTTTATCTTGAGGTTGAAGGCCAGAGGGAAGACGGTTATCACGAAATAAAGACACTGTTTGAAAGAGTTTCGGTTTATGACCGTATGTCCGTTGAATTATCGCCCGCCGGGACCACGATAGAGACCTCGGACCCTGGTATTCCCACGGGACCCGGAAGTCTTCTTTTCGATACTATATCATCTTTCAAGGTCGCCTCGGGCATAAATGCCGATTTCAGTGTACGGATAGAGAAAAACATTCCCATAGGAGCGGGAATGGGAGGAGGGTCAAGTGACGTGGCCTCTCTGCTCATCAGCCTTAACCGGATCACCGGAAACCGGCTTTCCAGCGACACTCTTCTTGAGATAGGTGGTTCTCTGGGGGCCGATGTGCCGTTTTTTCTTACTGGCGCTAGTTTCGGACTGGGTACAGGGAGAGGGGACATCGTAAGGACAGTAGAAACGGGCCCCAAATTAGGCCATGTGATAGTCAACCCGCCTTTACAGGTATCTACAAAGATGATATATGACAGGGTCCCCGGTTTCACCTTGACAAAGGATGATGCTTGGGATAGAATACTGGCCTTATTTTTGGGAAAAAAAGATCCCGGATTTCTGACGGGATATTTACGTAACGATTTACAGCAGATAGCATTACAAGAATACCGTTTTCTCGGAGATGTCATTTCTTTTCTTACACGCCTTGGGGCGCAAAAAGCGCTTATGACGGGAAGCGGCCCCACGATATTCGGGATTTTTGACGCTGAATTTATTGATGAGGCGGAGAGCGAAGCCAGAAAGCGTTTTCCTGAGAAAGAAGGGTGGAAAGTTTTTGCTGCTTACACTGTCTGATCCTAAGGACCGGGTAAGCTAAAGGTGAAGGAGCGGCTTGATGAAAATAACGGAAGTCAGGATATTCCCTTCGGGAAGCAGAGATGGCAAATTAAAGGCGTTTGCCACAGTGACATTCGATGACTGGTTTGTGGTGCGGAACATAAAAATAATACAGGGGACGAGCGGCCTTTTTGTCGCGATGCCGTCCCGAAAAGTAATGGATCCCTGCTCCAAATGCGGGTTCAAAAACGCCCGGGGAAGTAAATATTGCAACCAGTGCGGGAGCGCGCAGCCCGAGAAGTCTTTTAATCAACAGGAAGAGTATGACAGTTCGGAAAGACAGGCGGGTTATATGGACATTGCCCATCCTGTAACATCTGAATGCCGGGTTTATATGCAGAAAGAAATATTAGACGCGTATGAAAAGGGTTTATCCGGTGGCGGAGCTGATGAGGCGAGGGGTGCCGGGGAAGGGTCCAGTCCCGAGACCGAGCGGGAAGAGGTATCCGCGCGCGAGCCCGGCGGAGCGGATATGCCTCTTGGCGCTTCAACGGGTAGCGCCGAAGAGAAACTTGTGTTGGATAAGGAAAAAGATATTGAGCTGTAGAAGGGTGGCGGGTAGTGTAATGGTAGCACCGCAGCTTTTGGAGCTGCTTGTCAAGGTTCGAATCCTTGCCCGCCAGCCACTTCAGAGGAATACCTGTTTCGCGGCGGAGCCGCGGGACCTGAAAAAGCGTTTAGGATAACGAGGGAGAAATATGAAAGACGTAACGGCAGTCATACTCGCGGCTGGCATGGGGACAAGGATGAAAACTGATATCCCGAAAGTCCTGCACATGGTGGCTTCACGGACTCTGCTTGAGAGGATAACCTCTTCCCTTAAATCCGCCGGAATCGAGGACATATTCGCTGTAATAGGCTACAAGGCCGAGATGATAGAAAGTCTTTTCAGAGAGCAAATGAGATTTATACGCCAGCCCGAACTTCTGGGTAGCGGAGATGCCCTGGCCCATGCCGTTGATTTTATGACAGACAGGGAAAACGCTGTTCTGGTTACTTGCGGGGACACTCCTCTTATAACTAAAGCTACATACCGGAAGATCATAAAGGCCCAAGCGGAAGAAGACGCTTCATGCGTGCTGTTGACCTCTGTCGTGGATGACCCTTCCTCGTACGGGCGTATTGTCAGAGGTGAGGCAGGCGAGATCGCCCGTATAACCGAAGAGAAGGATCTCTCGGCGGAAGAGAAAAAAATAAAAGAGATCAATGTGGGGACATATTGTTTTAAAAAGGGCGAACTTGCCCGGTATATCAGAGAAATAGAGATGAATGAGAAGAAAAAAGAATTTTATCTCACGGATATAGTCGATATACTGAAAAAGAACGGCAAAAAAGTGATCTCGGTAAGTTGTGACAGCAGTGAACATATCGGTGTAAATTCACGGGAAGACCTGGCCAGGGTAAATACCATGGTTTACAGGAAGAAAGCGAAAGAACTCATGGAAGCGGGTGTGACCATAGTTGATCCGGATTCTGTGTACATAGATGATTCCGCCAGCGTCGGTAAGGACAGTATCATTTTCCCGGGTACGGTCATAGAAGGAGAGGTCAAGATAGGTAAAGGGTGCCGAATAGGGCCTTTCGCCCGCTTGAGGCCCGGAACCCGGCTGAAGAACAACGTTGAAGTAGGTAATTTTGTTGAGATATGCAGGTCCGAACTGGGTAATAACACAAGGGTCAAGCATCACTCCTACCTGGGAGATACTGTGGCAGGAAGAGATGTCAATATAGGCGCGGGTACCATGACCGCTAACTATGATGGAAAGAATAAATATCGTACGCTCATAGGTGATGGAGCTTTTCTCGGTGTAGGATCGGTGCTCATCGCTCCCGTTGTGATCGGCCCTAAGGCGGTAGTGGGGGCGGGCAGCGTGGTTACAAAGAACAGGGATGTTGGCAAAGGACGAACAGTGGCCGGGGTTCCGGCGGTAGACATAACCGAAAAAAGGAAAACGACATGAATCATCTCACCATTTTTTCAGGGAACGCGAACCCCAGACTTGCTGAAAAGATCTGTGAAAACCTGGGTGTGACAATGGGGCAGTGCTCGGTGGACCGTTTCAAGGACGGAGAAACCAAGGTCAAGATACAGCAAAATGTTAGAGGAAAAGATGTTTTTATCATTCAGGCAACATCATTCCCGGCTAACGAGCATTTAATGGAATTGCTGATCATGGTGGACGCCGTAAAAAGAGCTTCGGCCAGAAGGATCACCGCGGTCCTGCCGTATTTTGGATACGCCAGGCAGGACAGAAAAGACCAGCCCAGGGTACCCATAACAGCTAAGCTGGTGGCGAATTTACTGGGAAGGGCCGGGGCCGACAGGATATTGACCGTTGATCTTCACGCGGGACAGCTCCAGGGGTTTTTCGACATTCCCATGGACCATCTTTACGCGGTAAGGGTGTTCCATGAATATTTTAGGGATAAAGGTATCGAAGACATTGTTGTCGTGTCTCCGGACGTCGGTGGAATAAAGATGGCCAGGGCTTATGCCAAGAGGATGGGAGCGGGCCTGGCTATCGTCGACAAAAGACGGATAGATGATGAGAGTGCCGAAGTTATGCATATAATGGGTGAAGTCGAAGGCAAGAACGTTATAATAGTGGACGATATAGTGGCCACCGCCGGGAGTCTGGTGGAAGCGGTAAGCGCTCTCAAGAGGAATGGCGCGAAAGAAGTTTACGGGGCCATAACTCACGCGGTCCTATGCGGCCCCGCCATAAAACGCCTCAAAGGGTCTGAGCTGAAAGAGCTTGTGGTAGCGGACACGATCCTTCTGTCCGAGGATAGGAATATCGATAAAATAAAAAGGCTTTCGGTAGCGCCGCTGTTCGCTGAAGCCATAAAACGTATTCACAATGAAGAATCTGTAAGTGCCCTTTTCGAATAACAGGATGAGGTTTCCGGGCGAATGGGCATAAAAAAAGAGAGGTGTATAAGACATGGAAAAGATAAATCTTGAAGCGTCCTTGAGGGAAGGTACCGGGAAAAGCGCGGCCAGGCATGTCCGTCAACAAGGCCAGGTGCCGGCAGTTGTTTACAAAGACGGGGAAGTGGGTTTAAGCGTGCGGGTCGGGCTCAAGGACCTTATGAGAGCGCTCCATACGGAAGCGGGGGCTAACGCCATAATAACCCTGGATATTTCCGATGGAACAAAGGTTGATTCGAGGACCGTGATAGTCAAAGAGACTCAGGTAGACCCCCTGACAGACGCTTTGATACACGCGGATTTTCACGAGATCTCGCTGTTGGAAAAAATAACAGTTGATGTGCCTATAACGGTCAAAGGCGAGGCTATAGGGGTTGCCGAAGAAGACGGGGTATTTACCCAGGCTATGTGGGAGCTTGAAGTGGAATGTTTGCCCACCGACATCCCGGAGCATATCGATGTCAATGTAGAAGAGCTGCGCATCGGTGATGCCATACATGTCAAGGATCTTACGGTCCCGGAAGGGGTTACCGTTCTTTCCGATGATGATCAGGTAGTGGCTTCGGTCCATGTCCAGGAAGCGGAGGAAGAGCCGGAAGAGATAGAGGAAGGCGAGGGAGAGGAACCCGAGGTCATAAAGAAAGGAAAAGAGGAAGAAGAAGAGTCCGAGAAACCCGAAGAAGAGTAAAGGCAGGCACATGAATGTCCGCTGGTCCGGTATTCGAAAAACCGGCTGACCAGGAAACCGGCAGAAGGCTCACCTACACAGATAATGAAGGTTATAGCAGGATTAGGCAATCCCGGTTCGAAATATTCCGGGACGCGGCACAATGCCGGGTTTAAAGTGGTAGACGCTCTTGCGGAAAAATACGGCATAAGTCTCAAAAGAAGGGGGTTCGGGGGGGTATATGGGGTAGGAAAAGCCGCCGGCGAGGAACTGGTGCTTTTCAAGCCCCAAACTTATATGAACCTTTCCGGAGACGCGGTGAACGCTGTATGTTCCCGCTACCTTGATAGCATCGAAGGTTTGCTTATTATATGCGATGATGTTGTTTTGCCGCTGGGTATGGTGCGCCTCAGGAAGCGAGGATCCAGCGGGGGACATAACGGCCTCAGGTCCATAATAGAGCATTTCGGCACCGAATTTGCCAGGCTCAGAGTAGGCGTGAGAGGTGAGACCCCCGTTTTTGATATGAAAAGTTACGTTCTTTCGGATTTCCTGCCGGAAGAGAGGGAGATGGCCGGGGAAACTTTCCAAAAAGCGGTATTTTGTCTGGAAAAATGGCTTTCCGGGGGAATAGAAGAGGCGATGAGAGGGTGTAACAAAGGGAAAGTGAAACAAGAGACTTCAAGCGCTGATAGCGGGAAAACCGGCCGGGATGACCCGGAAAGGCCCCTCTAATTGTCTTGCGTGAGGGTCTAATGTGTGTTATCATCTACAAACAAATCAGAGGGGATTATGGAAAACACTAAGGAATATTCGGGACTGTTCATAATAGCGCCGGAAAAGCTGGATCAGCTTGACGAGGTGAAGCAGAGTATCGGTTCCTCTATAGGTGAGAAATCGGGTGCTATCGTCACTGAAAATGTGATCGGTAAAAAGGCTTTGGCGTATCCTGTAAAAAAACGGAACGAGGGTGTGTACTACGAGGTTATATTCAAGGCGGTACCCACAGACGTTCCCCGCATGATGAACAGGTTCCGCATAAATACCGATATTTTAAGGGCTATTGTAGACGCCAGGGAGTAGTTTGGCGAAATACGCCGTGGGCATGCGCTCCATCGCCGACGGGAGATAGCGGGGAACAACACATCCGGGGAGGTAAAGTATGGCAGCCAACATGAACAAGGTTTTCCTCGCGGGAAACCTTACCAGGGATCCTGAGTTAAGATATGTTCCCAGCGGCACGGCGGTGGCCAACTTTTCAGTAGCGATAAATCGGCCCTACAAAGACGCGTCCGGGGAGAGAAAAGAAGAAGTTTCATTCGTACGGGTGGTCGTGTGGGGAAAAATGGCGGAAGTGTGCGGGGAATATCTGACTAAAGGACGGCCCGTACTGGTCGAGGGTAGACTGAAATCCAGCAGTTGGGAAGGGCCGGACGGCCAGAAAAGAAGCGCGCTCGATGTAGTGGCCACAAATGTCCAGTTTCTGGGTTCTAGAGGGGAAAGGCCGCAGGGTTCCCCGGAAAGCCAGGAAAGCCGGACACGGAACGGTGATAGAGGAGTTGAATCCATAAATCTCGATGAAGACCCGGGAATGGGTGATGATGTACCGTTCTAAAAGTAAAAAAGGAAGAGGAGAGAACAGCTGATGGCAAAAAAGAAAATAGAAAAAAAACCGCGCAGGGAGTTGAAAAAGAAACCCTGCCGGCTTTGTAAGAGCAAAGTGACTTCAATTGACTACAGGGACGGGGAATATGTGAGCCATTTCATATCTGACAGAGGCAAGATAATTTCTTCCCGTCTTTCGGGAAATTGCGCTAAACATCAGAGAATGGTCGCCAACGCGGTCAAGCGGGCGCGTCTGGCGGCGGTTATTCCTTTTGTTCGTGTCACCGAAGGTTTGCAGCGGAAGAGAAGGAGACCCAGATGAAGCTGATACTTATTAAAGACGTCGACAGGCTGGGCAAGATGGGCGATGAGGTGGAAGTAAAGGATGGGTACGCGCGCAATTACCTCATTCCCCGGAAAGCCGCTATAAAAGCCACTTCCGGCGCGATCAAGGTGCTGGAACAGAAAAAGGGCCAAGCGCGGAGAAGGGAAAATAAAATAAAACAGGAATGCGAAGGCATTGCCGAGAAAATAGCCGGTATGTCAGTTACCATTCCGATGGAAGCCGGTGAAGAGGATAAGCTTTTCGGAGCCGTTACCTCTGAAATGATAGCCGACGCCATGGCATCCGAAGGCATAGAGACAGATAAGAGAAAGATCGTTCTCGACGAACCTATAAAGGCCATAGGCGTTTACAACGTTGAGATACGGCTTCACCCTGAGGTAAAAGCCGAAGTAAAGGTCTGGGTCGTTAAAAAGTAATACCTTTCCGGGAATATTAAAATGATCCCAAAAACGCTTGTCGAGAAAATGCCGCCGCAGAATCTTGAAGCCGAGGCAGCGGTCCTCGGGTCCATGCTTCTGGACAGAGAGGCGATAGCTCTCACCATAGATCACCTGGATGAAAATTCTTTCTATACCGAAGGTAACCGTAAGATATTCGGTTCCATCCTCAAGCTGTACGATACCGGGAAAGCCGTCGACATAGTGACCTTGATCGAGGAGTTGAAAAAAAGCGATATCCTCGATGAAGTAGGCGGACCCGCGAGGGTCAGCGAGATAGCCGGCATCGTTCCTACATCGGCGAATGTTGAACATTATGCCAGAATAGTCAAGGAAAAAGCCCTCCTGCGCTCTCTTATCAATACCGCCACGAAGATCGCCTCTGAGAGTTATGATCCTTCTACAGAGGTCAGCGAGCTTATTGACCGGGCGGAAAAGCTTATTTTCAATATAACCTCGGGACATAAAAGCGGGGACCGGGTCTGCGAGATGAAAGAGGTCGTAAAAGAAAGTATCGAAATGATAGACCGGCTCTATCAGAGAAAAGAAAATGTTACCGGCATCCCCACGGGTTTTCATGACATGGACATAAAGACCGCGGGTCTCCAGGAATCCGATCTCATAATTCTCGCCGGACGTCCGTCTATGGGGAAAAGCGCCCTGGCCATATCCATGATGGAATATGCCGCGGTTGTTGAGAAAGTGCCGTGCGCGTATTTCAGTCTTGAGATGTCAAAAGACCAGCTGGCCCAGAGGATGCTGTGTTCCATAGCAGGGGTGGACGCTCACAAGGTCAGGACCGGATTTTTTTCACAGACAGACTGGCCCAAGCTGATATCGGCGGCGAGCAAGCTTTCCGAAGCCCCTATATACATCGATGACACGCCGGGTATATCCGCCCTGGAGCTCAGAGCGAAAGCCCGGCGGCTCAAGTCAAAACACGATATACGGCTTGTCATTATAGATTACCTCCAGCTTATGAGAGGCGCGGCCAGAAGTGAAAATCGCCAGCAGGAAATATCTGAGATCTCACGTTCTATGAAGGCTCTGGCGCGGGAAATCAATGTTCCCGTCATAGCCATAAGCCAGCTCTCCAGGGCAGTTGAACAAAGGTCCGACCATCGGCCCATGCTTTCCGACCTGAGGGAGTCCGGGGCCATAGAGCAGGATGCTGATGTAGTTATGCTCATAATGAGAGAAGAATATTATAACCCCACGGAAGAGAACAAGGGGATAGCGGAAGTCAACATAGCCAAACAGCGGCACGGTCCGATCGGTGTGGTAAAACTGGCGTTTTTGCCCGAATACACAAGGTTCGCCAATCTGGCCCGTCACGAGGAGGAAGAAGGATTCTGATGAGAAGAAAAAAGTCGTTCATCATACCGCTGTTGATCCTCTCAATGCTTGTTCCCTCGTTCCATGTCGGGGCCTGGGACACTTCTACTTATGGCAGGGAGATACACGACATACGGGTCAGGGGTAATTATGCTATAAGCACGGCGACCATACTGAACCGCATTAAGATGAAGCCCGGGGATGTGGTGCAGGAAGCCGCGCTCAACAACGAGATCAAGAGGCTGTACGCGACGGGCTATTTTGCCGATGTTTTTGTGCACGTTGAGGATACTCCGGCAGGGGTGGTGGTACTTTTTACTGTTGTTGAAAAACCTGTTATACGGCAGATAAAGATACGGGGGAACACAAAGATCAGGACCGGACGTATTGAGCGGAGAATAGATGTTAAGGAAGGGGATATCCTGGATTTCAGTCTGGTATCAAGGGATGTGGCCTCCATTAAAGAGATGTATATCGAGCAGGGATACAGCGCCGTGGAAGTGAACTATGAAGTTGAGACAGATCCTGCTACCGGAAAAGCCGTTCTTGTTTATGATATCAGCGAGGGTCTCGCCCGCAGGATAACCAGGATCGATTTTGAGGGAAACGCCAATATCCCAGAGGCGGAACTGAAAAAATTCATGTCCACGCAAACTGCCTGGTGGTTCATAAGAAAAGGGGCGTTTGACGAGCAGAAGTTCCGAGCTGACATAACGCGTATAAGGAATTTTTACCGCAGTAAGGGGTTTCTGGACGCGCGTGTAACGAGCCGGATAGAGTATTCTGATGATAAGACGGAAATGCACTTGACTGTTATTATCGATGAGGGTCCGATGTACCTGGTAGGGGAAGTGACCATAAGCGGCCAGCTTGCTTTTCCCGATGAAAAACTTTATTTCAAGACCAATACAAGGCCGGGCGACCCCTTTGACATGGAAAAGATCAGGGAAGATGTCGAGGCCATAAGGACTTTGTATTACGATCGAGGGTACATGAACGCCGAGATAGATCTCACTCAAAGGTACAATGCCGCCACTGACAGGATGGATCTCGCGTACAATATCACGGCGCATGACGTGGTGTATGTGGGAATGGTGAATATTGTCGGTAACACCAGGACAAAAGACAAGGTCATACGCCGGGAGCTCAGGCTGTATCCCGGGGAACAGTACGAAGGCGAAAAGCTCAAGAGAAGTAAGGAAAGGATATACAACCTGGGATACTTTGAGGACGTGTATTTCGATACCTCTCCGACACATCGCAAAGATGTAATGGATCTCACTGTGTCCGTCAAGGAGACCAAGACCGGAGAGTTTGCTCTTGGAGGCGGTTACAGTTCCGTGGACGCTTTCATAGGGTTTGTCCAGCTGCGCCAGCGCAATTTCGACGCGCTCAACTTCCCGAGCTTTACGGGCGCTGGTCAGGACCTGACCATAAGGGCGGAACTTGGAAGCCACAGGACGAATTATCTGATCAGCTGGACGGATCCCTGGATATTCGACTTCCCGTATCTTTTCGGGTTTGATCTTTACCGCACCGAACACCAGCGTTCGGGGCACACAGGATACGGTTACGATGAGATGCGCATGGGTGGTTCTCTGCGTCTGGGAAAAGAGATAACAGATAATCTTAATACCGGTCTTGTTTATAACCTTGAGGAAGTAAAAATATCGGATATTGCCGACAACGCTACCGACGCTTTGCGGCGTGAAGTGGGTTCCAACTATTTAAGCCGTCTTACCTGGAACGTTCAGTACGATACCAGGGACAACCGGTTTTCCCCCTCAAAAGGGTTTGTGACGGGAACATCTCTGGAGAATGCCGGGGGTTTTCTTGGGGGAGACAAGGATTTTTACAAGTTCTATGCCTACGGAAACTATTACTACAGCATAATAGAAGGCATCATACTAGAGCTGAAGGGATCCGGAGGTATTGTGCAAAGCTACGGCCAGTCCGACGAGGTGCCTATATATGAGAGGTTCTTTGCCGGCGGCGCCAGGACCATAAGAGGTTACAAGGAAAGAGGTGTCGGGCCGCGCGACAGGGGGACGAATACGGCGCTTGGAGGAGAAGCCATGCTTATCGGCAACGCCGAGGTCTCATTTCCGGTATTCAGGAATATCGTCAGGGGAGCCGTATTTTTCGATATAGGAAATGTCTGGGAAGAAGCGCATATTAAACATCTTACGGGTTCCAAGGACGATTCGGGTTTCAAGTCGGGCGCCGGGGTAGGAGTAAGGGTAAGGACGCCCATCGGTCCTGTTCGGCTTGATTGGGGGTACCCTCTTTCAGACAACTATGACGATAAAAGGGAAGGTCAGTTCTACTTCAGTGTTACACACGGATTTTAACAGGAGGCGGATGTCATGAAAAATATTATTGTGTCGGTATGCGCTCTGGTATGTGTCGCTATGGTCTGGGGCGGTCCAGTGGCTGACGCCGGGGATCTCAAGGTGGGATATGTCGATCTCAGGCGCGCTTTTTTCGAATATGAAAAAGCCCAGCAACTTGACGCTGAGATCACTGAGTTTGCCGAGGCGAATCAGGATAAAAGAGATACTATGATAAGGGAAATAACGCGGATGAGGGATGAGCTGGAAATTATGAGCGAGGAAGCCCGCCGCGCAAGACAGCTGGAACTGGATGAAATGGTCAGGGAACTTCAGCAATTTGATATGCAAAGCCGGGAGGTAATTCTTGAAAGAAAAGACAATTTTTTCCGGGAAGTGATGGATGACATACAGGCCGTAGTTGTATCCAAGGGCGATGCCGGGGGCTATGACTATATACTGGATTCGCGCAACATCATGTACGCTAATGAAGAGTATGACCTGACCCAGGAAGTTATACAAGAACTCAATAGATAGGGGAGACACCGACCGGTCCTTCTGTGAGGCCGGATAACAAGGGTTTACAAACCTCTTATGCCGGGATCGCGACTTTTTTGTTGTTGTCCCGGTTTTGTTAGTTATGTGGGAAAAGCAGGGTACGATAAAAGAGACCGTTTTTTTCGCCGGAAAGGGGCTTCAAACCGGACGTAAGGTTACTGTAAAATGTTATCCGTCGCCCCCCGGAGCGGGAATAAGTTTTTGCGGGAAAAGCGGCGCGGCCTGGACTGAGATAAAGCTCATAGACGGTTTTTTTTCGGGCGGCCGGAAAAGAAGAAGCTCCATAATTTCTTCGGGGGTCAAGGTCCAGACCGTGGAGCACTTCATGAGCGCGCTGTGGGCGGCGGGCATAGATAACCTTAAGGTCGAGGTTGAAGGTCCTGAATTTCCCGCCATGGACGGAAGCGCCGCGGTGTTTTTCGCGCGCCTCAGCCAGGCGGGCAGAGAAGAACAAGACAGACCGAGAAGATACATAAAGATCACCGAGCCCTTAAAGGTCGAGAACGAAAAGGCAAGTTTAACGGTTTTTCCCGCGGAAAAGTTTTCGGTCACTTATCACATAGACTATCCGCTGGAATGTATAAAAAAAGAAAAGTTCAGTATAGATCTTGACGATATGTCGTTCGCAAAAGAGATCGCTCCGGCCAGGACGTTTTGTTTATTTAAAGAAGCGGTCTTTTTACTGATCAGCGGTATGGGAAGGGGGGCGACATTTCAAAATACCCTCATCCTGGGCAGGAAGGGCCCTTTAAAGACGGCGTTCAGGTTCCCCAACGAGCCGGTAAGGCACAAAATACTTGACCTTGTTGGAGATATGTATATGCTGGGAGTACCGATACTGGGAAAGTTTGAATGTGATAAGTCCGGGCACGAGCTCAATTCCCGGCTTTTAAGAAAAATACATGAAAAATATATCAGGCAGATATGACCGCTATCGGCGAATGGATGACCTGAAAGAACGGAGGAGATCATTATGAAAGAAAACTCAAAAAAAGTGGATATAAAAGAGATAATGTCTCGTATACCTCATAGGTATCCTTTTCTGATGCTTGACAGGATACTGGATTACGAAGAGGAGAAATGGATAAAGGCCCTTAAGAACGTTACTATCAATGAGCCTTTTTTTCAGGGACATTTTCCCGGAGAACCCATAATGCCGGGAGTCTTGCAGGTAGAAGCGCTTGCCCAGGCCGGCGGAATGCTCGCGCTCCTAAGCGGGGAATATAAGGACAAACTGGCCTTTTTTATGACGGTGGACAATGTCAAGTTCCGCCGTCCGGTAGTGCCGGGCGATCAGCTTATTTTTGAAGTCACTTTACTTAAAGTAAAAAAGGGCAGTATAGTCCAATGTCACGGGGAAGCTTCCGTGGATGGGACAAAGGTCTGTGAGGCCGACCTTATGTTCGCCCTGGTAGACAAAGAAAAACAAAATGGCTAAGATAGGTCTTGTAGCGGGTGCCGGAGATATGCCTGTAGAGTTCGCTTCCTCCGCGAAGCGAAGCGGCGACAAAGTGATAGTTTTCGCTGTGGAAGGAATTTCCGACAAGCGTCTCGAAGAAATAGCCGAAAAGATATACTGGCTCCGGCTCACCCAGTACAGAAAATTATTTGTTCTGCTCGTTACGAACGGTATCAGGCGCCTGGTACTTCTTGGCAAGTTCGAGAAAAAGATCATCTATGAAAAGGGGCGGCCCCGCGCCCAGCACTCACGCCAACTCACCAGACTGAAAGACGGCAAAGATTATTCCATACTCGGTGAAATAACCCGGCGTCTCGCGCTTATAGGAGTGAAAGTGACCGACGGACTCGACCATCTTGGCCACCTTCTGGTCCCCCGGGGAGTTCTCACATCGACTGTGCCCTCCGAAACCGCGGAAAAGGACATCTCTTACGGATATTCTGTGGCAAAGACCCTGGCCGATATGGATATCGGCCAGACAGTGGTGGTGAAGAACAAGACAGTAGTGGCGGTAGAGGCCATGGAAGGTACTGATAAGGTTATTGAAAGGGCCGCCGCCATAGCCGGGGAGGGATGTGTTATGGTAAAGGTTTCCCGCCCGGGACAGGATATGAGGTGGGATGTGCCGGTGGTAGGCCCCGATACGGTCAAAAAACTTACCGAGGGCAAATTCAGCGCCCTGGCCATTCAAAGCGGTAAAATGTTTATCATTAACAGGCAGGAAACGGTCAAGATCGCGGATGCCTCAGCCCTGGCCATAAAGGGTCTCGTATAACGAAGAGACCGCCCCGGCCGCTTTTCCCGCGGCGCCACTTTCTCCAAGAGCGTCTTTTACTTTTCTAAGTTCCGTCCGCATTTCGTTAAGCCGTTCAGGATCTTCAGAGATCTCAAGCACGGTCCGGGCAAGGTTCCGGGCGGTGAGATCGTGCTGCAGAAGTTCGGGAGCTATTTCTTTTCCGGCCACTATATTAACAAGTCCCAGAAAAGGCGTCCGGGAAAGAAGAAGATAGAAAAGGTATGTTATGGGCGAGGCCTTGTAAACTATCACCATGGGTTTAACCATCATCGCGCCCTCAAGAGTAGCGGTGCCGGAAGTTATTATAGCCATGTCACAATTCGCCAGAGTCCCCGCCGTGTCGCCTCGCCACCGGCGTTCAACCAAATTCTCAAAAGATGACAGGAAACTGTCATATACGGACTTGTCGATATTGGGGCTTTCAGCGAGAAAAAAACGTGTTTGAGGAATTTCGCCCCGGACCATCGCCGCCGCCTCGAGCATTACGGGAAGCATATAGTTTATCTCATGTTTTCTTGATCCCGGGAGAAGCGCGATATTGAGCGTTTCCCCGGACCCGGCAAGGCCAGTTTCCGCCCTGTCTTCCGCGGGGCTATCCTGAAAAGCGTCCACTATCGGGTGCCCCACAAATTCGCAGTCTATGCCGTTATCCTGAAGCAGGGTTTTCTCGAACGGGAAAAGAACGAGAGCCTTCCTGACGTATTTCTTGATCTTTTTCAAACGGCCCCGGCCCCATGCCCATACTTGAGGTATTATGAAATAAACTACAGGCACAGAAAGCGAGCTTAAAAGCCCGGCAACTCTGAGGTTGAAACCGGGATAGTCTATAAGTATGGCCATGCGGGGTTTTCTTTCACGGCAAAGGCGTTTTATCTGGAGGTAATGGCGCCATACATCCGGAAGTTTGTGGATTATCTCAACGGCCCCGACCATGGAAAGGTCCCTTATATGCCGGACTATTTCCACCCCTTCGGCCGACATGGCATCCCCGCCGAAACCCCAGAACGAAACGTCGTTTAAAAGAGGTTTAAGTTCCCGGACAAGTTCGGCTCCGCGAATGTCTCCTGAGGGTTCTCCCGCGATTATCAGTATGTTTGGTCCCATGGCCGGTCCCGGGTCTTTACCCTTAAGTTGATCAGAGCAGGGAAGCGTGGTTATGGTTTATCTTTTCAAGTATGTCAAGCGCCACAAGAAGTGCCTGCTTACCTTCCTGTCCCGACACCAGAGGCCGACGGTTATTCCTGACACAATCGATAAAAGATTTCAGTTCCGCTTTAAGAGGTTCTTTTTTGCGTATGGGTATCTTCTTTTTCAGCAGTTTTTTACCCGACCTCTGGAACAGGAAAGCCTCCTGGTGAAGATAATCCAGCAGGATGTATGAATTTTCCTGGAAGATGCGTATTTTTCTTGTTTCTTCCTTTGTCACGCGGCTGGCGGTTATGTCGGCGATGATGTTGTTCTGGAAAGTCAGCCGGACATTGGCCATATCCTCATGGTCGGAGACAGTACTCATGCCCACGGCTTCAATGCTTCGGACCTTGGATCTGACAAGGGCGAGTATTATGTCTATGTCATGTATCATGAGGTCGAGCACTACGCCAACGTCCTTTATACGGCCTTTTTTTGTCGCTGATCCGAGTCTCTGACATTCGATAAATCTGGGTTTTTCCAGAAAAGGTTCTATCGCCCTTACAGCCGAGTTAAACCTTTCGATATGCCCCACCTGGATTATAACGCCTTTCTGTTTGGCTAGTGAAATAAGCTCTTCAGCTTCCTCGACTGTTTTTGTGAGCGGTTTTTCTATAAGCACGTGTTTTCCCGCCACTATAAAGTCTTTCGCCACTTCGTAATGGGCGACGGTAGGAACGACTATACTTACAGCGTCCACTTTGTCAATAAGGTCGGTATGCCGCGGGAAAAAATCGGCGTTATATTTCCGCGCTATTTCTTTCCCGGAGGAGGTATCGATATCGCACACTCCCGCGAATTCTATTCCTGTCCTGCTCTTAAGAGCGGAATACACTTTCGCGTGGAATTTCCCAAGGTGGCCGGTACCCACTACCCCTACACGTATTTTAGCCATTTAGCCGAGCTCCCTTTTTCAGCGAGATTATTCCATGAGATTATAACACCATTGAAAGTCCCAGGCAAGGATATCCGAGAAACGTTACGGAAGGGCCCCGGCTCGTAATTGTTGTTCCGGGACGTTTGTAAGGCGCGGATTACCCGAAAGGGGTTTATTGACAAGCCCGGGGAAAGACATCGACAAGGGCGGGGCGATGTGGTAGAATCGACTCTGTTTTAATGTGATCCGGGGAAGAAGCCCCATCTTAAGTACCGATTTTGCCGATGAAAACATACGCGAGATTCATAAAGCTTTTACTGCCCCACGGCTGGGTCTTCCTGGCGGCCGTGGCGTGCATGGTCATGTCTTCGGCTTTCAGCGCCTCACCCATAGCTCTGATAATACCTCTCATAGACAAAGTAATAAGCGGAAAAGACATAATACCCCCTGAAGGCGTAGCCATTCCCCAGATGATACAGGTAATGATAGACAAGGTCAACGCCCTGCCCCGTATACAGCTTCTTAACATAATGACCGGTATGGTAGTGGTAATATTTCTTTTGAAAGGCGTATTCGAATATCTGAAGAACTACCTTATGGGAGATGTAAGCGAAAGGGTCATTAGGGATGTAAAGAACGATATTTACAGAAAACTCCAGAACTTGTCCATGGATTTCTTCAGCCATAATCCTACAGGGAAGCTGATGTCACGGATAACCCATGACGCGGCGGTCATAAGGGATTCTATCGGCAGCGGTGTGGCGGATACCTTTTCACAACCCATTGAGATCGTGTTTTACGTGGTACTTCTTGTCGGGCTCAAGATATACGGAGGGGTTCCCTGGAGCTTTATTTTGGTCAGCCTTGTGGTTTTTCCGCTCATATTATACCCCGTTATCCGGATAGGGAAAAAGCTGAGAAAAATAAGCCACAGCTCGCAGGAACAGGCGGGAGGCATAAACAACATGCTTCTCGAGACCATTTCCGGTATAAAACTCGTTAAATCTTTCGGGATGGAAGATTACGAGTGCGCCGAATTCAGGCGCCGCAACCAGGAATATTACAAGCTCAGCATGAAATCCATAAAAAGGATGAAAACAGTAAGCCCCCTCACTGAGAGCATGATGGTGGCATGCGTCGCTGTCATACTCTGGATAGCCGGTCGCAGTATGATAACGGGTGAACTTTCATTCGGCGTTTTCGCGGCGTTTCTGGCGGCTATTTTTTCTTTGATGAAACCTTTTAAAAAACTCGGCAACGTATATGGTATAAACCAGAGAGCTTTAGCCGCCGCGGAACGTATTTTTCAGCTGTACGATACGCCGGTAAGCATAAAAGAAGACCCCAACGCCCCGCCTCTTGAAACTTTCGAGAAAGAAATATCACTTAAGGGGATATCTTTTAAATACGACAAAGAATTTGTTCTCAAGGATGTAGACCTTACGGTGAAAAAGGGCGAGATAGTGGCTCTTGTTGGCCCTTCCGGCGGGGGGAAAAGCACTTTGGTAAACCTCATACCCAGGTTTTACGACCCGGATACAGGGACGGTCAACATAGACGGAAAAGATATACGCGAACTGAACGTGAGATCTCTGCGCGACAAGATAGGGCTTGTGACCCAGGAAACGCTTCTATTCAACGACACCGTAAAGACAAATATCAGTTACGGGCATCTGGACGTGGATGAGCGCCAGCTTACCTCTGTCGCGAAGGCCGCCAATGCCCATATGTTCATAAAAGAGTTTCCCAAGGGATACGATACAGTAATAGGTGAGAGAGGTCTCAAAATATCCGGGGGACAGAGACAAAGGATAGCTATTGCCAGGGCTATATATAAGAACCCCCCGATACTTATTTTTGATGAGGCCACTTCTCAGCTTGATACCGAGAGCGAACAGCTTGTCCAGGAGGCCATAAATAATCTCTTGGAGGGGCGTACCGTTATCGTTATCGCCCACAGGTTGAGTACCGTAAAACATGCCGACAAGATAGTGGTCATAAACGAAGGGCGTATAGTCGACGCTGGAAAACATGACGAACTTTTAACCACAAGCCCCCTATATAAAAAACTATATAATATGCAGTTCAGGGATGTAAGTCCCCAACAGGCATAAAGGTCGTTCCCCGATCCGGATACGGCACAAAAATCCTTGCAATTAACCGCTTTTTCTATATAATAGTCGTTCGAGCAGGTTCATTTTTCATGTAAATTCAAAGTGCCGCTTGCGGGTTCGGGATGCCCACCGCTTTGCGAGGGTGGGTTGTAATCCCGTACGTTACCCGTAGGAGAGGCCGGAAACAAAGGAGAAGACCGTGACAGTAGCTACGCAGATGATAAAAGACCTCTTGGCCAATGGGGTCCATTTTGGCCATCAGACCAACAAGTGGCATCCAAAAATGGAAAAGTACATTTTTGGGGAAAAGAACGGGATATACATAATCGACCTCAGAAAGACCGAAGAAGCGCTGACAAAAGCTATGGAATTCGCTCACGAACTGTCCGCTTCCGGAAAAACAATACTGTTCGTGGGTACAAAAAAACAGGCAAAAACGATAATAAAACGTGAAGCCCAGAGATGCGGGATGTTTTATGTCGACGAAAGGTGGCTTGGGGGATGCCTAACTAATTTCAACACCGTACGGAAAAGTGTCGACCGGCTGAACCATCTCCAGGAAGTCAAAGCCAGTGAAATGTACAATGAGTACGCCAAAAAGGAAAAGGCCCGTATTGACCGTGAGGAGAACAAGCTTCTGAAGAACCTCGCCGGGATAAGGGACATGCAGAGAATTCCGGATGCCGTATTCGTGGTCGACGCGGAGCTTGAGGATATAGCCATAAAAGAGGCCCGGAAACTGGGACTTCCCGTAATAGCTCTTATTGATACTAACTGCGATCCTAACGTCGTTGATCATCCCATACCCGGGAATGACGATGCCATAAGGTCCATCGAGTATATCGTGTCCCAGATCGCCAGCGCGGTAGAGCGGGGCGTAAAAGAGTCGGCCGAAGGCAAACAGGTTAAAGACATGAGAACCGTAGCAAGCGAGGCCGGGAAAGAGAAAGAAGAGCCCGCCGCCGAAACACCGGCCGATGAGCCGGAGGCGCCTTCCGAGGAAAGTTCTCCCGGGCAGGAAACTACCGAAGACATTGCCGAACCTGTCGAAGAAGAAAAAGTTGCCGCTGAAGACGCGCCTCTTCCGGAATCTCGTAAGGACGAGGAAAAAGATACCGAGGACGCTCCGGCGGGAGATATAAAGCTGGATAGTTGATATCCGTCACCCGGACCGGGCTGACGGCGAAAAGAATACGATCCAATAAGCACAGGAGAAAAACAATGAGCATACTTGACGCTGTAAAAGACTTGAGGTTCAAAACGTCCGCCGGAATGATGGAGTGTAAAGAGGCGTTAAAAGAGGCTGGCGGAGATGTAGCCAAGGCCATAGAGATACTCAGGAAAAAAGGCATAGCCAAAGCCGCCAAAAAGACAGATCGTGTGGCTGGGCAGGGCGTGATAGAGAGCTATGTGCATAAGGGAGACCGTATAGGCGTCCTCCTGGAAGTCAATTGTGAAACCGATTTTGTGGCAAGGACAGATGATTTCCGTGAACTTACCAGGAATATAGCCATGCAGGTAGCCGCGTCTCACCCTCTTTATGTTGAAAGAAGCCAGGTGCCTCAGGAAGCTATCGACAAAGAAAAAGAGATTTTCAGAGCGCAGATAAAAGACAAACCCGAAGATGTTCAGAACAAGATCATCGAGGGTAAACTCGAAAAATATTATTCCGAGGCATGTCTTCTCGAACAGCCGTACATCAAAGATCCCGATGTTAAGGTGCGGGACCTTGTCACTGAGGCCATCTCCAAGATAGGGGAGAACATAGTTGTTAAGAGGTTCTCCAGGTTCGAGATAGGGGAATCAGAATAAAACTTACGCTAAAACGACCGCGGGGAGGCCGCCAATGCCAGCCAGGCTCGGGAAACCTAAACGGGTAGTCCTTAAGATAAGCGGGGAAGCGCTGATGGGCGGCATGAGTTTCGGCATAGACCCGGATGTCAACGAGTCGATCGCCAGGCAGATAAAATCAGCCCGGAGCGGTGGCACAGAGGTAGCGGTTGTAATAGGCGGAGGCAACATTTTCAGGGGCCTTACCGCGGCGGCTTCGGGAATGGACAGGTCGACAGCCGATTACATGGGCATGCTCGCTACGATGCTTAACGGCCTGGCCCTTCAGGACGCCCTGGAAAAAATAGACGTTGATACGCGGGTACTTACGGCGATCGAGATAAGGGAACTCGCCGAGCTTTACATAAGGCGCAGGGCAGTCCGTCATCTGGAAAAGGGAAGAGTGGTGATCTTTGTATGCGGTACGGGTAACCCCTATTTCACCACCGATACCGCCGCGGCGCTGAGAGCCGTCGAGATTAACGCGGATCTGATACTCAAAGCCACTAAAGTTGACGGTGTTTACTCCAAAGACCCTGTAAAGCACAAAGACGCTAAAAAGTTCAAAGAACTGACTTACCTGCAGGTACTGAAAAAGAATTTACGTGTAATGGACGCTACCGCTGTCAGTTTATGCATGGAAAACCGTCTGCCGATAGTGGTCTTTGACATAAATAAAACGGGCAACATTAAAAAAGCCGTAAACGGCGACAAGATCGGCACTGTTATAAGGTAAACGCAATCAGAGAGGTGGCCTATGTATCAGACCGATATCGACAGGATCACAAAAGAAAGCGAACGCAAGATGGAAGCCGCCTTTGAGGCGGTCAAAAAACAGTTTGCCACGATCCGCACGGGCAGGGCTCATCCCAGCCTGGTAGAAACCGTCAAGGTGGACTATTACGGGACCAAAACCCCGTTAAAACAGCTGGCAACCGTTTCGGCCCCCGAACCCCGTCTTCTGGTAATACAGCCATGGGACAAGGGTTCCGTATCCGAGATCGAAAAAGCCATAATGGCCTCGGATATAGGCATAACGCCGACCAATGACGGCAAGTTCATCCGCCTTTCCATGCCTCAGCTCACGCAGGAGAGGAGAGACGAACTGGTAAAAGTCCTTCACAAGATGGCTGAAGAAGGCAGGATATCAATACGTAACACGCGCCATCATGCCAACGAAGAAGGCATAAAGCTTGAAAAAGACAAGCTCTTCACCGAGGACGACAAATTCCTGGCGAAGGAAAAGGTGCAGAAGATCACGGACGAGTACATAAAGAAGATCGACGAAGCCCTTACCGAAAAAGAGAACGAGATAAAGGGATAAACTTCCCAAAACACATTCCGGGCCGCTAGCTCATCCGGTAGAGCAACGCCCTTTTAAGGCGTGGGTGCTTGGTTCGAGTCCAAGGCGGCTCACCAGTTATAAAAAAAGGCAGGGGAACAACCCTGCCTTTTTTTATAACTGGTCCTGAGGGAAAAATTTTCACAAGAAGAAAATTTTCCCCGAAGGGCCAACACCTATAAAAAGAGTGTAGCCGGGGGAACAATCCCCGGGATTTTTATTTTTGGTCCTGAGGGCAAGATTTTTACAGGGGAAAAATATTGTCCGAAGGGCCAGTTCCGACAAAAAGATGGTATAATCCAATCATGTGGCACGTCTACATCCTCGAATGCAAAGACAAGTCTCTCTATACCGGCGTCACCAAAAGCCTTACAGAAAGGCTAAATTACCACAACAGAGGCAAAGCCAGCAAATACACCCGATCCCGCCGCCCCGTAAAAATAGTCTTCTCCGAATCCCACGAAACAAAAAATTCAGCACTAAAACGTGAACACGAACTAAAACGCTGGTCCCGCCAGAAAAAGCTGGCTTTGATCGAAGGTAACAAAGCCAAATTAATAGAACTTTCCACCAAATCAAGAGACTAATGAAATCCCGAGCAAGGCCTCGATGAGTTTCACTTGCTCAGGCCGCGTCGAGAGGATCTCTAAAACCGCCTTTAGTCAACTTCCCGTAGTCAACCCCGTGTTTTCGCTATAATGGCCATATGCGGATAGAGATAGTCGGGAAGAATAGAGGCGAAAGTCGATATTGACTAAAAATCTGGTAGATAAGAGGCCCGTTCATCTCCGGTTTATCTTCGTTCAATGGTAGAGCATGGGAAAATTTAAACTTGGGACAGGAATTGTTCGATCTGATCATGGTTGCCCGCGAGGATCGCTATACAATTACTACCCTCTCTACGAAGTACAACCCTCATGTTTCCTTTGATTCCGGCCTCATAGTAAGGTTTTCGCAATTGCTTATAAAAGAACCTCGGGGCTATTTGACGAGCTTCCGACAAAGAACAATTAGAGGAATAATAGATATCCAAGGCCTCAAGGATTGTTCCTACAATTTTTTTCTGACTTGACCCAAGGCGTTTAACGCTGCGATTAAAAGATGGCCGATAGTAAAGGTATAAGGACATCGACTATTTCCCGGCTTTAAGACCATTGATAAAAGATTTTGTTATTTTTTTCTCCTTACCTTTTTCCTGGGCAGTCAAAGCCTCTAATTTACTATAGACCTCAGGGCTGAACACTTTTTCTCGTATTTCCACCGGAACCAGCTCGATCTTATTTTTGTGGACTTGAATGGTAAATAAAGCCCCCTTTTTTAGTCCAAGAGTCTTTGCTATCTTACTGGGTATCGTTATCTGGTTTTTAGCGGTTAAAGTAATTGTCATGATTTCACCTCCACTACAAGTATACCATATTGTAAGGAAATCGTCAAATCCGAAAGTAAGGAATATCTAAAAATGTAACAACTATGTTGCAAGTGTAACACCTGTCTTCTTGCTTTGTTTGTCTTTTTTTAGCGGTCATGGTTTTCTCCAATTTATACGTTCGTCGGCATAATATCTATTCATAGATGCCTCCTCAGTATCAACATTAAGGTGTGTCCCCAGCTGTTTTAGAGAGTTTTCTAAAGTTGATAGGGTCTTCTCCGTAAATAACACTGTACGATTTGATTAATGTTGAAACCGGGGGCAAATTGTTGTTTAGCCGATCAGTGAAATCTTTTTGCGTTTTTATATACGCATCCAATGATACGCCAAAATAATCATAAAAAGAAGAAGATATTTCTTCGACAAACAGGGCTTCCATGACTTTGACGTCATTTTCATTTTTAACAATGACAGCAATATCAACATCGCTAGAGGAACCAGAGCTTCCGGTTTGCTGGCTTCCGTAAAGAAGGATGGAGACTACGTCCTTCAGCTTATGTTTTTTTGAGAGCAAGGTCTTTAGAAATTCGAAGACGTCTTGTTTAAAGGCATTTTCTTTTTGGAACATGGGAAGAAGTATTTCTTGAACTATTCTGGTCTTTCGGTTAAGGCTGTAGAGATGGTTTTTTCCGCTGACTTCGTAATTAAGGATATGAAAGGAGTAAAGGTCTTTTAGCGCAGCATGGGCCGTCGGCGCGGTTGTACCCACTATACGGGCCACCTCCCGCCCCGTAGCATGATAACCCTCCAGTCGCGACGCGAATAGGCGCAAAACTTTGACTTTAATTTCGCTGTTGAGAACGTCAGTAAGCAAATCTTCCATAAAGACTCCGGCGCTTTTATGTAAAACTTTATTTACACATGTAAAGTATACTTTACGATGAAGGTTTTGTCAACAACTTATCGTGTACTTTGAATTTCGAAAAGTTCGAGGCCATAATGGAGGGGGACAATTAAACAAGAAAAACATCTCTAAAAACGTTATAAATAAGGCATATCCTGTTTATCAAAAACAACTTACACCAGGAAAAAAAGGGGTCACACCTATTTTTGGGTTCTAGTCTGAAGATCTTTCATTTTCGTGCCCGACCGTTTACAGAGGGGCAGGTTGACTTAAAAGTTTAAGGCGGTACAATGGTAGATGTGATTAGTCTCCGACGTGTATTAAATACTATCACCGGCGGAGATAAAAACTAACGAGGAGGAGTATCATGGGTGACAAAGGTCAGAAGGATAAGGATAAACTCAAAAAGCAGGCAAAGAGCGCCAAAAACAAAAAGATAGATTCAAAAAAGAACAAATAGGAATAAGACCCATGTTGTAGCTGAAAAGCACATGTGTTAGGCGCGGGGACTGAAATTGAACCTAAAAATTACTCTTATAGTTTAGATTTCTCCCTATCGGGGAGAGGAGTATCCTAAATCTCCGGTGTTCGCTATGGCGGATGCGTTCAGACGTGTTGGTCAAGTCCTTATAAAGAAACGAAATATGATGTAAATGCACATATAAAGAAGAGAGAGTGCTTACGCAACAAATGTAGTCTCAATAGCGCAAAATAAGAACCGTCCCCATTATTTTGAAAAAGAACGAAAATCCCGCCATTTAATGCTGGTTTCCCGGGACACCGAGAAACCCTATAGGTAATTATCTCACGGCATCTCCGTTTTGACGGACTTTCAACTTGACATATGTTCTCAAAACGAGTACAATTGTTCTCAAAAAGGGAACAATATGTTTAAAGAGATAATGGGGTCAAAAACCCGCCAGACCATATTCAAGGCGTTTTTTGATAGTCCTGATGAGGAGTTTTATACAAGACAGCTGGCGTCAGCGTATAAAATGTCTGTCGGCACATTGCATCGGGAATTGAAAAAACTTGTTTCCATGGAAATACTTAATGTCCGGAATGTAGGCAATATTAAGCTTTTTTCTTTGAATAAGGAAAGTCCCATATACGAGGAATTGAAAAATATCTACTATAAGACAGAAGGTGTGATCAAATATGTCCAGGCTTCGGTGGCGAAAATTAATGGCATTAAAACAGCTTTTGTGTACGGATCTTTCGCTAAAGGCGATGAAAGGAAAGATAGTGATATAGACTTGTTTTTAATCGGAGATGATATTGACGACGATGGGTTAATATGCGCTATAAGCGAACTTGAGAGAGAGTTGTTCAAAGAGATCAATTATACGTCGTACACTGAAAATGAATATAAAAAAGAAAAAAGTAAAAAAGGTTCCTTTGTCGCCGAGGTTATAAAAGGCAAGAAGGTGTTTATAAAAGGGGGAGAGGATGAACTCTGATAAGTTTTTAAATGATCTTTTGGAAAAGAAACTTATCAAGAAAGAAAAAATAAGCGTAATCCAAATAGATAAATTAATACAGGCAGCGGAGAAAAAAATTAAAGCCAGCGAAAGAACACTTGAAATAGACGAGGCGTGTTCATACGAAATGGCTTATAACGCGATGCTTCATTCGGCAAGAGCATTTGTTTTTATGAAAGGTTTTCGGCCCACCACTAATTTTCAGCATAAAACGGTTGTTTCTTTTGCCGAACATTTTCTTGGAGAGGAATACAAGGCTTTAACGTCTAAGTTCGATTATATGCGGAAGAATAGGAATAAGTTCATATATGAACCATGGAAACTACACCTTTCAAAGACAGACGCTCAAAAAGCTCTGCAATCGGCACGAAAATTCATTGATATAATCAAAAAAGAGATAAAGAAGATCGATCCGCAAAAAAAATTCAAGTTTTAACAAATATAAAGAGGGGGACAGTTATCTTTCGGGGAGGGAATTGATATGAAGAAAAATGAAAAGAGCATTTGCCAGTTCAAGATAATTCTAAAAGACAGTAGCCCTCCTATTTGGCGTAGAATCCAGGTTGAAAACAGCATCACACTGCACCGTCTCTCATCTATCATTTTGGAAACAATGGGATGGGCAGGCGGGCATTTACATCAATTTTACGTTGGAGACAAGTTTTACAATGTTCCGTACGAGGAGCCAGGCTTCACTAGAACTATAGATGAAAGGGAAGTAAGGCTATTAGATCTGGGAAAAAAAGAAATAAAAAAATTCCTCTATGAGTATGATATGGGAGATGGGTGGGAACATGAATTGGTTTTGGAAAAGATAATTGAGCCGGACCAAAATGCATACTATCCGGTATGTATTGATGGAAGACGTAGTTGTCCGCCGGAAGATTGCGGAGGAATTCCAGGTTATGAAGAATTCTTAAAAGCGATTTCAAACCCAAAACATCCCGAGTATGAATCTATGTTAGAATGGATAGGTGAAGAATTTGATCCGGAGAAGTTTGACATAAAAGAAGTGAATGAGTCTTTGAAGAATATAGATTCGGCAGAAAGGTTTTTTGATGAACTTCAAGAGTTATAAACGAGTTCTGGCAGCTTTCTTTACATGTGTAAAGAAAGCTTTACAAGGGAGAACCTGGTAACAAATTAGTTTTCCAAATTGGACTTAGCAAAGTCCGAGACCATCCCGGCGGCTCTTTTGCAGAAACGAAACATATCTCTAAAAACGAAAGATAAGAACGAATAAGAAAAAGGGGTCGCACCTATTTTTGGGATCTAGTCTGAAGATCTTTCAGTTTCGTGCCTGACGCTCTTCATCGGCAGGTTAAAGCTTGCCAGTGCGTAAGCTGGGTAGTACAATTGAGTTATCTGCAATGATGCAGACGGAGGATTAGCCACAGAGGAGCAGGATAGTGGCGGACATTAAGATTTAATATATGGAGGCAATCTTGGTTTAGGCTGGGGTTGTCTTTTTGTTTATGGAAGCGGGGAGGGGGATATGAAGAAAGCTGTTTCAGTACTTTTTGTTTTGGCGGTACTTTTTTTTATGACTACCCTCCAAGGATGTCTTTGTTGTAGGAGATAGGTGATTACCAAACACACAATAACCAGACGACAGAAGGACGTGTCACGACTGCTGAGAGAACGTAAACAGCAGTTGGCTTTGAAGCCGAAGGCGGGGAAAAACATAAGTATCCATAACGTCCACTAAAATGGGGAAGGTCAAAACATATCTGCAGAAAAACGGGCATCAGATCATAACCGTGGGTTTGGAACAGGACAAAGAGGTAAAAGGCAAAAACGAAAGAACCCTCGTTAAAGTGGAAAGAGCCGTAAAGGAAAAAAAGGAAGGTCGTAATGGAGAGTTTAAAAGGTAAAATTGTTCTGATAACCGGATCCAGCATAGGAATCGGGAGGGAAACAGCTTTTTTATTTGCAAAAGAAGGGGCGAAAGTAATAATAACGTACTATCAGGATAAGAAACCAGCTCAACTAGTAGCTGAGAAGTGCAGAGAGCTGGGCAGTCCCGGGGTTATGACGCTCAAGCTCAATATAGCGGACCTTTCCAACATTAAGGAGGTTATAAAACGAACAGCTAGTGAAATGGGACCAATAGATGTTCTGGTAAACAATGCCGGATGCATAACATGGGAACATCTTGAGAACCAATCTCATAAAAAGATCGATCAGCAGATCAATGTCAATTTGGCCGGTCTTATTAAGATGACCAAAGAGGCTTTGCCCCACACTAAAGAAACTGTAATCAACATATCGAGCGGTTCAGGAAAGACCGGCTATGAGAACCTAACCGTTTATTGCGCCACAAAATTCGGTGTGCGCGGCTTTACCCAGGCCTTGGCCCAAGAAACTGCTGTAAAGATTTTCTCGATCAACCCGCCGCTGACCAAAACACGTATGTCGGGCTTTCAAGGTATTCCCGCCCGGGACGTGGCCGAGGTTATCCTTGATACCGCGAAAAGAAGCCATTTGATCGAGTCCGGTGTGGATATCGATGTGCCGAAACATTGGCCATAATCAGAAAAAATGCGTTCAGAAAAAATGCGTTCAGACGTGTTGGGTAAGTCCTTATAAAGAAACGAAATATGATGTAAATGCACACGTAAAGAAGAGAGAGTGTTCACGCAACAAATTTAAGTCCAAGGTCACAAAATAAGAACCGTCCCCATTATTTTGTAAAAGAACGAAAATCCCGCCAATTTATGTCTAAAACCCCCATACTAACGCCCGCCATTTAATGCTGGTTTCCCAGATCCCCCATGACGACCCCTAAGTTAGGAAAATAAAGATTAAGAAATGGGGTATTATATGATAAAATAGTATTATTTAGGCATCAATAAACAAGCAGAATGGTTTCATGAATGTTTCCGTGAAAAAATCTTTTCTACGAATAACGGCCTCATTACTGGCAATATTACTTCTTTGGTTGGATATAACGTGGGCCGATCCCACTATTTCTCTAACTCCCCGATCAGACACACTTGCTGTTCCAAGCATATTTATTAACAATCTCAGCTTATCACCGGATTTCACAACAGAACTATCGTTTCAGGAAAGAGCGGAACTTTTTTTCTTTTTAAACTACATACAAGACTATTTTTTTAGTGTTCCTGAAAGTGTAGCCAAAGAACGAGAAAAATATATTGCGCAAATTATACGAAAAGAACTTGGGCGAGGCACATTCCAGGTTTTAGAGGGCATAGACATAGATGGAATAAGGTTCGATAAAGGAGAAGCATATGTTCCTTACGTAGGTGCTGATGGAGATAAGACTTTTAAAGTTGGACGCAATGTTTTAGGGTACGAGGATGTTACGCAAAAGGAATTGGAAACAACCCCCAAAAGAGAAAAAATTGAAATAGACACACCGGCGATTGAAGATCAAGATTCACATGAAAAAGACGGAACAGATGAGACAGTTGAATCCCTGCTAAATATCGCCACAGATCCAAAGCTAAAGGGAAAAGAAAGGGACGCGGCCGTATATGAACTTATCTTAAGATATCAGGAGTTAGGAACGGAAGAAGAGAAAGCGTCGTTTTTGCTGAAAATTACAGACAGGAACATTTCTACAAGGATTTTAAACAATGTCCTGGGGCAGATCCAGAATTTCAGACAGGCAGTTGACAATGTTCTTTTACGGGCCTCAGAGAAAGCCCAGGAATGGGCTTTACGAGCTGCACAAACTCCTATTCCACGAGTGCTTATGATGATTGCCGGCCCCACTATGAATTGCGGGAGCGGGGTTGTTGTTGAATCTTTAGCATTGGAGCATCAGCGGCGGGGAGGAAGCTTGGCCCTCTCCCTTGCGTACAGGAAGCCACTTTTGCCTAAAGATCTTAAACTTGAAGAAACAGCACTTGTCGACACGATAATCTTTTCTGAAAGTGATACAGCAGATACAAAACTGACCATCCCTGTTTTTTCTTCAGGCATGCCGTTTAATCCTATCCGCTACAAAGACATGTCAAAGAGAGATCTAGTCGAGTTTTTGGAAATATACTACCACCGTCTAAAGATCTTCATTGAGGAATATCAACCAGATGTAATTCATACAAATCATTTGTTTTTGCTGAACCCTCTGGTACAGCTGATCGCTCCGTGGATACCAATTGTGTCAACGACACACGGGACAGAACAGAAAATGCTGCAAGAAGCCCCGGAGATGCTCTCTTTGGTTAGGCCTGCCATAAAACGACTTGACAGGGTGCTAAGCATATCTGACGACATCAGTGAAGAAACCCAAAAAATGTATGGGTTAAAAGATGAACAGATAGAAATGATAGGGAACGGGTTAGATGCTCGAATATTCCATCCCCGAAATGTTGACAGAAAGCAGCTGCTAGATCGTTACGGCATAGACGGAGATTATGACAAGGTAGTGCTTTATGTCGGGAGGTATGTTAGATGGAAAAAATTGGACTATCTGCTGGAGGCTGCAGCGGATTATTCAAACGAGATTCCCGGAAAAGTCCTAACTTTATTTGTAGGTACTGGGGCAGATGAGATAGTAGCAGAATACAGGGATTTCATCGCAAGCAAAGGGATGGAAGAAAATATAAAAATTTTGAATAAATGGGTTTCAATGGAAGAAGTAGGAGAGTTGCTGAATATTGCGGATGTGTTTGCATTGCCCTCAGACAACGAACCATTTAGTTTAGGATTGTTGCAAGCCTTGGCTTGTGGACGAAGAGTAATAGCCTCTGATCGCGGAGGGCCACAAATGCTGGTTAGGCCTGGTCTTATTGCCGATGGGCATGCTGTTTTAGTGGCTCCGATCCCGCAAGGCAAACCAGAAAAGGGAGTTTCTGAACAACAAGCTAAAAGATATGTCGAAGATTTTAAGAATGGTATAAAAGCGTTGCTGTCGGAAGAGGTCAGCGATAAAGAGAGAAAGAGGATAAGCGAAACCGTGCAGGAATATTCCTGGACGTCTGTTTATGGGAAGGTTGATGATGTCTATCGTGAAGTTATAAAGAAAAGAATCGAGGGGTATGGGCCCAAACCGCATAGCGGCGATCTTACCGGTTTTTCAAGACAAGTTAAAGTTGTCGAAGTCCATCCCACCAATCAATGCAATCTAAGCTGTTATAAATGTCCGTATGGAGCTCTCCATGAGGGGGGCGCGACTCTGCTCTTCGAAAATATCGATAAGATCGCCGAAATGCAACCGGAAAGCATTTTTGTTTTAGGCGGAGGAGAACCCTCCATGTATTCCTGGGAGGGGTACGACATTTATGATTTTATGAGAAAACTTAGGACGCAAAATCCCTTAGCAAAAATATCACTATGTACTAACGGCATAATCTATCTCGAGCAAGATCTTCAAGACAACATCGATATTTTAAGGGTCAGCACTCACGGTCTTAAGGGGGAGCATTTCCAGCATCATGGGGAGGATATGCCGGAATTCGTTAAACAAATTTGGACTAACATATGGCGATATTTCAAAGAAGGAACTGTTCAGGAACAGTGGACAACATTTTTGTTCCATAAAAGCAATGTTATGGACGCTCTGGTTATTGCGGAAGAGCTATGGAAGAACTGGGATAGGATGTGCAGGGAGGATCCCGCATTGCGTAAAAAGAAATTTGGTTTCAAGCTTCTTTATATAGCCGATGATGCTGTTCCAGAAGATCCATTTCATTTGTCGAATCCGGATGAAGAAATCGAAAGGCATTGGCATGAAGGAATAAACGCGATCAAACAAAGCGGAAGACCTTTTGGGGAATTTTTGGGAAATTATAGAGAAGAAACCACCGGATTTATTCTGCCGAAAGAAATATATGAAGCAAAGCTTCCCCTAAGGGAGGTATCTAAAGTAGATAGTTGTCCCTTGGCGAAAGGACACGCTTTGATCGGAGCTGATGGAAATATTTATCCGTGTAGAATACAGGCAGCTGCCTCCGAACACTCATATGGCAGGATCGAAGAGACCTCTCTTCAGGAGCTACTATCAGAGAGGGTTAACTTTTTTAGCGATCCACTGCCCGAATGTGCTCACGGTTGCAGATTGACGCAAACGCTAATTGGCCAAACGATAGGGCAAAATGACCCCGAAGACAATAGGAGGCCGCCCAGGGAGGATGAAACGAGGGTAAGGGGGCAAGAAACTCGGGATCTTCAGACAGAACAAAAACCCGAAGAAAATCCCCTGGAACAAGTCAGAGGGTTGCTGCACAATGCCTCTACTTACGGGAACATGTCAACCGGTAAATGGTTGGCATTCCCAGACAGAGCAGAATTGGTAGCACAGGGAAGATTTGACGATATCATGCCGGTAAATGCCCAGTTCGTGCCTTCAGAAAGATGCCCCTCCAATTGCCTTACTTGCACCTATGGGCGCAGCAAAGATGAAATTTCGAGATGCAAAGATAAGAGCCGGTATGTGATGGCTTTTGACGATATGAAACTTTATATCGATAGATTGGCCGATGCCGGGGTGCAAAGCATTACTTTCACGGGCGGAGGAGATCCCCTGTTTAATAAAAACTTGTTCGAAGGCATTGAGTATGCTTCGCGTGGGAGAGGGTTGGCCACTGGCTTATTTACTGAAGCTCATTTGGTCACGGATCAAATAGCTGAACGTATGGTCAACGTCGGTCTTAAATTCATACGTATAAGTTTTAATGCTGGAAGGCCCATAACGTATAAACACTTTTTTGGTGTTCCTGAGACAATGTTTTACAGGGCATTGGAAAACGTAGAAAAGATAGCTGCGGCAAAAGAAAAGTTTGGGAAAAAATTGGGTCTTGGAGTAGGGGTGATAATAACGCCGTTAAATTTTAGAGAACTTATGGAAATAGCAAGGCTCATACAGGCTATTGCGGATAGGCATCCTGGGGCTTTACAACATATTTGGTATAGACCCGCGGTTCGATATTTAAGAGGGGTACAGTTAGAGAACACCAAAACAGCAGATTGTCTAGAATACATAAGGACACATCCGGATCTTAATAGGTATTACGATGATTATTATAGATTCACATACGATGCTGAGCAATTCCCGGCATATATTTTTCAGGCAGCAATGGATGATCTGGAGTTTAGAATTAGGCCATATATTGAAGACAGGATAAACGGCCTTAGTATTTTCTACCCAAAAACACGCATAGAAGCGATGGATGAAATAAAGAAGGGATTTAACCAGTGCCGGGCTTGCCCTTGGCTGACTTTTATAGGCTCAGATGGGAATGTTTATCACTGCGTTGAGCATGGACTCGATCCGGCTGCTGTGTACGGTAATCTAAAATCACAGACCTTAGATGAGATATGGCAAAGTCAGAGAAGGCGTGATGTGATCGATTTCATGAAGCAGGAAGGTCTAGAAAAGCGGTGTCCTCCAATGTGCATGCTAACCGAGCAAAATCGAGCATTCGAAACGATCGCAGAAGCGCTCCAAACAGATGAAGATAGGGAAGCTGTGAAGAAGGCGATTAAGATCGAGTCAAGGCGGTTTATGGATAATATAGGCCGAAAAATAGGAGATGGGATCAAATTCATGCAGGTCGGAGTCCTCTTCGCATTGGGGATACTGCTTGTCGAAATGGGTTTTCCGCTACTTATTGGACGATTGTTAATGGCAGCCGATTTGGCTCTAATATTGGGTCTTTCAATAAGTAGGATGTCTTCTCTGCAGGGTAAAAGCACAATGGCACAAAAACCCAGAAGCCACATAGAAATACCTGACAGCGTTCATGATGTAAGGGAACAACCCCAGGTATCCAAAAGTCAGGCCATACGCTTTACGATTATAAGTTTGTTTCACGATAGATACATTTTTTACGCAGAATCGCTGGGGCCAAGCGTAATAAAGACTTACTTAAAAGAGCAATTTCAAGACAAAGTGGAGGTAGATCTTGTTGATCTGCAATTTGAAAGAAATGTCGATGAGGTGCTGCAAAGATTATCTGTTGATCCGCCAGAGATAATTGGATTATCGGCTAAGGTCCTGACATATGCGCAAATGATGGAGATACTTGAAAAGCGGAACAAATACAAGTCATTTAAAGAAGAAGGAACATTGTTCGTCGTGGGAAATGTCACCGGAGCCACGGCATATGAGGAAATAGTCCGTAAACATGAAGATGTGATGGTTGTAGTCGGAGAGGGAGAAGAAGCAAGCCGGGATCTTGTTTCATTTGTGAGAGGAGATAAGGAAATAGGTGAAATTTCAAACACGGCATATTGGGATAAAGACCGTGGCCAAGTTGTCCTTAATCCTGTGAGTGACACATTAGATTTTGCAAGATTACCGTTACCCGACAGACAGAGTGCCACAGAAACATTAAAGCGTAAAGGTGTTGTGTATGCCGAATTTAGCAGAGGCTGTTCGTGGGGGAAATGCACATTTTGTTCAATGTGGACATGTCAAAAACGGGAATGGCGCCATAAATCTTTAGATGATCTGCTTGTGGAGTTAGACGCTCTGCAAGAAATGGGGGCCACGCATTTTGAATTTACTGATTCTGATTTTATGGGACCCAATGCAAAAAAAGCGAGCGATCTGGACATATATAAAGAATTTGCAAGAAGGAAAATAGAGGCAAAAAACAACCTTACCTTTTTTGCCTATCTACGCGTACATAGTGTTTATCGACAAGGAGATACTGAGGAAGTGAGACAGGCTAAGATAGAAACGCTGAAGTTACTGAAGGAAGCCGGTTTAAAAGTAGTTAATATAGGAGGAGATTTCGGTAGCGATAAACAAAGCGCAAGGTTCAGGAAGGGAACAACTAAAGAAGAAGTTAAGGGAGCCATAAGGGTTTTGGAAGAAGTGGGGATCGAGAACATAAAACTGGGAATGGTTCTTTTTGATCCCTTCATGTCTTTTGATGAGCTCGAAGAAGGTATAAAATTTATTGAAACGGCACGGCTGTCAGAATACATACGTTTTCCTTTTGCAAGAGTGACTTTTTATGAGACAAGCCCTTTGACTTCACTTGCAAAGGAGGAAGGAATACTTGGAGAGGAAAGAACAGAAGCATTGGCCTTTAGGGCGACTGACTTCATCGATCAAAGGGTCGGTAGGTTGTCGCGCATATTTGATGCCTGGCATAGCGGGAACAAGCCTATAATTTTTGGTATACAAGAAATACGACGAGAAGGAGAAGTAAGTTGCGAGATCCAAAGCAAGGCGCATTATGTGTTGGGCAACTTAAGGGGACAGTACTATCATCTCTTAGGGGACATGGTTTCAGCATACAGCGGGAAAGATAATCACAAATTGGAAGCAGCTCTTTTCAAGCACCTAACAATAAGAGCGGGGTACCTCAAGGAATTATTCGAGTTGCTTAAGTATAGCCGTGGAGATGGCAAGGCGAGCAATAATGTATACAGAGAAGCCATGGCGCTTTACTATTCCGACCTATTAGTGATAAAAGTGCTGATGGATTCGGCAAAGGGATTGTATTTAGACTGGGATCAATACAGGGATTGGCTTGATCTGGAACCAGATCTTTCAGGGGAAGACAGGAAAGATATATTGAATAGAACTTTTATGCGAGTACAGGAACAGATAAAGTTCAGGAACCCTAAATTACGCATTCCCAAACCTAAAATTGAGGAATATTGGAAATCAAAGGGGAATGAACTTATTAAGTGGCGAGCAGTCGAACCGAGCCACTCAGAGTGTCGGCATATAACATCTGCGCAAAAGGTCTCGAAGACGTACCCAGACCCTCAAAATGCAATGTATAAGCAACGAGAAAAGGTTTTTGATCAGGTTGTTTTAAAGATAGCAAGTTTTACAGGTGCGTCTTATGAGGCAGTTAATCAGGAAATTGATTTATTGAGAACCAGCGAGAAGGGAGCAAAAATGCTGTGGGCCCTTAGTAGACGTTTAGAACAGATCAGTGACCCGGAGCATAACGAATTGATGTCAAAAATGGACCTTGATGCAGCAATTAAATATTTATTGATGCTTTCCTGGGACATAGAATCCGGGAACGATGATCTGGTCTTTATCGATCAGTACCCCTCACACAATAATGCCAACATCGATGATCTGCAGAAAGCCACAAAATTTTGTTTCAATGAAATTGATGTCAATAAAAAAAGCTCGATAACTGTAAAGAAGGTCCTTTTATCAGTCCAAACAAATTCATTTAGTCTGAGTGAAATACCAAGGATTTTAGAGGACGAAAAAAATGAACCATTTGAGGCCATTTTTGACAGGAGAGGGCAATTAACAAGCCGGAATATCGGGATACCGGAAATAGACGGGTTAATGTTGGATAATAGGGTGTTTAATCCGGTTATTCATTATCAGATGACAGGTTTATTAGCAAGCATTATACCATCGATGAAAGGGGAAAAATTTCTGGATATCGGTTCAGGAACGGGAGTTTTGGGTATAGTTGCGGCATTACGAAATGCTGATAAGGTTGTGGGTGTAGATATAAATAAACATGCCTGCGAATTATCGCGGATAAACACCAGGAAATATGGTGTTGAGGATAAAGTAGATATCAGAGAGGTTACCGATGGGATGGAGGGAAGGTTTTTCGAGGCGTTAGATGGATCGGAAAGATTTGACACAATTATAGTGAACCCGCCCTGGGGAGCAAGCACTATGTCGGGGGAGCTTGGAAAAGCCTTGAGCGATCCTGATCAGAGTTTTCTGCGCTATTTTTTACAAGAAGCACCACACTATTTAAGCAGTAGTGGGGAGATAATAATAGGGTACTCTTCAAGAAATGATTATAACGAAAAAAATCTAATAGATGTTATGGAGTCTCTAAGGGGTGTGGTTGATTATGATTGGGAAATCATTGGATCTTTAGAATTCACAAGGCCATTATATTCAGAAATGTTTTATGCGGTCAGATTAACTCCCGTTGGCGTCGACAGATCTTATGAGAGTTATCTTAATAACCGACAGGCCCAAGTTATAAGAGCATATAATGAAGTGTCAACAAGCGGATATATCCGAGCTGAAGACGGAGTTGAAAAAATAGTTTTGGCGGTGATGGGGTTAATTGAAGAACGAGGTGAAGAAAAGGATATAAAACGTCAAATAGATATAATGAAAGCAAACGTAGGCAGACTGTACATAGATAGCATAGTGGCTTCGGCGATAGTAAAAGCACGTTCGGCAAAAAGAATGGATCAGAGGATAGTAATAGGTCTTGATACAAGTTGGATACCGGGAATGGGCAAAGGGGATTTGCAGCATAATCTTATGGCCCCTTTTTTAAGAGAATTGGCTGGGCTGGAAAATATTCTAAGAAAACTTGGGTTTAAAAATGTAAAAGTAGTGCTGTCCGAAGGAGATTCCTTGGCGGGGGAAGTATTGGACGCGATGAAATCAGAACAAGGTTCCGGCATGAAAGATACAACGTTCGGCAACGTGATAATACTTGCGGATAAGAGTGTGGTTGAAGCTGAAAGTTTTGCAGTGATAAGAGATGGGAAGGGCTATGAAAGACCGTTTATTGCAGGAATAGACGCTACGCAATTGAGAGCGCAATATAAAGAGTGCATGAATGAACAATTATATATCAGTATTATCGAGATGATAACACTTACTTTAGAGGCGTCGGTAGGCGTAGACATAAGTGGGTCATCTTTGGTTGATACAATTGACATTGAAAATAACATGATCGTTTTCATGCCGGTAGTAGAGGTAATACTATACGAGATGTTAAGGGAAAGGTATCTAGGATACATAAGGCTGTTGCAAGCGGCGTAACAAAGACCTATACAAATGTAATCAGACGTGTTCGGCAAGTCCTTATAAAGAAACTAAATATGATGTAAATGCACACATAAAGAAAAAAGAGTGTTCACGCAACAAATGTAGTTTCAATAGCGTAAAATAAGAACCGTCCCCATTATTTATTCCCATGATCCACTAGAATTTTTTGTTTAAGAGACAGGTAGTTTGTGATATTATCAATAAGGCGATGGAGTTCGCCTTTAACTGCCCAATAGGCTGATGACTCCTACTGTTATTTTGGTGGGAGTTCTTTCTGTTGGGTTTTTTTATATCCGCGCGAAGGGGTATTTTATGTCACTGAACATACTGGTGGTCTTAATAGTGATCGGAGGATGGTTTAGCGGGCGGCTTGCCCAAAAAGCTAAATTACCGTCTATTTTTGGTATGACGATATGGGGAATTACACTCGCTTTTTTCTTCAGGGAGTACTTCCCGCCGGTTATCTGGGAAATGGCCCCTTTTCTTAAATCATTGGCGCTTATTACCATCCTTTTGAGGGCGGGACTGGGCATACAGAAAGATGTTCTGCAAAGGGTCGGAAGATCGGCGATCAAGATGGCTTTTATCCCGTGTCTTTTTGAGGGAGTGATCGTGGCGGTCGCAAGCCGGTACTTGCTGTCATTTTCATGGCCGGAGGCGGGTATGATGGGCTTTATTCTCGCGGCGGTATCACCCGCGGTCGTGGTCCCCTCTATGTTAACCCTTAAGGAGCAGGGGTATGGAAAACGAAATGAAGTTCCCACAATGGTATTAGCCGGGGCATCATTGGACGATATAGCGGCAATATCAATTTTTACGGTGTTTTTAAATATTTACCTGGGTGGCAAGGTAAGTTACCTCAGGTCGGCGGCTATGATCCCTTATGCTATTATACTGGGTGTTATAACCGGTATTTGCGCGGGTCTTTTTCTGTCATGGTTTTTTAAAAAACATTTCAATAAGATAAGGGCTACAGAAAAAATAATTCTTCTTCTGGGGTTTTCCGTGTTTTTAGTTCAACTTGGCAATTGGACACACATCGCGGCGCTCCTCGCGGTAATGACAATGGGATTTGTGCTGCTTGAAAAAAGTGAAATTGTTGCCCATGAACTGGCTTCAAAGCTGGCCAAAATATGGATCTTTGCCGAGATAATATTGTTTGTACTTATAGGTATGGCGGTCGATATAAATGTCGCTATTAGAGCCGGCTTAATAGGAGTTTTGATCATCGCGACAGGTATTATTTTCAGGTCCTGCGGTGTTTTTATCGCTTTACTCGGGACAAGATTCAGCTCAAAAGAAAGGGTTTTCTGCGCCGTTGCTTATGTGCCGAAGGCGACCGTTCAAGCGGCCCTGGGAGCTATCCCGCTTTTGTCAGGGGTGGATAACGGAGCGGTTATACTGTCGATAGCTGTTCTATCTATATGCCTGACCGCGCCATTAGGTCTTCTCGGTATAAGATATACCGCTCCCAGGCTTCTGGATATTCCGATAGATGAAAGAACTGATGATTGATAAGCGCGGTCTATTCTTATCGCGGTGAAATATGTCATCGAATTAAATCCCAAAAAGTTCGAGTTTATTTCGTATCTTAATGGACATCCTCTTCATATAAACGTTCCAGAATGGTATAATCGGGTTTAGGAAATTGAGAGGTCTTCGCGGTTTGGCGTTTTGGGACGCGGTAGCGGCGAAATTGATCCCTTTAGGGAGGTGTATTAGCGGTGCTTGCCAGTATAGCGGGAGTCATAGCCATATTATTCGGAGTTCTGGGGATAATTAATCCGCAAGGGTGTAAGAACCGTCTGAGGCGTCGGATAAATATCAGGATGAGATTTATCGTTTACGCGTTTATCCTTGTATTCGCGGTACTTGTTATGGGAAGCGCTTTTAGGGCGCAGGGTATACCCGCCAAGATAGCGGGAGTCGCCGGCCTTATTATCACGATAAAGGTTATAATGCTGATAACGACAAAAAGTTCTGAAACGTTATCGATATGGCTTGAAAAAAGGCCGCTCAGTTTTTTCAGGATATGGGCGTTTATTATCCTTCTTATGGGTGTGATGCTTCTTTTGGCGTGATGAGCTGAATGACATTGGAATGCATATGACAAAAAAGGCGGGGAGAGGCGAAAGTGAATAACGCGGAAAGAGCGGGCATGAAAAAAGTTCTGGGTCGATGGGACTCTGTCGCCATTGTTATAGCCATAGTTATAGGGGTGGGTATTTTCCGGACCCCTTATGAAGTGGCCCAATATTTGTCGTCGCCCGGGATGATGCTTCTCGCATGGGCCGCGGGGGGATTTATTTCTCTTACCGGGGTATTGTGCTACGCCGAGCTTTCCGCGTCATTTCCAAGAACCGGGGGGACATACGTTTATCTTAAGGAAAGTTACGGCTCGTTGACAGCGTTCCTTTTCGCTTGGGCCGAGATACTGGTCATACGGACCGGTTCAATAGCCGCGGTCGCGTATATACTTTCAGAGCATCTTATTTCTTTTCTTGGCGTCGGCAGCGTTTTTGTTACGGGGACGGCCGTTTTCTTTATTGCCGCCTTTGGCATCATTAACGCGGCCGGACTAAGGTACGGTAAAAATGTCCAGAGCGTATTGGTGCTGGTCACGGTTGCCGCTCTCGTAGCTATGATAATACTGGGTTTTATGTCCGGAGCGGGAGACTTCGCGCATTTACGGTCTTCCGGCGAGGTTCCTGGGCGCGGCGGCCCCGTTATGTTCCTTCTTGCCTTGATCCCGGTTCTCTGGACTTACGGGGGGTGGCATGAGAGTGTTTTCGTGGCAGGGGAAACGAAGAATGCCGGAAAAACACTGCCTTTTTCTCTCATTACAGGGATATTGGCGGTGACTTTTTTGTATGTGGCCGCGAACTTACTGTATGTGTATCTTTTTCCGGTTGCTGAGATACAAAAGACCGAGCTTATCGGGGCCCGGGTTTTTCAGATAATTTGCGGAAGGTATGGCAGGAAAGCCCTGGAAGCGGTGGTTGTGGTCGCTTCAGTGGCCGCGATAAACGCCATGATAATGACAGGGTCCCGGATAACATATGCTGTGGCGTGTGATAACCCTCTTTTAAAGAGCATGAACCGCATAGGAAAAAGTTCGGGAGCGCCATATATTGCCGTTATGGTAACTTCTTTATGGTCAATAGCGCTTGTTATCTGGGGCACATTCGGCATGCTTCTCTTTTTCACGGGGTTTCTTCTATGGTCATTTTTCGCTTTAGCGGCCGCGGGACTTTTTGTGTTACGCCGGAAATATCCGGCCCTTGTGAGGCCCTATAGCGCGTGGGGTTATCCTGTTATACCTGTTTTGTTCGCCTTAATATCCGCCGCTTTGGCGGTTGTAACTTTCTTTTCACATCCTTATCCGTCACTTGTGGGGCTGGCCATAACGGCTGGAGGCTTCCCTGTTTATTATCTGTCGCGAAGAATAAGGCGAGAAGGCCTTTGACAGTAAGATAGCCGTGTTCTGAAAATGTCCCGTTTCAGCGTTAACCCGGATTATGGGTTAAACCTTTTTGGTAAAATGGTATAATCTGTGTATACG
>SLID01000020.1 GCA_007135805.1 Candidatus Omnitrophota bacterium | reverse complement strand
AAGGTCCTTATGGAGAAGATAGCCGAGGATAATAACCTTATACACGATCATATGAAGAATCGGGAGATAGAGGTCTCGGCCATGGGTAGAAAGATAGACGGCCTTCTTAAACTGAAAAACGTGGCGGACAGAGTAGGGTCTACTCTGCGGGAAGACGAGATACTGCGGACGGTCGCGGACGAGACTTTCAATATCTTCGGTGAGGATAGCAGGGTACTTTTCTTTACGGTGAAAGGATCCGGCGGGCTTAGCCTCTCGATAACGCTTAAGGGCCCGTCACGCAGGAAGTTCGAAAGTAAAAAGGGCGGTATTTTCGACAGCTGGGCTATGAAGAACACAAAGAGCCTTCTTGTGAAGGATATCAAGGAGGATTTCAGGTTTTCGGTCAAGGGTAGAGAGCAAGAGGACGATGCCGTGTCGCTTATGGTCAAACCCCTGATAATGGAAGGGAGAGTGTTAGGGGTTATCAGGGTGGATTCCTCCAGGGAAGCTACTTTCACGCCTCACGAACTGAGGATGCTGGATATTATAGGCGATCTCGCGGCTGTCGCTATGGAAAACGCGCGGTTATATCAGCAGACCGAGGACCTTGCGATACGGGACAGTCTCACCGGGCTGTTCGTTCACCGGTATTTTCTTGAACGTCTCGATGAGGAAGTTAAAAGGGCCCTGCGCAGCGGGAACACTTTCGCTCTACTTATGATAGACATAGATAATTTCAAGAAGTTCAATGACGAGAACGGACATATGGCAGGAGACGCCATATTGCAGAAAACCGGCGCTATACTCAGAGGCAAGGCATCAGCAGGGGACACTGTCGCGAGATATGGCGGGGAAGAGTTCGCATTCCTGTCCCTTAATATGGACAGGCCGGGGGCGCTGGAACTTGCCGAGCGGATAAGGGACGACATAGAGAAAGCTGTAGTGGTCTTACGTAGGGAAAAGTATTCGGTAACTGTTTCGATAGGAGTGAGCATGTTCCCGGAGGACGCGCGTCTAAAGGACGACATTATCATGGAAGCGGATAGGGCTCTTTACAGGGCCAAGAAAAAAGGAAAGAACAGGGTATGCTCAAAATAAGGCCGGTGATGCTGGCCGGGTTGAACATTGTCTTTTTGCTGCTGAGCTGGACGGCGTATTCGTTGCCCCGGGGGGACGAATATCTGTTCGTTTTTATGATTCCCGTGGTCTATGTCCTGATGCCGTTTGTTTTTTCTTTCCGGCAGGCATTGCTTCTTACGGTATTGAACTTCATTTTCCTGACCGTGTACCGTCTCCTGGGGTCATTCAATACTATCGACGTCGTGGTGCTTACGGCCCTTTTCGCTTTTGTGGGAGGTGTTAGCTATCTCGGGCAGCATCTCTACGCCATGTTTTCCCGGCAATACAGGCGAGAGGTTTCAGCCACCCAGCGGAAATACAACAGTCTTGTAGCCGAGCTTGAGGTCATAGATAAACGTGGCAAGAAGATAGAAAAGGAACTTTCCCGTATATCACGCCTTTATGAGGTGACTAAAAAACTTGCCCCGGCCCTTACTTTTGATGACCTCGGCGGAGCCCTATTCGATTTTCTTGAAGAGAACTTTACTCTGGATTCCGCTCATCTAATTATATGTTCGCAAGGTAAATGCCTGAGGCGCGCGTCACGGTATACCCATTGCGTAGGAACAACACCGGACGGAGAGCCGGGAATAGACTCCGAAGAAGTCATAAAGAACTGCGGCGGTTATGAAATGAATCCCTTTTTTATAACCCGGCTTGAGTACCCTGAAAAATTTGAGGATATGAAAATAACGGCTGACACTTTTATGGCTTTCCCCATAAGAAGCGGCGGTGAGATCAGCGCGGTGCTTGCTGTTGAGGGCGCTCAAAGGACGATGTACGGAAGGTTCCGTCTTCTTACCCCGCAGATCGAACTGGAGTTCCGTAAAGTACAGCTGTACGAGAAGGTACAGGAACTTTCCATAATGGACGGCCTCACGGAAGTATACCTCAGGCGGCATCTTATGGAGCGGTTGAAAGAGGAAGTGGACCGGGCTGAAAGACTCGGCCTTACTTTCTCCGTAGGTATGGTCGACGTGGACCATTTCAAGGATTGTAACGACCGTTACGGCCATTTAATAGGAGACGCCGTTCTCAACAAGATAGCGGATCGTCTTAAAAGTTCAGTCCGGGAAGTTGACATGATAGCAAGGTACGGTGGGGAAGAATTTTGCGTGGTTCTTCCTGAAACCACGAGGGATCTCGCGGTATCCGTAGGAGAGAGGATAAGGAGATCGGTGGAAGAAAATACTATAAAGGCATTCGATGAGGAACTTAATATGACGGTGAGCGTAGGGGTTGCCACTTATCCCGAGGACGGGAAAAGCATAGAGGACCTTTTGGAGAAAGCCGACACCGCTCTTTACAAAGCCAAGCGCCGGGGCAGGAACCGGGTATGCACCGTATGATCTCAAAAGGGTGACGGCGATATTTAGCGTTATTCCCGTACAATGTTTTTTTCGGCCGTTACGGCAAAAAGCGGGTAGATTTTTAGTTTCTGAAGTGGTATACTTTTTCCTGACCTCGGACTTTAAACGCGGGAAGACTTTAATTTTGTCGGGGTGTGTTTCAAGTTTTATTATCAAACCGATATAAAAGCCATCGAAGTTTTTTACCATAAAGATCTGTTTTTTGGGGGAGGCTTTTCGTTATGTGTTCACTTTTCCGGTCGTTTGGAACGGCTGTGAATAATCTCAGAAAAATAACGACTCTGGTATTGTGTGTTTGCTTTGTGCTTGCCGGTACATCTATGCCATCGGCTTCTGCCTGGGCGGACCAGACTGACCGGGATTTCAGGGAGACGCAGCGGACAAACCTGAGAGTGCTTGAGGCCCTGGAAAAAGCTCGCGCCGAGAGAAGTGTAAGGAATTTCCGGCGCGCCAGGTCTTTCGGTGAAAGGGCTCTAAGGCTTCTTCCTGACAGCAAAGCCGCCAAGGCTTTCTTAGAACATCTTGACGCTGAAGAGAAACAATGGGAAGAGTATCAAGAGAAGCAGAGGCGCATGGCTGACAGGGAAAAGGAAGAAGAAAGAGCCCGGAAAGAGGCCCTTAGAGAGCAGGAAAGGGAGGAAAGGGCTCGAAAACAAGCTGAAAGAGAGGCCCAGAGAGAGGCAGAAAGAGAGGCCAGGGAGCGTGAAAGAGCCGCCCGCCTGGAAGAGCTTCGCAGGGAAAGAGAGCCGGTCAGGGAACCCGAAGTTATACCTGAAGACGAAGTTGATGTTGTGAGGCCGGATGTTCCCAGAAAACCTGTTTCCTACAGGGACGATCCTGATGTGGACATAGCTATCAGGGAAAAACGCTCGATAGTGGTCGACGGTGAAAGAGTAGAATATTTCCAGGAAGAGGGTCGCATAGTCGCTGAGGGTGATGTCCTGGTGCGTTACGGTGACACCACACTGAGCTGCGACAGGATCGAGATCGACACTGGGGCAAGAATAGCGCTTTGTAAGGGCAATGTCAGGATCGAGGATCCGGCGGGGGTCTTGGAAGGAGAAAGCATACGCTACGACCTGGCCCAGGAGCTGGGTGAGATAGTATCTCCCGAAGTCAGGGCTTTCCCCTGGTTCGGGCGGGCCGAGGAGACTTCCAAGGTAGGTCCCAACGAATACCTTCTCAGGGATGGTTACATTACCACCTGTGACGAAGACGAACCGCATTATCACATTAAAGCTTCAGAGATACGTATTTTTCCGGATGACAAGGTTATCGCCCGCAATGTTACCTACTATATCGGCAAAGTTCCCGTACTCTGGGTCCCCTACTATTACCATCCCATAGTCCAGACAAAAGCCAAAGTGCAGTTCATTCCAGGTGTGACCAGTGACTGGGGATATTTCATGCTCTCTTCATGGCGTTTCCACATAAAGGGAAACACCAAGGTGGATGGTATACTGGACTACCGCACAAAAAAAGGTTTTGCTTATGGGGCCAACCTTTATTATGACGTAGATGACACCGGTATCGAGGGTTTGGGCCGGGGGCTTCTAAGGGCGTATTTCATCGATCAGCATGGTTTCGGTACTTACAGCCCTTCCGAATATCGTGAAGAGGGTACAGAGCAGAAGTGGCGTAGCCGGTTACAATGGAAACACCGCATCGATTTTGATGACCGGACTGTCGGGATGATGGAGTGGAACAAGGTTAGCGACAAGTACGTTCTAAAGGACTATTTTTACAATGAATTCGAGGAAAACAATCCCATCCCGCCCAATTATGCTTCCATAATAACGTCTACTCCCAATTATTCTTTCAGTTTGGAAGCAAAGGCCAGACTGGACGATCACTTTACTGTTACGCAAAAACTTCCCGAGGCGCGTCTCGAGGTTTTCAACCAGAGATTGTGGGATACACCTTTCTATTACAGGTCCAGTTCGTCCGCGACCTATTTTGAGAAATTGTACGCTTCTCATTCATCGCCCGATGAGAAAGTCGCCAGAGCCGACACTTATCAAAGGTTTTCGTATGCCGCCGGGTTGGGGCCTTTGAGTATAGTACCTTACGGAACGCTGCAAGGAACCGCATACAGCCGAGGCAAGGACCGGGATGACCCAGTAGCCAGGGGTACTTTTGGTGGAGGGGTGGAAACTTCCGCGAGGTTTCATCGTGTGTTCGATTTAAGCACCGACCGTTTAGGTCTTGAGATCAATGGTCTGAGACATATTGTGCGACCCTCGGCGCATTACTACTACACTTATAAGCCGAACATAAGTAAAGGTCATTTTTATCAGCTGGACGCGATAGACGCGCTCGAACATCGCAACGGCATCGAGGTATCCCTGGCCAACAAACTGCAGACCAGGATAAGAGATCCTAAGCATACCTACTCAATGGATCTAGTTAGGAGCGTTATAACCGGGAATTATTCTTTCAGGGAAAAGGAAGAGGGCCCGCGGCTTACGATGCTCACCTCGGAACTTGAGGTGCGTCCGTATAGATGGCTTTATTTTGATAACCGGCTCGAGATCGAAACAGAGAATTTTTCGCTAAAAACCAACCGTATTGAAGCTGTTTTACGCCCCTGGAAAAGTTTCCAAACTGCTTTGGGATACCGCTACGAAAAAAGGCCGAAAAGATCGCGCAGCCACCTTACCTTTGACGCGAGATGGGTAATTAACCCTAAGTGGACCGTGGGGTTATATGAGAGGTTCGATCTTGAAGCCCAGAAAATCGACGAGCAGCAGATAACCATAACACGCGACCTTCACTGCTGGGAAGTGGATCTGGCATATAATGTTAAAGGAAGCAATATTTTTAAGGATGATTACACTTTCTGGCTGGCTTTCCGCCTCAAGGCCTTCCCGGACTTGCCTCTCGGCCTTTCCCGGGCATATAACAAGACACCTCCAGGGTCATTGGGCTCTCCCGCGACACCGTCAATGACTACCGATTTTTAGTTTGATACGACCCTTAAATGAACGGTTTCGATTTCTCTATATCTTATTTATTGTAAAAAGGTTATGTAATATTTAACCGGTAATGCCGGTTATGTCCCGCCTATTTTAAAAGCTACAAAGAGAAGCGATTGCCGGAAAAATTTTCGTATTTGTATTTTATTCCCTTGATGCGAAAAAGATGAGCGGACTTAGTTGCGGTGACTACGGAGGGTATGCTATAATTCCCATTTATCATATACCTGTACTTTTAGAAACTTCTGTAACGAGGAGGTGTGAGATATGAAAATAGCCATAGTAGGTAGCGGTTACGTGGGGTTGGTCACCGGTACCTGTTTTTCCGATCTTGGCAACGAGGTTATATGCGCCGACAGCGATAATGACAAGGTAGAACTTTTGAAGCGGGGTGGAGTCCCCATCTATGAACCCGGGCTTGCCGAACTTATCAGTAAGAACGTGAAAAGCGGCAGGTTAAGTTTTACCACCGACATTAGAAAGGCCGTAGCTTTATCGGAAGTTGTTTTTATATGCGTGGGAACACCTCCCAAAGAAGACGGCAGCGCTGACCTTACTGGTATAGAAAAAGTGTCCAAAGATATAGCGGAACACGTTGATTCATACAAACTTATAGTTGAAAAAAGTACCGTACCGGTTGAGACAGGAGAGTGGGTACGACGTACTATAGGTAAGTTCAGTAAAAGCGGCAGTGAATTCGAGATCGCGTCAAATCCGGAGTTTCTCAGGGAAGGGTCGGCGATATCTGATTTTATAAATCCGGACAGGGTTGTCATAGGGGTAGAATCCAAGAGAGCCGAAAAACTTTTAAAAGAGATATACGAACCTCTTAATACTAATATCGTTGTAACAAATATTAAGGGCGCGGAAATAATAAAACACGCTTCCAACTCTTTTCTTGCTACGAAGATATCTTTCATAAATGCTTTGAGTAATATATGTGAAAGGACAGGAGCCGACATCGAGCAGGTGGCCGAAGGGATAGGTTACGATTCCCGCATAAACAAACATTTTTTGAAGGCGGGTATCGGCTTTGGAGGTTCGTGTTTTCCAAAAGACCTCAAGGCATTTATCCATATCTCACAGAACCTGGGATATGATTTCGGCCTTTTGAAAGAGGTGGAGAGGATCAACGAAGAACAGAAAGCTTTGGCGGTTGAGAAGATACGACGCATGTTATGGAACATTTCCGAAAAAGTTATAGGGGTATGGGGGCTGGCCTTTAAACCTAATACCGATGATATAAGGTCGGCTCCAGCTCTGGAAATAATAGAGCGCCTTCTTGACGAAGGCGCCCGAGTAAGGGCTTACGACCCGGTGGCCATGGACAATTCAAAAAAACAGCTCACTTCCGGAAAAAATATTGAATTTTGTTCTGATATTTACGATGCGGCTGAAAACGCCGATTGTATAGTTGTTATGACGGAATGGAACGAGTTCAAAGAAGTGGACTGGGACCGTGTAAAGGATGCCATGACACAGCCGGTTTTACTGGACGGCCGGAATATGTACGACCCCGTAAAACTTCGTGAAATGGGTTTTACTTACGAAGGTATCGGCAGAGGGAGGGGGGAGCCGGTCTTGTCCTTATGACGTCTCCCGGAGTCCATGCCGATGAGGCGATACTTGTTGTAGATGCCTAAACACCGGAACACGCGGAAGTTTTTTGGGAAATAAGAGGAGCAGGTAATATGATCGAGGGTGTCAAAGTCAAAAATTTAAGACTTATCCCTGATGAACGGGGTAGGCTCATGGAAATACTTCGAGCGGATGATGAGATGTTCAGCGAGTTCGGACAGGTGTACATGACAACGGCTTTCCCGGGAGTTATAAAGGCCTGGCATTATCACAAAAAACAGACCGACAATTTTACCTGCGTAAGAGGACTTATGCGTCTGGGGCTTTATGATCCCCGGAAAGATTCCCCTACTTACGGTGAGGTCCAAGAGTTCATTTTGGGGATTGATAAGCCCGCTTTGGTACAGATACCGCCGGAGGTATACCATGGTTTCAAGTGCGTAAGCGACGAGGAAGCCGTAGTGATAAATACGGTAACGATCCCTTATGACAGTAACGATCCGGACGAATACAGGGTTGACCCGTTCGATAACGACATACCCTTCGATTGGAGTAAATAGAGAGATCCTGTAACGTTAAACTAAGTGGTCAGAATATTATTTGGAGGGGAATGAAAGGAATAGTACTCGCGGGCGGACTGGGAAGCCGGTTATTTCCGCTTACGAAAATAACCAACAAACATCTCTTGCCGGTTTACGACAAGCCCATGATATATTATCCCATCATGACGCTTGTTGACGCGGGAATAACCGAGATAATGGTCGTTACGGGCGGAAGCCATGCCGGTAGTTTTCTGCGTCTTCTGGGTAACGGCACGGAGTTTGGCCTAAAAGGCATAAATTACGCTTACCAGGAAAAAGAAGGCGGTATAGCCGAAGCGCTGGGTCTGGCGGAATATTTCGCTGACAATGACAAATGCGTTGTTGTTCTGGGCGATAACATACTTGAAAAAAGTATAAAAGACGAAGTTGAGAAGTTTGATGCTCAGAAGGAAGGCGGAAGGATATTGATAAAAGAGTCTCCGACGCCTGAAAGATTTGGTGTAGTGGAGTTTGATGGCGACAACATAAAACGTGTTATCGAGAAACCGGAAGATCCTCCCACGAATTATGTGGTTACCGGAGTCTACATGTATGACAGCCAGGTTTTTGATTTTATAAAAGGTCTTGCTCCTTCCGACAGAGGAGAACTTGAGATAACCGATGTCAACAACATGTATATTCAAAAGGGACAGTTAAAATATTCCAAACTTGACGGATGGTGGACCGATGCCGGTACTTTCAGGTCTTTACTTAAGGCAAGTAATCTTGTTGCTGAAAGCCGGGGAAAAAAGCTTGAAACATAATAAGGCTGGCGGGTCCCGCCGCGGCTGGGACAAATGTTCTGAGGAGACTGTAAAATGAGGCTGTTTGTTACCGGAGGTTGCGGGTTCATAGGGTCTAACTTCATCCGTTTTGTGCTCGCCAAATACAAAGATACGCGCGTCACTAATCTTGATAAACTGACGTACTGCGCCAACACAGCCAACCTTGAGGATATTTCAAACGATGTAAGATATTCTTTTGTTAAGGGAGATATCTGCGACAGGGAAATGGTAGAAGACTTGATGTCGAGCGCGGACATCGTTTTAAACTTCGCCGCCGAGACCCATGTGGACAGGTCTATAAAATATCCCGATGAATTCCTCACGACCAATGTATACGGTACAAAGACACTACTTGACGCGGCCAGGAAAAAAGGTGTCTCAAGATTCGTGCAGATAGGTACCGATGAGGTTTACGGCAGTGTCCCCGAAGGTTTTTCAAAAGAATCCGATCCTTTGAAACCGAATAGCCCTTACTCGGCGACAAAGGCCGCGGCTGATCTTCTGGCTCTGTCCTACTATACAACTTACGGCCTTCCGGTTATAGTGACCAGAAGTTCCAACAATTTTGGGCCGTATCAATATCCGGAAAAGGTTATACCTCTTTTTATTACCAATCTCATAGACGGCAAAAAAGTACCTCTTTACGGTGACGGAGGGAATGTGAGGGATTGGATATTCGTCGGGGATAATTGCGCCGCCGTAGATCTTTTGATGCGTGACGGTAGGCCCGGTGAGACATATAACATAGGTGGAGGCACCCATCTTTCTAATTTTGAACTTACTAATACCATTCTCGCCGGTATGAACAGGGGAAAAGAATTTATTGAACACGTCAAAGACAGACCCGGACATGACAGGCGTTACGCTCTGGATTCTTCCAAAGCGCGGGACTTAGGATGGAAACCAGGCTTTGACTTTGGGACCGCCATTGCGGATACGATATGCTGGTATCGGGATAACGAACACTGGTGGAGACCGCTTAAGGAGAAAGCCGAGATAATATCCTGGTAAAAGACCCGGGAAAGAATTGTTTATGAAGATACTTGTGACAGGTTCAAGCGGTATGCTGGGAAGAGCTTTTTTAGCGGCGCTTTCAAGCGAAAGCACAGATCTTGTAGGCGTTGATATCGCCGAACCCGCTGTCAGAGATGCCAGCCCGAGTCCGCTTCGTTTCGCAGATATATGCGGCATTAAAGCCGTGACGTCGATTTTTTCGGAGGAGAAACCTGATGTGGTAATACACGCCGCCGCTTGGACCGATGTGGACGGCTGTGAAAAAGACCCGGTAAAAGCTCGCAAGATAAATGTAGGGGGGACTGTAAATGTTGCCGAGGCCTGCAAAAAAGGATCTATCCCGCTGGTTTTTATAAGCACGGATTTTGTTTTTGACGGTAGGAAAAACACGCCCTACGTGGAGAATGATGAGTGTTCGCCATTAGGTGTTTACGGCACCACCAAGTGGGAAGGGGAAAAAGCTGTAAAGGAAACGCTTGAAAATTTTGCTATAGTCCGGACAAGCTGGCTTTTCGGGCCGGGAGGTAAAAATTTTGTCGATACTATAATGTCCAAAACCCCTGAAGAGAGCCCGCTTAAGGTAGTTGATGATCAGATCGGCTCTCCCACTTACACTAAAGACCTCGCCGCGGCTATACAGCGGTTTATTGACGGAGGGATAAAAGGTGGGGGAATATACCACGTGTGCAATTCAGGGCAGTGCTCTTGGTATGAATTCGCTGTTAAAATAAAAGAACTTGCGCCGGGCATGAAAGATGTCGGGATAGAACCCATATCATCGGAAAGTTTGGCCCGTCCGGCGGACCGTCCGTCTTTTTCGGTCATGGATACGGGCAAGTTCCGGGCTCATACGGGAACGTCATTAAGAGATTGGACCGACGCTCTTCGCGAGTATATGTCGACCGGATGATATAAAGACCGGTACATCCTGAGGGACGAACTAACAGGTGATTACGTCACTTTATAAAAACCCTGAAGAACCTGAAAACAAAGGACCTAATTAATGAAAAAATCTGATACTTACACACAACTCAAAAAAAGGATAATCTCCAAACAAGCCGTTGTGGCTGTTATAGGTCTCGGTTACGTGGGCCTTCCCATGGCCGTACAGTTCGCGCGTAAAGGGTTCAGTGTTATCGGTATCGATACCAGTAAAAAACGAGTGACCCGGCTCAAAAAAGGCATATCCTACATAGGGGATGTTGACGATAAAGATATATCAGAAGCGGTTGCCAGTAAAAGATTTACGGTCACTACATCCGCCAAACCCCTGTCCGGGTGTGACGTCGTAATAATCTGTGTTCCCACCCCCCTTAACAGGGCTCTTAAACCCGATATATCCTATATCCTGTCAGCCAGTAAGATCCTGAAACAGAATTCCAGGGCCGGTCAGCTTGTCATACTCGAAAGTACTACATACCCGGGTACGACACGGGATATTATCATGCCCGTTCTGGCGGGACGGGAAGGCAAAGCTGGAAAAGATTTTTTTCTGGCTTTTTCGCCTGAAAGGATAGACCCGGGTAATCCCAGATACGATTTTTCCAATATCCCCAAACTTGTAGGGGGTATTACCGAAAAATGTACTTGTCTGGCCAAAACACTTTATGAGATGGTAACGGAAAAAGCTATAGGCCTTTCTTCCCCCGAAAGCGCCGAAGTCACAAAACTTCTTGAAAATTCTTTCAGAATAGTCAACATAGGCCTTATAAACGAATTCGCTCATCTTTGCCACAAGCTTGGCATCGATGTATGGGAAGTAGTGGAAGCCGCTAAAACAAAACCTTTTGGTTTTATGCCGTTCTATCCCGGCCCGGGGGTCGGAGGACACTGTATTCCCGCGGATCCCATGTATCTTTCCTGGAAAGCCCGAAAAGTAGGTTTTGAGACCAGGATGATAGATCTTGCCGCGAGGGTAAACATAAACGCGCCCAAACATGTTGTTGAAAGGATATCCGATCTCCTTAAAGAGCAGAATAAAAAAATAAAAGGGTCCAATATCCTCTTGCTTGGCGCGTCATACAAAGAGAACATCAACGATCTCAGGGAATCTCCGGCGCTTGATGTTATAAAACTCTTGGACGGGAAAAAGGCGGCATGGTCCTATTGTGACAGTTTTATACCGTATCTTGATATATGCGGTATCAGGGCGAAAAGTAAAACTCTTTCGAAAAGTTTGGTAAAAAAACAGGATCTGGTAGTTATACTTACCGGGCATAGCGGCGTGGATTACGAGATGGTGGCCGCTAACGCGAAACTCATTTTTGACACGCGGAACGTAGCGGGAAAAAAAGGGATAAAAGGGGAAAATATAGTAAAGTTATAAGGTCATTCCATGGGCTTATACAGTAAATACTTACAAAAAAAGGAGATAAAAAAATGGCGAAATATCTAGTCACGGGAGGAGCGGGTTTTATCGGCTCGAACATAGTGGAAGAACTTGTGGGAAGAGGCGAGACAGTGAGGGTGCTGGACAATCTTTCTACCGGCTTTGAAGAGCACCTTGCGCCTTTTATGGATAGTATTGATTTCCAGAAAGGCGACATAAGGAACGAGGAGGATGTAAGGAAAGCCGTCAGTGATATGGATTATGTTATACATCAGGCGGCCTTAAGAAGCGTGGCCAAAAGTGTGGAAGCCCCTGTACCCAACAATGACGTCAATGTATGGGGTACTCTTAATATGTTGCTTATTTCGGCCGAGAGTAAGATAAAGCGATTTGTCTACGCTTCAAGCAGCTCCGCTTATGGTGACTGTGAGGTGTTTCCGGAACGTGAAGACCTCGCTCCCGATCCCATCTCGCCTTACGCGGTGAGCAAGCTTGCCGGTGAACATTACGCCAGGATGTTCGCTAAAACAATGGGCCTTGAAACGGTAAGCCTGAGATATTTTAACGTCTTTGGGCCGCGCCAGAACCCTGAATCTAAATATTCCGCGGTTATTCCAGCTTTCATAGAACGGCTCAGTAAGGATCAGCCGTGTGTAATAGACGGTACTGGGGAACAATCGCGTGATTTTACGTATGTTAAAAACGTGGTAGATGCTAATATCGCCGCCTGTCACGCCGATGGAGTCTCAGGTATGGTATTTAATGTCGCCTGCGGAAAAAGTTATTCGGTCAATGAGACCGCTTCGGCCATAAGTGACCTGATGGGTAAGAACATTACACCGGTTTATGGTCCTAAAAGAAGAGGGGATGTCCTAAAAACATACGCTGACATAACCGCGCTTAAAGAAAGACTCGGGGTGACTCCTGAGGTCGGTTTTTACGAAGGCCTCGAAAGAACAGTGAAATGGTTCACCGAAAAATAGATTGCGGGTAAAGAGGAACCTGTAAAAGTAACCGTGAGTTTGTTGTACATAAGAAAGATCCTCGGTGGCCATTCTGAAAGAATGAAACAGTAAAACATCTCTAAAAAAGGACAGGAGCTGATGCGCATATTACTTACCGGCGGCGCCGGATTCTTAGGGTCTCACCTCGCGGAACGTCTTCTGGGCGACGGTCACAAGGTTATATGCATGGACAATCTCATAACCGGAAAAAAGGAGAACATCTCCCATTTACCGGCCAGCGGGGATTTTGAGTTCGTTAAACATGATGTATCAAAGTTCATAATGGTAGACGAAAAAATAGATTATGTGGTCCATTTTGCCTCTCCCGCAAGCCCGGAAGATTACCTGAAACATCCTATAAAGACGCTTAAGGTAGGTTCGCTGGGGACGCATAACGCGCTTGGTGTCGCCAAAGAACATAACGCCAAATTTTTTCTCGCTTCAACATCCGAGGTTTACGGTGATCCTCTCGTGAACCCACAACCGGAGACTTACTGGGGGAATGTTAATCCCGTTGGTCCGAGAGGATGTTATGATGAGGCAAAAAGGTTCGCCGAGGCGATAACCCTGGCATATCACCGAGCTCAGGGGATAGACACCAGGATAGCCCGCATATTTAACACTTACGGGGAAAGGATGCGTCACCATGATGGGAGAGTGGTGCCGAACTTTATAGATCAGATCCTGAAGGGAGAGCCTTTGACTGTCTACGGCGACGGGTCGCAGACAAGAAGTTTTTGTTATGTGTCCGATCTGATAGAAGGGGTGATACGGCTCATGAATTCTAAAATTAACGAGCCTGTGAATATCGGTAATCCTCGGGAGTTAAGTGTTCTTGAGTTCGCTGAAAAGATAAAGGAGGTCTCGGGCGTAGACGCTGAAATAATATTTAAACCTCTTCCGGTGAACGATCCCAGGGTCAGAAGGCCCGACATTGCAAAAGCTAAAAAAGAGCTTGGATGGGAACCCAGGGTGGAGCTGGAAGAAGGCCTTAAAAAGACCATTGATTGGGTTAAAAATAACCCGGAATAGAAAGGAGCATCATGCCCGCGAAAAAAGTCTTAATAACGGGAATAACCGGCCAGGACGGAAGTTATCTGGCGGATTATCTCTTATCCCTCGGTTATGAAGTGCATGGGGTCGTAAGAAGAGTGGCTTTGGAGGACCAGAGGCACCGTATGTGGAGGATAAACCACATAGCCGATAAAATAAAGTTCCATTCCGGCTCGCTTGAAAGCTATCCCAGTATTTTCAAAATAATAGAAAAGGTACAGCCTGAGGAATGCTACCACCTTGCCGCCCAGAGTTTTGTTACTTATTCTTTTGAGGACGAGTTTTCAACACTTAATGCCAACATCAACGGAACGCACTATGTGTTATCGGCTCTTCAGAGTGTTGCCCCGGGATGCCGGTTTTACTTCGCGGCATCAAGCGAGATGTTCGGACGCGCTGAAGAAGTTCCGCAGAGAGAAACCACTAAGTTCCATCCCCGTTCGGTTTACGGCATATCCAAGGTTGCCGGGTTCGACCTTACGAGGAATTACAGGGAAGCTTATGACATGTACGCGGTTAGCGGAATACTTTTTAACCACGAATCGCCGCGCAGAGGATACGAGTTTGTCACCCGCAAGATAACTTCCACAGCGGCGGCAATAAAACTTGGAAAAGCCGGGAAACTTTACCTTGGTAACCTCGACGCTAAAAGGGACTGGGGGCATGCTGGAGAATATGTAAAAGCCATGCACTCAATGCTTCAGCAAGACGTTCCCGAAGATTATGTGATAGGTACAGGCGAGACCCATTCAGTAAGAGAATTCGCGGACCTTGCCTTTAAATGCCTGGATATGGATTATGAAAGGTACGTGGAAATAGACCAGAACTTTTTCCGTCCGGCCGAAGTGGACCTTCTCGTGGCCGATCCGTCAAAAGCCAAAAAAGAGCTCAGCTGGGAATACAACATATCGTTCGAAGATCTTGTGACAGAGATGGTAAAGTCCGACTACGACCATCTGTCTAAAGCGTAACAACTTGGATCCCGGATTTCAACGCAAAAACGCAATAACGCGCTACGCAATAACGAGAACAACGCAACATGCATAACAAAAAACAAGTTGACACAACGAAAACAAGTTAACATAACGCAACGCAATAACGCAATAACGCACTACGCAATAACGAGAAAAACGCACAACGATAACGGCGCAATGACGAACAACTAATGACCAATAACCAATGACCAACAACGCAATAACGCAATACGCAATAACGAGAACAACGCAACATGCATAACAAAAAACAAGTTGACACAACGAAAACAAGTTAATATAACGCAACGCAATAACGCAATACGCAATAACGAGAACAACGCACGACGAAACCCCCGAAAGGAGGCTATCTGCATGAATGTACCGCTTTTAGACCTGAAGGGCCAGTACCAAAGTATAAAAAAAGAGATGGATGAGGCTATAGCCGGAGTCGTCGAAAGCCAGTATTTTATACTTTCGCCCGAAGTTTCCAGTTTTGAGAACGAAGTTGCTTCCTACACCGGGGTGACACGAGGTGTAGGTGTCGCTTCGGGTACGGATGCCATAATACTTGCTTTGAAAGCTGCCGGTGTGGGCGAGGGTGATAAAGTGATTACAACGCCTTTTACGTTTTTCGCGACGGCCGAATCTATTTCTATCCTTGGGGCGATCCCGGTATTTGTCGATATAGATCCCAATACATATAACATTGATCCCCAAAAGATCGAGGAACTATTGCTTCAAACGCAAAAACACAATGACGCAGAACGCAAGACGATAAAAGCTATTATCCCCGTACATCTTTACGGCCAATGCGCCGATATGGATCCTATATTGGAGATAGCCGAGAAATACGGTCTTATGGTGATAGAAGACTGCGCTCAGGCAATGGGGGCGGTATACAAAGGCAAAAAAGCCGGAAGTTTCGGTTTAGCGGGGGCTTTCAGTTTTTTCCCGAGTAAAAATCTGGGCGGTTTCGGCGACGGTGGGATGGTTGTCACGTCGAATGAAGAACTTGCCGAGATGGTAAAAAAGCTCAGGGTTCATGGAAGCAGCGAACAGTATATACATGACACCATAGCTTATAATTCCCGGCTTGACAGCCTGCAGGCAGCGGTTCTCCGGATCAAACTCAAGAAACTTGATTCTTGGATAGCCGCGCGGCAAAAGATAGCTGAAAGGTATAATTCCGCTTTTTCAGGAACAGGGATAAAAACTCCTGTCACCGGTGAGGGAAACATACATACTTACCACCAATACACCATAGAGGTCCCGGATCGGGATGGCATGCTTAAATACCTGGGAGAAAAAAATATCGGTTCGAGGATATATTATCCGGTCCCTATGCATTTCCAGCCGTGCTATAGGGATCTTGGCTATAAAGAGGGCGACTTCCCGGTATCGGAAAAAGCGTGCAAAAGTGTTTTATCATTGCCCGTATATCCGGAACTCACGGAAGAGATGATAGAATACGTTATTGATACCGTAAAAAAGTTTTAAGATCCCAGACCAAGGCAAAAAGTCTTGACAAAATGGCAAAATAGCTTATAATCTATATCAATGATAGTGCATAAGCTATAAAAGTATGAACGAAAATATTCGAGCGGCTCAAAAAAAAGTTTTAAAAGTTTTTTCACGGAATGCCGAAAGATTCGCACTTTCCGGCGGAACGGCTTTGGAGCTTTATTACCTTCATCACAGATTTTCAGTTGATCTGGATTTTTTTTCAACTGTATATGATGTACGGGAAATAGATCATTTAGTCGAAGAGTTCGGGAAAGTTTTGGAAGCAGATGCCGTATTGGAAAATGAGCTCAGGGCAGGAAATAAAGCCAAAGTCCGATTTTATACAATTCCCCTGGATGTTTCGGGACGTTTCCTGAAAATAGATTTTATTGAAGACATAACATCCGAAGAACCTAAGATAGAGAATTTTAGCGGGGTCAGGGTTTATGGAGCGGAGAGTATATACCTCCAGAAGATTGCGGCTGTTACGGGAACGAGGTCAAATATAGATCACACAGTACGGGAGATAATGCAAGGCAGGGTAGAGGCCAGGGATGCGTTCGACATCTATATGCTTTCAAAGAAAATAAAGCCGCTTCATGTTTTTCTAAAAGACTCTCCCAAGTACATGCAGCGGGGGATAGTTCAATGGTACAGACGATTTTCACGGACGGATCTTAAACTGTCACTGCTTGATCTGGATATTTATTCAAAAGTATTTGACGCGAAAGAGATGATAACTTATTTGGAAAAAGAAGTAGAAAAGTTCATACAGGAAACAGTCGCATGAGCACACCGGATCTCGCTTACTCAAAATATTTCTGGGACCTTAATGAAAAGGCTCTCAAGGAAACAGCGGATATTTTAAAGGATCCCGGTCATGCTAAGTTTCAGTCCAGGATGGTTAAATTGCTTTCTCGCTGCCAGAGTCCGGAAGAACTGTTCTCTGTGATCTCAAAGGAAGATTTTGTTAAGGCCTGGCCTAACATAAGAAGGTACTGGGTAAGGATAGATAAGGGGTCGGACTTCAGGGATTGGTGGGAAACAGTATATGAGGAAATACAAAAAAGACAGGGCAAAGTCAAGAAAGTTACGGGGGAGCCTTCAGCATTATTCAGGAATATCGGGACAAAGATCAAAAAGGCCAGGATAGAGAAGGGAATGAGCCAGAAAGACCTGGCTATCGCTGTCGGAATGAAACAGCCCGATATTTCCAGGATCGAGGAAGGGAAAAAGAACATCACTCTTGAGACCCTGGGGCGCATATGTAAGTATTTAAATATCTGGGAAATAGGCATAGGTCCTTAAAAGCGCAATAACCAGTCCCCAAAACGAAAAACGTACTACCAAGACTTAAACACGCAATAACGTATAACGAAGCAACGCATAACGAAAAAAGGAGCCAGCCAATGGTTTTCAAAAGTGAGCTCCGATTTGACGCTATCGTCTCGAAGATATTTGTACTTTCGATAATTTTTACTCTCATATCCGGCGCGGTCAGTTTTTCACTTCAAGACACTTCCGGAGGCATAAGAGTGTATGTAGTTGCCGATGCTCATGTCGGACGGAGCGATAGAGGCGAGACTATGATGGCTTTTGTTGAAATGTGTAATTCAAGAAAACCTGACCTTGTCCTCGACCTCGGAGATACTATAGAAGGAAGAATAACACCTCTTTACGACGCCAAAACTGATAGAGAAGCGGCTCTTCTGTAGCAGGCAGACTGGTTTAATGCGTGGAACAGTTTGGCGGTCGACAATAAAGGCGTAGCTCTGGGGCTGAGTGAGTTACACGAAATAGGCGGGACCAAACTTCAGAGGTCATTTATCATTGATAATAGTGAAATGAAGGTTTTGGTAATCATTACATGTGTTTACCCCAGAGGATATAGCATTAGAAGAACTTTACGATGGATCTCTCAAAAGATATTGGATTTTGAAGGTGATCTTATAATTTTTGCGAACCATACAGGCAGAATATACCCTAAGATCTGGCGAAAATTATCAGGAAACAATATTGATACTCCCGCTATATTTTTGCACGGGCATAATCATGGTCTTGATACCATTTCTCGTGATGCCCGGGGATATGAAGAATCAACCAGAGCTTTGTTCAGGATCGGCAACAGGTTCTCTTTTTTCCGTAGAGATTCTGACGCTTCTCTCCCGAGTTATCTTATAACTCCTTTGTTCCGGGACGGTATCGGCACCAAATTTGTGCTTTATCCAAATGGAGAATACGAAATATTTCGATTGGACACAGAAGCAAAAACTATATCAAAGGCAAAGATTCATCATCAAACCAATATCAGGGTAAACAATGTTCTGGCAAGGGGGCTTTACCACAGGTATCGAACATTTAGAAGAAGAGCGAGAGCGGCCTATAGGCGATTCCTTAAATACGCATCCCATGTATTGCGAAAGTAAGTTTTAATCTCTTGACACTTAGGGCTTCCTGCGGTACGATATCGTTCAATGAATGAACGTTTCCTAACAGAAGACATTTTCAGGACACTCCGCATCCTGTCATCGGATAGCGATCTCTCTCAGAGAGACATTTCCCACAGGCTTGATATTTCGTTGGGGAAAGCCAATTATCTAATGAAGGTCATGGCTCAAAAAGGGTTTATTAAAAGTAAACGCCTTATTCGAAAAGACAGGAAAATGAAAAAAATACGTTATATTCTTACTCCGGAAGGGTTTAAAGAAAAAGCCAGGCTGACATATCACTTTCTCAAGAAGAAAGAGAAAGAATATCTTGAACTCAAAAAAGAGGCTGATGAGAATATGTTAGTTGACAAATACTGTATAAACGATTGCATTGACAAAGGTTAATAATGGGATTTCTCAGAAAAATAAACGAAATACTTTCTTTGAATGAAAAGCTCAAAATAGCCGTTATTTTCGCTCTTATGTTCATAAGCGGTTTCTTAGAGGCTTTAAGTATCAGTATGGTTGCAGGGTTCATAGCCGTTGTGGCAAATCCTGAAATGATATTGGGCCTGGATATTCTTAAAAAACCTCTCGACTTTTTAGGAATAGAGACATCGCAGGATCTTCTCATATACGGTGGTATTTTTCTTATAGCGGCCTTTGCGGCGAAAAATATCTACCTTCTGTTTTTTAGATATGTGAAGATACGGTTCATAAATAATCGGTTTGTTTCTATCTCCAACCGGCTTTTTAACATATATATGTATGTTCCATATTCCTTTCATCTCACCCACAATAGTTCGAATCTTATTCGGAATGTTTCAGGTGAAACTTCTTCTTTTGTGAAACAAGTGCTCTTTCCTTTGCTCGAGATCTCACATCAAGCTATTGTGGCCATAGGGGTTATGACCCTTCTTATTATAGCGGAACCCGGCATAACGATCGCTACTTTGATAATACTCGGAGGTGTGAGCGGCATTTTTCTCAAAGTCACTCGTAACAGAATACATTACTTCGGGAAAAGAGCACTTAAAGAAAGAGGCAAACTGATACGTACTCTCCGGGAGGGTTTGGGAGGTTTTGTCGATGCGACCATAATGGGTCGGCAGATGTGGTTTGTTAAGAAATTTAATAAAAGCGTTAAGATATGTTCCAAGGCTCAGATATTTACAAAAATAACTAAAAAATCTATCAAGCCAATAATGGAGACTGTAGCGGTTAGTACTATGTTCCTCATAGTCTTTGTTTTTCTTCACCAGGGGCGCTCTACTACTTTTCTTGTCTCGACACTTGCTTTGTTTGTTTTGTCCTTTAACCGTCTTCTTCCCGCGATAGACCAGATCGCAAAAGAATATACAAGTTTGCGGTACTATTCGTATACACTTGAACCCATTCATCGGCATATCATGGATTTTGAGAAGGCGGTAAAACAGATAAAAAAGCAAAAGAATGTAGAAAGGTTGCATCTTGCCGGAGCGATAGATATTAAGGAAGTTTGTTACAGGTATCCGGAAAGCGATGGAAATGTTTTAGAGGGTATCTCATTCAGTATCCCAAAAGGGGCGGTCGTAGGATTGGTTGGGGCAACCGGAGGCGGTAAAACAACTCTGGTCAATCTCATATTGGGGCTTTTAAAACCCACCGGTGGGGTCATTAGCGTGGATGGTAGAGACATAAACGAAAATATAAGAGGCTGGCAGCGTAATATCGGCTACATACCCCAGTTTATTTATCTTTCAGACGACACAATAACCCGCAATATTGCTTTTGGGCTTGAAGACAAGGAGATTGACCAGGAAAAACTGAAAAAAGCCGTAGAAGCGGCTCAACTTTCCGACTTTGTTAAAAGCCTGCCCGGGGGAATGGAAACCGTAATAGGAGAAAGAGGCGTGCGCTTGAGCGGAGGGCAAAGGCAGAGGGTAGGTATCGCCCGCGCGCTTTACAATGATCCCGAAGTTTTGATAATGGACGAAGCTACTTCTTCTCTCGACAACATAACGGAAAAATTCATTGTGGAGGAGATCGAAAGGCTAAAAACGAACCGAACTGTGATAATTGTTGCCCATCGTCTTACAACCGTCAAAAATTGCGATACAATATACTTTCTGGATAAAGGACGTGTCATTTCACAGGGTAATTACGGATCGCTTATAGAAAATAGTTCTGAGTTTAGAGCTATGGCTAAGGGAGATTAGAGAGAACCCTATGGGGATAACAACAGTTTTTAGTGCTCTGCTGACGGGGTTTGTGATAAATATGAGTGAATAGGGAACCGTGTTTGTTCTTCAGCCGAATAAAGCACAAGGGGATATCCAAAAAAACGATATTTACACATTACGCCGGATTTTCCTTTTGGGAGATGAAATTGTAAATTTTTAAAAATTACAGTTTTTTGGGAACAATATGTCAGATTGATCGTAAGTTTGTGGGATTCTATATGGAATGGTGGAGTCGGAATGTGGATCTTGAATCTAAAGATACTTTGGTTTGAACCCGGGAGAGATAACGATGGGACACGATAACAGAGACAAAATTTGGGAAAAATCTGAGGTTGAGGATTTCTTATCTAAAATTGAATATTCGTACCAAAAAATCAGGTTGCCTTATGGTCTTTCGACTGAGGGAGACGAACGTAACTGGCTCTTGAATTTAGCTTTTGGAGATAACCTGGAAGGAAAAACGGTCTTGGATATTGGAAGTTACTTAGGACATTTTTGTTTACAAGCTTGTGAACGAGGAGCTGATCATGTTGTTGGGATAGAAGTTGATCCTTTGCGTATACAAAAAGCTAGAACAATAGCAGAAATTAAAGATTTGACCCCAGAATATAGGGTAGGAGATTTTGAGGAAATGGACATCAAAGAGAAATTTGATATCGTGTTGTGCCTTAATCTTCTCCATCACCTCTATAACCCTATTGGTGTTTTGCATAAGATCGCACGAATGTCGCGTCAAACACTCATCCTTGAAGTGGCAACATTTGGAAAGCACGATGGTTTAAAGTTTGAAATTCCTTTGTGGTTAAAACGTCATCTAAAGAGACAATCAGTAATACTTGTTCGACCAGGCGTTTCCACAGAAGGTAAACGATCTGATAGCCAAAAATATTTTTTTTCTGAGAAATCGTTGGTGAACATTCTTGAAAATCATACAAAACTATTTTCAAAAGTAGAAGTCTTCCCCTCTCGCTTTAAGAACAGGATAGTTATAAAAGCAACACGAAGGAAAATTGGACACTTAGTCATTGTTTCTGGTCCCACCTCGAGTGGAAAGAGTTCTTTCATTGAGGGTCTCAAGGATGATAGTTCCTATTGGAAGAATCACGATATGTTGCCGCAAAACATTTTGAAATGGCCTCATGTGGGGGCATCTAAATTTTTTAAAAGAAGGAAAACGGCTGATGCAGACCTTTTTACTGCGGAATATATGGAGGGCCTCATCCTTCATTATGATATCCTGAGACCGTACACATCTGGGATGCATGATTATTTTCGTGACCAAGCTCTGGATCTTATGGATTGTGCCGATAAGATAACCGTAATTACCTTAAAAGCTCCAAAAGAAAAGTTAATTGAGCAACTTGTTGGAAACGAATTATTTAATGCTTCTGAAAGCTGGGGTAATGGTAATGACCGTTCTAAAAGGAAAAGGAAAAAAACAAAAAAAAATATCAGCGGAATTCATTTACTTTGGAAGATTAAAAACAATGCTAAAAAACTTATTT
>SLID01000039.1 GCA_007135805.1 Candidatus Omnitrophota bacterium | reverse complement strand
CCGCTTTTATTGATATCGGCATGGAGAAGAACGGGTTTCTGCATGTAAGCGATATCGCGGACAAGGATTCCGTGCTTAAGGAGCTTTTGCCGGATGAGGACGAGCCGGATATCAAGAAAAAAAGTACCGGGGGTCTCCCGAAAATAAAAGAGACGCTGAAAGTCGGCGAAGAGATAATGGTGCAGGTGGTAAAAGAGGCCATGGGAAGCAAGGGTTCGCGCCTCACCACTTTTATAAGCTTGCCCGGAAGGTACCTTGTTCTAACTCCCTACGATAAAGGGCTTGGTATTTCCCGGCGTATAACCGACAGGGATGAAAGAAAAAGGATAAGGGACATTATATCCAAGATAGGCGGGTTCGATGAGACCGGTTGCATAGTCCGCACCGTGGCCGAGGGACGCAGTGAACAGGAGCTTCTCGGAGAATACAAATATCTCGTCAACCTCTGGAAGACCATAAAAGAGAGGGCCGGAAAACAAAAAGCTCCCGTAACGGTCTATGAGGAATACGGTCTTGTTTTGAGGATGATACGTGACGTTTTCGGGGGTGACATAAGCCGGCTTGTTGTCGACTCAAGAGATGAACACGCGCGTATAATGAGGTTCCTCAAGTCTTACATGCCTTCACTCCGAAAAAAAGTGAAACTTTATAACGGCAAGACGCCGCTTTTTCAGAAAAATGACCTCGAAAGCCAGGTTGACGCTATTTTTGAACGCAAGGTAAAACTTAAAAGCGGGGGGTACCTCGTAATAGAGCAGACAGAGGGTGTCGTGGTGATCGACGTCAATACGGGAAGTTTTGTGGGTAAAAAGGGCCTTGAGCATACCGCCTTCAAGACAAATATGGAAGCGGCCCAGGAAGTTCCCAGACAGCTTATGCTGAGGGACATAGGCGGGATCATAATAGTGGATTTCATCGATATGGATATCAGGGAACATCGCGACAAGGTTTCCCGGGAACTTGAGTCCGCCCTTAAAAAAGACAAAGCGCGCATAAGCGTGAGAGGTATAAGCCAGTTCGGCGTGGTTGAGATGACACGCCAGAGGATGCGTAAAAGCCTGGAAAGCGCCTCGCGTGTCGAGTGCCCTTATTGCGGCGGAAAAGGCATGATAAAGAGTGTCGAGACAATAGCGATAGAAGCGGTAAGGCGTATAGACAAAAAATTCAGTTCCTCGATCAAAAAACTGAAGCATATACGCGTGGTTCTTCACCCGGACATACATGACGCCATCGTTTCAGATCAGGCGGCCATGCTTAGCGACGTGCAAAGAAAGTACCGCTGTAAAATAGAGCTGGATTCCGACAAGCACCTGCACATAGAGGACGTGATAATAGAAGACCGGTAGGGGGCGCTTCCCGGTGAAACGGTCTTTGTTTCGACGTTGCGGTTTGGAGTTTATCTAAGGGGGATTAACAGTGCTCAAAAATTTAAACTGCAGCCGGGGCACCACACTTGTCGAGGTCATTGCCGCGATCGTTATTTTAACAATGGTGACGGTCGCTGTCATAACCGCCCTTTCTCACGGGGCTTTTTTCGGCGTCGCGGCGGATGATATTTACGAGACCTCTCTTTTCGCGCAGGCCCGAATAGATGAGATAAGGGTAAGCTTGAGGGATATTGGGGGGGACGATCCTTTCGGCGAGCTTTCCACGCGATTTTCCGAAACTGATGAGGAAATTGATCATAATGAAGATGGGACTATCGACTACATAAGGACTACCGAGATATTTCCTGACCATGATAATTTTCCTTATCTCGCCCGGCTTAAGGTGACCGCTTACCGGGCGGATCAGGGTGATAAAAAAGGCGGCCCGGTGATAATGGAGACTCTCCTGGCCCATATCCCCGAAACAGGGCATTAGGCGGAGAAATGAGAAATATTTTTCAGAACAGAAATGGGTTCACGCTGACAGAAGTTATTTTTGTCGCTGTGATAACATCCCTTCTCGTGGCTTCTGTCGGCTCCGCATGGGTTTTTACCCACAGGACATGGTCCGGTGAGCGGCAGAAGACGGCGATGCGAATAGAACTTTTGACCGCGGTAGAGACCCTTAAGAACGACCTGCGTCTTTCAAGTGACGACCATCTGCATATGATGTCCTACGCGGCCGGAGGGAAAGAGTTTACGGCAATAATTATGCCTCAGGCCGAAAGGGATAAAGACGGTTTTTTCAAGATAACCATGGGTGTGGATGAAAGAGAAGAGATAAACTGGGATAAGACCGTACTTTATCATGTCGACTATGAGAACGGGAAGGCGGGCCTTTTGAGGACAGTCCTTGATTCCTGGGATGGGAGCCTTGATCGGGAAGGAAAAGAAGAAGTTCTCGAGAAGCTCATTGCCGGGACTTTGAACTGGGACTCGAGGGCTGTTGTGGTCAAGGATTTTATAGAAAATTTTCGGATCACGCCGCTTCCAAGAGAAGTTGATTTTTACTCTCCGTCCGGGGATCCCGAAAAATTCTCCGATGTAGTTTTTGGAACGGTATATGTAACTCCCGGGGAGCACACTTTACGTTTTGTAGTCTCGGGAAAGAACGACGCGTCTTCGGGGTATTCTTTCGCGCTCGATAATATCAGGATAGATCCTTCCGACAGCAAGAGAGAGGCGGAATATTACATATCTTCACATGCCCCCGGCTGGATGTTTACATCAGGAGGGGTGACGGTCGAACGCATTTACGACACACTATACAGTAATCACAATTACCTCAAGGTTTCAGCTTCAGCTGAGGGAGATTACATAGAATTCACAGACTATTACGACCTTTGGAGAGAATCCGCGTTCGAGAACGCCAGTTTTTATAATGTGATCTTTTACGGAGAGGAGCGCCGAGCTAAGATCGCCTCGCCTTTCGATGCCGCGGAAGGCCAGGATGACATTTATGGTGTTGATGTCGTGTGGGAATCTTTCGCCGTGACAAATTCCATGGGAACAGACATCCAGGAAGATGCGCATCTTGAGGGCTATGTCAAGAAAGTGAAAACAGTTATAGCTAACGACCATATCGATACTTCGGGAACAACGGATGATTATACCGTAAGGGGCGACGTTATAAGAGTGAAGTTTCTTGCGTCTTCCGATGCATCCCTCATAATTGACAAGGCCTATGCGGCCATAAGTACCGGAGAGGGTGGATATACCGGAAAGGTGCCGCTCTTTGAGGACATTACCATTCCGGAAGGCGGATATTATTGGAGTGATTGGATCGAATTCGACCTTGACCTGAGAGATACCTATGATAACCCCGTAGACTACATGATCATAGCGTATTTCGGCGGTGTCGATGAAGATCAAGAGTACAGGGCCTGGGAGGGAGAGGGAGCTGAAACTTATGTCACCCGAATATTTTTCAATGAATGCGACATTGACGCGTCGGAGGACAAAGTGCTGGCACCGCATGATCTTTCCGCGGGCGATATGGTCTACTTCTACGGTGAAGATCTTCCCTCGGGCATTACTCCCTGGCCATCTAGAGAAAGTCCTTACTATGTGGTTGAGGCTGACGATCCTGATAATGAATGGTTCAAAGTGTCAGGGTCTTTGGGAGGGGCCCCCATAACTTTCGATAAGTCTATTCAAGAGGCGCTTTTTTTTATGGCGGGAGATATGTCAGAAAAAGAGGAAGCGGTAATATACGCGATTGCCGAAATAGACGCCTGGCGGACCAAGGGAACGGTGGAGTCAAGGATATTCGATACCAAAGTCGGGTCACCCTCTTTCGGACAAATAAGTTGGAATGAGTACAGGCCTTCCGGAACTGAAATAACAATGAAAGTAAGGTCGGACAATAGTTTCGACATGACGGGAGCGACGGACTGGAAAAATATATCAGGCTCGTCCGGAAACCCTCATTCACCTGCCGCAGGGATCGGCCGGTACGTGCAGTTCCTCGCGGAGATAGAAGTGGATCCTTTCAAGTGGGAGGCGTGGATAGATGATGTCGAAATAGATTGGTACGGTCCGAGTAGGAGATGCTTCATAAAGGCCGATATCGTGAAAAAAAATGATCATGGAAAGGTTTATGTTGAGTTTGACGGCAGCCCTCTTTCTCTCGGGTACGAGGTGAATGTATCGGTTGAGTCTGAACACTTTGGAAGAACTTTACATGAAGAGAAAGTTTTCAGCGTAGAAGCCTTGAATACCGGCCGATAGTTGAAGAGTCGGATTTAGGAATTTAAAAAAGAAAATGGAAAACTTGATGAGATCGAGTATAAAACATCCGGAAAGTAACAGGACTCTTTTATCTGGCCGCGGACGGAAAGGGTTTGTCATGATGATGGTCATGGCATTTGTTCTGCTTATGTCGATGGCCGTTCTTTCTTTTTCGGTAATGATAAAAAATGACATGACACTCATAGCTCGCGCTAAAACGGGTCAACAGGCGAGGAATCTGGCGGAGGCTGGCATATACCACTCGTTGGCTAAGCTGAGAAATTCCGGGATACCTTCAAGAGCGGATTTTTCCGGATCTTTAGATACGGGCACATACGAAGTTACCTATGTCGCGGTAGGAGGCAGAATACTGGTAACATCCAAAGGTACTGTGGGGGGTACCGGAGTCTCCAGGACCGTTTCGGCAGAGCTCACGGGAACTCGGGTTCCTCCGGCGCTTACAAAAATGTTTGCCGGCGGAAGTAATATAAAGGCCAGGGCCACGGTGGAAGGGTCGAGTATTACCGTAGTTGGGGACATACACGCTAATCGTGATGTCGAATTAAGGGCTCTTGGGGGAGGTGTGGTTGATATTCAGGGGGATGTTGACGCGGTTGGCATAGTGAGAGAGGGGGCTAAGCATGATGAACCTGATGAGCTTGACGACAACGTTTTCATAAACGGGATAAATAATGACGAGGCGCCTGTTGGAGAGGGGGTAAGGAGGATAGCTTTCCCGGTTTTTGACTACGCAAAGTATGAGCAGCAGGTAAGGAATACCGCCGATCACTATTCGGGTAACCATACTTTCAATAACGCGAACCTCACTCCCTCGAAAGGGTTTATTTATGTGGAAGGAAGAGCTACGATAAGGGGAGACACCTCGATCAAAGGTGGGATAGTGGCTGACGAAATAACTATACATGGAACTTTGACCCAGACTCCCCATTCCGGGGCGATATACCCCACACGTAACTTTATACTGGCCAAAAGCGGTGAAATATCTATTTTCGATGGGATCGATGTATCCGAGGCCATAGTTTACGCCCGGACCGACATTCGTACGCGCGCCGCAGGAACTAACGTAAAAATAAACGGGATAATTCTGGCCGAAACAGGGGATATGTCGTTCTGGAACGTTCAGACAAACGTTGAGTATACTTACCAATTGACATATCCTTCGGACCTTGACCTTGATTTCGATTATGATGACGGAGAAGGGACCCCGGACGAGGGGGTCCGCATCGTGAATTGGACTCGCTGACTTCGCCCTGTTTACGCTTGACAATAGAAGTGCTGTTTGATACCATTATTCCACGATAATGCCTTGGGGCCGGCGCCCCGGGCGGTTTTTGTTTTCTTATAGAGAAAAAAAGGTCCGTTAGACGGGATAAGAGGTCTTAGGGGCCTTCAGGGTGTAAATATTTTAAAAAGTAGTCAATACTCCACGTAAACAAAAGGGAGATAAAAATGTACGCCGTTATAGAACTTATGGGAACACAGGTCAAGGTGGAAAAAGACGACAAAATAGTCGTAAATCGTATGCCCGCTTCCGAAAGCAAGACCGTGAAGGTGGACAAGGTGCTTTTTGGGAAAAAAGGGTCGAGTTTTTTTATAGGCCAGCCGTATCTTGAGGGCGCTTACGTGGAATGTGAGGTGCTGGGCGATAAAAGGCTTAAGAAAGTTGTGACATTCAAATACAGGGACAGGAAAAGCTCTCAGTCCAAAAAAGGGCACCGACAGGACGTCACGGAGCTTAAGGTAAAGGACATTCACCTGGGCGGGACGAAACAGGAAAAAAATACGGGAGATAAAGATGGCTCATAAAAAAGGACAGGGTTCTTCACGTAACGGACGCGATTCCAATTCCCAGAGACTGGGAGTAAAAGCTTACGGCGGGCAGGCGGTTACCGCGGGAAGCATTATTATACGACAGAGAGGTTCCCGGTATAAACCGGGGGTCAATGTGGGAAAAGGTAAAGACGATACGCTTTTCGCGAAATGCGAAGGCGTTGTTACATTTTCCTCCAGCAGAGTTGTAAGCGTTCTGCCCGATTGAGATGCTTATAGACCGTGCCAAGATCTATGTCTCCGCCGGAGCCGGGGGCAAAGGATGTCGTAGTTTTTTCAAAGACATTTTTCATCGCAGGGGCATTCCCGACGGCGGGCCGGGAGGGCCGGGGGGTGATGTGATTCTTCAGGCCGATCCCAACCTTCAAACTCTTCTCGATTTCAGGTACAATCAGCATTATAAGGCCGGGCGCGGCGCCCACGGCGGCTCAAACCATAAGGCCGGCAAAAGGGGAAAGGACCTTCTTGTGAAGGTGCCTCCGGGCACTCTGGTAATAGATGCCGATAACGGTCTTGTGGCGAAAGATCTTGCTTCCCCCGGAGACCGTGTATTGATAGTTAAAGGCGGTTCCGGAGGAAGAGGTAATTCTAAAAGCCATGAGGCCACCGACGGTGAGCCCGGCGAGGAAAAGACCATTCTGCTTGAACTTAAAATGGTAGCGGACGCCGGTATTATCGGGCTTCCCAACGCCGGTAAATCCACGCTCGTCTCACGTGTATCACGTTCTCATTCCAGGATAGCCCCGTACCCTTTTACTACCAAAAGCCCAAAACTCGGCGTGGTTTATGTGGGGGACTCAAGTTTTGTGGCGGCGGATATGCCGGGGCTCATAGAAGGCGCGCACAGCGGAAAAGGCCTGGGTGACAGGTTCCTGAGGCACATAGAAAGGACTTCGGTGCTTGTTCATGTTGTGGATGTTCTGCCCCAGGACGGATCTGATCCGGCGGATAATTTTTATCTGCTTGAGAAAGAGCTTCGTCTTTACGGCGAGGGTGTTTTTGAAAAACCCCGGGT
>SLID01000030.1 GCA_007135805.1 Candidatus Omnitrophota bacterium | reverse complement strand
GAGCAAGGGAAACCATATTGGAAAAACACAAAGAGGATCTGGCCCGGCAGCCCGCTATCTTAGCTGACCACTTGAACAGACTCGCGGTTTTGCGGTGTCTCAATGGTGACTTGCGGACCGCCAAAAAGTTTTTGATCAGATCCATAAAAAAACGACCTCTGCAACGGTTCGCTTATGCTCATTTTATACCGCTGGTTCTGATGCCGGGGATCTATAAGAAACGTCAGGAGCGACATATCAGGGAAAGGTCCATAAGCGGTACCGCCCTTTACTGGTGAGGGGCTGGATGCCCAGCTCCAGCCATCGGAAAGGGAAGGAGAAACAAACAGGTTCTTTTGAGGGAGATCCATCATATATGAGAGTCGCGGATATCATTCAAAAAATGAAATCTTTGGACAGCAAGACCGGAGGCAGGGTGGGTAACCTGGTCAGGGTGCTCACCAATGTGAATACCAGGAGATACTGGGATAAAAAACTTTTGTCCAGGGGGAACTCCTGGCGGGATTTTCCGTATCAATATCTGTCCGAGTTTCTGCCCTGTGATGAAAATTTTTCATTGCTGGATGTCGGCTGTGCCCTGGGAGAGGGTTGCGCTCTACTCAAGCAAAGATTTCCTGAAGCTGAGATCAGCGGGGCCGATTTCAGTAGTGTGGCAATAGAGAAGGCCGGGTCTAAATTTGAGAATATCGAGTTTCTTGTTCTTGATATCCAAAAGCAAGACCCGCCCCGGAAATACGATTATGTGACCCTGGTGCATATTCTTGAGCACTTCAATAACCCGTTTTCGATAGTTGACAAATGTCTTCTGTTTGTCGACAAAGCCCTTTTAATAGAGGTACCTTATGTTGAAAGTTTCAGGGATCCGCGTCTTTTTTCATTCGGCCAGCACCGTTATCTGTTCAATGAAAGAACATTTTCCGAGTACAATTGTGAAGTTTTAACGATAACCGAATATATTTCCTCGGCAGGGTATCGATACATATTGTTTAAGATCATGCCGTAAGAAAAGATCAGGAGGTTTTGACAGTAAAATGTCGCAGCTGTCGGCAGACCGCCTTTTAGAATACACTCGCAGATTCAAGAAGACGCTTTATTCAGAAATAGCGGCTCACAGCTTTTTCGGACCGGGCGAGTCAATCCTTGATATTGGGTGCCGTCACGGTGAAGATATCCAGCAGGTATTGGATTCCGGATTTAAGGGGAAGGTCGTTGGTGTGGACATTGACGGCGAGGTCTTACGGAGGGCTTCCGTCAAGTTCAAAGGGGCAAACAACGTGGAGATCTTGCGCGCTAATGCCATAGAGCTGCCTTTCAAGGACGACAGCTTTGATCTTGTTTACTCTTCGGAAGTTATTGAGCACATTGAAGATGTTGGAAGTTTCCTGCGGGAGGTCGGCCGGGTCCTGAAGAAAGGGGGCGTTCTTATCGTCACGACTCCGTCAAGATATAACTACATTACCGCCATAGGTAATCTGGTGCCGGCCCCTTGTAAGAAACGTTTGAGAAGACTTGTCTATCACATTGCGCCCGGCGACGAGAATGTCGATCCGCATGTTCGTGAGTACACTTATAAGGAGTTGAGAAGAATATTTGAGAACAATAAGTTTGCCGTAAGATCAATTAAAGGAGGGACTTTAAGAGTGCCTTTCTGGTCCTTGTTCAGTAAGTTTTCCCGGCTTCTTTCGATGTGGGAGAAGCTGGACGGTTTGCTTGATAAGTTTTCCTGGGGGATACATCTTAAGGCCAATTTTGTTATAACAGCTGTTAATACTGGAGAAAAGGGTTGCGAGACAGTATGAGAATACTGAATATATCCAATATGCCGGTGTGGCTCTGGGGAAAGAATAAAGGGATCCCGTCTATATTCGCTCCTCAGAAAGAATATGCCGGAAGAGGGAATGAGGTATATTTTTTATGCCCCCTCAAGGAAGGGGAGCCACGATATTCCCTTGAGGACGGCGTGCGCGTCCGTCGTTTCGATTTTCCGTTCAATTACCGGAAAAACGTTTATCCCCAGGGCAGAGGGCTGTTTTTTAGGATAAAGTGCTCGGCACGCGACAAACTGAACTGGCTTTTTTTCCAGATATTCGCGTTCACACGGGCTGTCGGGATCGCCTCAAAAGCCCGGCCTGACATAGTGTACGCGCACAGCCCAAAGTCCGCGTTTTGCGGGTTTTTGATAAGTAAGCTTTTTTCAGCTAAACTTGTGTTACGAGTTTACGGAGTGGGAGAGCTTTATCTGAAACATCGTTCTTTATGGCACCGCGTAAAATGGGCGCCGGAATATATGGCTTTCAAGGTTCCCGCGGACTGTTTTATCATAACCGATGACGGTTCGCATGGTGATCTCCTCGCGTCAAGTTTAGGGGTCCCAAGCGGAAAAATAAAAAATTGGCGTAACGGGATAGATCAAGACGCTTATTCTGACCCGCCGGACGCCAAAGACGGGATATACAAACTTACGGGAACGGGCCCGGGAGTAAAAATAATAGCTTCTACCTCGAGACTGATCCCTGAGTATGGTGTGGAACGGGTCGTCCGGGCTCTTGTTGAGGTGTTCAAAAAAGAGAGCGGTTGGATATGCGTTATAGCGGGCAGCGGTCCCGATGAGGCGAAGCTCAAAGAGATCGTCGCCCGAAACGAGATGGGAGGGAAATTTTTCTTTCTCGGCATAGTTGACCGGGATACGGTCAAAAATCTTCTGGCGGCAGCGGAGCTATTCGTTTTTCTGCCAGAACATCACAACTGTACGAACACTATCTGGGAAGCCATGGCTTCAGGTAAGTGTATAGTCACTACCGAAACAGTATCGCTGAAAAAGGTTTTAGAGCCCGGGAAGGACGCGGTTATGATGCTAAAGGAGAACATGGAAAAGTTGCCGGGCGTTATCGGGGAACTTCTTAAGAACGAAGAGCTTAGAAAAACCTTAGCCAAGAATGCCAGAAGAAAGTCCGAGACCGCGCTTGAGAAATGGCCTGAGAGAATAGAAAAAGAATTGAGATTGCTGGAGGCTTTAGCGGGAGGGAGTAGCTGTGAGGTATAAAAGGGTCCTTTTGGCCAACCCGGCGTATACCAGGAGCCGGGTAAGAGGAGTGTTCTCTGCCGGCCTGGGTTATATAGCCCAGGCCCTGAGTGAAAAGGGGCTTGAATATGACGTCCTGGATATGAGTCTGGGATACAGCTATGGCGCCCTAAAACGAAAAATAAAGGTTTTCGCTCCCGGACTTCTCGGTATATCCATGATGTCTTACGGTTACAAAGAAACATACGGGCTTATAGACCGTATCAAGGAGGATTTTCCGGGCCTCGCGATAGTTGCGGGCGGGCCGCATGTCTCACTTTTAAGAGAAAAAGTTCTCAAGGATTGCCCCGGGCTCGACTACGGCATAGTAATGGAAGGAGAGGAGACTTTTACCAGGTTATGCGGAGAAGACGAAGTTGGCAATATCAAGGGGCTCCTATACAGGCGCTCCGGTGAAGTGGTCTATAACGGAGACAGAGAATTTCTGAAAGACCTGGACAGCATCGCCTTTCCGAGATACGAGAAGTTCGAGCTTGAGAGATATTTCAACAAACAAATAAACGCTCTTCCCGTAATATCGTCCCGCGGCTGTCCTTTTGAGTGTGTTTATTGCCCGGTAAGCTGTTCCATCGGAAGGGTCTTTCGAGCGAGAAGCGCGGAAAATATTTTAGACGAGCTAAAATACTGGTACGGCAAAGGGTACAGATATTTCAGTTTTGGGGATGATAATTTCACCCTGGTAAAAGAAAGGGTACGGGAATTGTGCGAGCTGATAAAGGAAAGCTCTCTTCGAGGTTTAATGTTAAGTTGCGACAACGGCATACGGGCCGACAAGGTCGATCGGGAACTCTTGACGCTGATGAAAGAGGCCGGGTTTTACCGCCTGGCCATAGGTGTCGAGGCGGGGAACGACAGGATACTGAAAAATCTGAAAAAACAGGAAACGGTCGCGCGCATAGAGGAAGCCATAAAAAATGCCTGTGAGCTTTGCTATGAGGTCGACCTCTTCTTTCTCGTGGGGTCTCCGGGCGAGACCAGAGAAGATCTGGAGGATTCTTTCAGGATAGCGTCGCGATACCCCATAGGGGCGGCTTATTTTTATAACATAATACCGTTCCCGAACACGGAACTTTTCAGATGGATAGAAGAGAACGGAAGATTCCTGGCCCAGCCCGAAGATTATCTGGACAGGTATCCTATCTTTGACAATGAACCTGTGTTTGAGACTGCAGAGATGCCTCTTGAGGCCAGGAAAAAGGCTTTGAAAGACGCGTTCGCCATAACCAGGAAGACCGCAAGAAGAAGCTGGTCCCGGAGGATGTCCGGGATGGGTCTTCTCGGCCGGTTTCTCGCTTTTCTTTACACCAGCAGGTTAATGCAGGATGTTGTTCTGAGGAACAGGTCCTGCAAGGCCCTCGCTTACAGGGTTTCGGATGCTATTATAAGGAAGAGGCGTTAGAGTGAGGCGTGACGAGATGGAAAAAATGACAGTTTCAATTATTATCCCTTGCGGGAATAAAAAATGTGACATAGAAGCCCTTCTAATCGAAATATCTTCGCAGGAAGTGTTTTTCGATGCGGAGCTAATAAGGATAGACGGCGTGAGCCCGCCTTCCAGGGCCAGGAATGAAGGGGTTAAGAAAGCGAAAGGAGAGGTGCTGGTATTTATAGATTCCGATATACGCTTAGCGGATGCGATGTTCCTCAAAAACCTGGTGACGCCCCTTACCGGTGACAAAAATATCGGTATGACATGCGCGTCTCTTAAACTGCCCCCGTGGTCGTCGAATTTCCAGATGCTTTACGCTTCCCAGGTGCCGCATTCCGAGTCGCCGGTCCCCGATAAGCCCATTGATGTTTTTGTGGCCTCGTCCGCCTGCAGCGCGATATGCGCCGAGGTTTTCAGGTCTGCCGGCGGGTTTGACGAGAACATTATCCGAGGGGAAGATTCTGTGCTGTCTTCAAGAGTATTGGATATGGGGCTCCGGCTCGTGCTTGTGCCTGATACGGTATGTTACCATCCCGTTCCGGAAGGTTTGTTACGGCTTATCGCGGTTGAGTTCAGGAACGGAAAAGGTGTGGCTTTTACGGATATCCTTTACCCGGAGCTTAACATTGACGTACATCCGGAGAGTATAGCCCGTTTTTCACCCCGAAAAAGTCCCGGGGAAAGGATAAGAAGGTTTTTTTCAAGCTGGATCAAGGCGATAGCTGGATTTAAGGTAATTCTGGTATTAAGCAAATTTTTTTACGCGTGCGGTTATTTGTGCGGGGTGATAAGATACTGTGGTGTAAGGCGAAAAAAATAAACCCGCTTTGTTTCATAAATGTAGTTTTGCTAACATCTCGGGAAGGAAGTTTTTTATGAGATCGTTACTTGTAACGGCGGATTTTCCACCTATTATAAGCGGGATATCCACCGCATTCTACGATATCTGGCGGATGCCCTCTTTGAGCGGCCAAGTTGTGCTTGCGCCGCGCTTCCGGGGGAGCGAGATCCTGGACAGGGCCGTGAGTGCCAGGGTGTATAGATGGTATATGCCGCTGGGCGACAATATACTGAAAAAAGCATTGAGAGGTATCCTGATCTTTTTTTACTGCGTGGTCATTGTGAGCAAGGAGAACATAGGACTGGTTATATGCGGACAGCCGGTCATGATAGGGTTGGCGGGCCTTTTGCTTAAAAGGATAAGGGGGACAGCGTATCATGTTTGGGTTTATGGAGGGGAGATAGTAAAGTTCAGGGAGAACAGGATAATATTCTCTCTCCTCAGGAAAGTCGTGACAAATGCCGAAAAGGTGGTCGCTAACAGCGCCTTTACAAAAGAGGAATATGAAAAATTCGGGGTCCCACCGGAAAAAATAATAACGATCCTTCCCACGGTCGACAAAGAAAAGTTTAGGCCCGGACTCTCGGCCGGGGATATCATAGAACGATACGGCCTTGAGGGTAAAAGGGTTATCTTAACGGTCTCGCGTTTAAGCCGGCGTAAGGGGCATGACAGTGTTATTAAGGCCCTCGAGAAGTTGAAAGAAAGGTTTCCGGAACTTGTTTACCTGGTTGTCGGTAAAGGGCCGCATGAAAAAGCGCTGGTCAATGAAGCGCGCGGGTGGGGACTCGAGAAGAGGGTAGTTTTCGCCGGATATGTGAGCGATGAGGATCTACCAAGATACTATAACCTTTGCGACGTATACGTCATGCCCAACCGGGAGGTCAGGGGCATTGACACGCTGGAAGGTTTCGGAATATCTTTCATAGAGGCGGGCGCCTGTGAAAAACCGGTAATAGGCGGCAGGTCCGGAGGTTCCAGTGACGCCGTTCTGGACGGGGAAACCGGATATTTGATAGATCCTTTGGATATAGACAGCTTGAGTGAAAAAATAGCGCTTCTTCTGGAGAACCATGATATTAGCGCGGCTATGGGGAGGAAGGCAAGGCAGAGGATATCTGAGAAATTCCAGCCTCAGGACAGGGCCCGGGAATTAATAGCGATACTTGAAGGCAGGCGGAATGCTTAAAAAGCTTTATTACAGGTTCCATGCGAAAACATCCCGTCCCCGGGAAAGAGGCGAATATTCAGCGGGCCGTTGGCAGGACCTTGTCCGTACCGGGGCCATACAACTTTGTGAGGCCGGCTGGAAAGACATCCTTGAGGTGGGCTGTGGAGAGGGTATACTGCTTTCCCGCCTCCGCCAAAGGTATCCCGGCGCCAATATCAGTGGCGCGGACGTATGGGAAGAAATACTCGTGAAGGCGCGGGCGAAAAATATCAAAAAAGTAAACCTTTTCCGGGCCGGAGCCGAGAGCCTTCCTTTCGAAAGCGGTTCTTTTGACGCGGTCATATGTGTGAACGTATTCTTTAATATGTCGGGAAAAGAGAACGTGGTGAGGGCGTTAAAAGAAATGTCCCGGGTTTGCGCGAAAGGCGGCGCCGTTATATTCGACATAAGGAACAGTCTTAATCCCCTGCTTTTTCTGAAATATAAGCTCGCCCCGTTATATGACGATACGGTCAAGGAACTTCCTTTGAAGACATATATG
>SLID01000021.1 GCA_007135805.1 Candidatus Omnitrophota bacterium | reverse complement strand
AGTAACACCTCCCTTCGGTCGGTCTCGGGATCAATTCGGACTTATGATTTACGTCACTTTCGTTCCCTAAATCATGTCCTCATTGGCTATCCATCTGAGCTACGGGGACACCTTAACTTATCCTGCAATATACCATATCGGAACAAATTATTCCACCGCCGGTGTTCCCGGATCGGTCAATGACCGCACTATCAACTCCTGGACCAGTCCCTTACTTTTCCGGGTATCAAACACCCCTGACCCCGACTTCTTCTACGTAGCTTCTGAGTATGTCAGCGAACCTGTTTATTTCCTGGGGAGAAAATTTTTTTATGCCGGCGAAAGTCTTATCGTACGTTACTTCCGGCCTGAATTGCTGCAGGATATATTTCCGGGCTCCCATAACCATATCACCGATATTATGCAGGTCTTGTTCCTCTAAAAGACCCGGAACACACGTGGTTCTGAACTCATATGGAATATCAGATGACATGGTCAGGCCGATACTGTCGCGGATACATCGGCCTATATCCTGCTGGTCGGTAACATGCGGGTATTTACCAGGAGACGTCTTTATGTCCACCGCCATATAATCTATCAGCCGATCATCAAGTAATTTGCCGATAACGGAAGGTAAAGAGCCGTTGGTATCAAGCTTTATCTCGAGCCCGAAACCCGCAACCCGACGGATAAAGTCCGGCAGGTCATCCTGTATAGTCGGCTCTCCGCCGCTTATTACAACGGCATCCAGCATATCCTTCCTGAGTTCCAGGAAGTCCAGGACGTCTTTTTCGGTAATATCAAATGTTCTTTTGGTAGTTATAAGATCCGGATTCTGGCAATAACCGCACTTGAAATTGCACCCTTGCGAAAAAACGACCGCCGCGGTCTTTCCGGGAAAATCAACCAGTGATAACTTTTGCAACCCCGCAACTGTCATTTTTAATTTCCGTCTCGGATGCCGGTAATTCGAACTTTTTCCGGTCCTTAAATTCTTCGGTTTTTCCCTTATTCCAGGATTGTACGGGCCTGAAAAACCCTGTTACCCGTGAAAAGACCTCAACTTCACATCTTGTTTCCTTCATCGCTCAACCCCCTCTATAGTAGTTTATGCCCCCTCGGCATGGCTTGAATGCGGACAGCAAAAATGTTCCCCCGGTATATAACCATGTTCCGAACAGATCGTAAAAGACGGTGTAATGGTGTAATACGGTATCCTGTAACTTTCGGCGATCTTCCTCACAAGAGACTTACAGGCCTCGGGATCCTCTATCCTCTCTCCCAGGAATATGTGGAATACCGTCCCCCCGGTGTACAGGGTCTGCACCCGGTCCTGGTGGTCCAGCGCCCCGAAAAGGTCCTCCGTGAATTTTACAGGCAGGTTTGACGAGTTAGTATAATAGGGTTCTTTTTCGCCCTGTGTAAATATTCCCGGGAACTTCTCCTTGTCTAAACGGGCCAGCCGGTAAGTTGTTCCTTCCGCCGGAGTGGCCTCAAGATTGTACATATTGCCCGTCTCTTCCTGGAATTCCATCATCCTTTCCCTTATGTAGTTTAAAAGCTCCTCGGCGAATCTCTGACCCCTTTCAGAAGTAATGTCTTCCTTTATAAGGTTTATGCACCCTTCGTTGACCCCCACGACGCCTATGGTCGAAAAATGGTTTGACCAATATGTGCCTCTTCTTTTTTTGATATCCGCCAGGTAATGCTGGGAATAAGGATAAAGCCCTTGGGCCGTAAGATCTTCCAACACTTTTCTCTTGACCTCAAGAGATTCTTTGGATATCCGCAAAAGCTCGTCAAGCCCCTCGTAAAATTCCTCTCTTGTGGCCGACATATAGGCAAGGCGGGGAATGTTAAGAGTTACGACGCCTATGGACCCCGTCAGGGGGTTTGCCCCGAAAAGCCCGCCTCCTCTTTTCCTCAGTTCCCTGTTATCAAGCCTGAGACGGCAGCACATGCTCCTCGCGTCATCGGGACTCATATCGCTGTTTATAAAATTAGAGAAGTAGGGGATGCCGTACTTCGCCGTCATCTGCCAGAGCGGCGTCAGGTCCGGATTGTCCCAGTCAAAATCTTTGGTGACGTTGTACGTGGGGATCGGAAAAGAAAATATCCTGCCTTTGGCGTCCCCCTCGATCATTATCTCGCAAAACGCCTTGTTTATAAGATCTGCCTCATGCTGGAATTCCTTGTATGTCCTGTCCATGGCCTTGCCGCCTATAACCACAGCTTCGTCCCCAAGTGACGGGGGGATGGCCATGTCCATCGTTATGTTGGTAAAAGGCGTCTGAAACCCGACCCTCGTAGGCACGTTTATATTGAAGATAAATTCCTGCATGTACTGCTTGACCTGGGGATAGGTAAGGTTATCGTAATGTATGAACGGCGCGAGAAGCGTGTCAAAATTAGAAAATGCCTGGGCGCCGGCGGCCTCCCCCTGAAGGGTATAGAAAAAATTGACTATCTGGCCAAGGGCTACCCTGAAATGTTTCGGCGCTTTCGACTCCACTTTTCCGTACGCCCCACCAAAACCCCGGCAAAGAAGGTCCTTGAGATCCCAGCCGCAGCAGTACGCGCTTATGGAACCAAGATCGTGTATATGTATATCCCCCTCCACATGCCTTCGGGCGACTTCACTGGAGTATATCCTGTCCAGCCAGTACTTGTTGGATACGGCGTTAGAAATAAAGTTGTTAAGTCCCTGAAGAGAATACCCCATGTTGGCGTTCTCTTTCACCCGCCAGTCTTTCTGCTGTATGTAGTTGTCTACCATGTTGACCGCGTCGGAAAGCAGCGCTTTTGTCTGACGCAGCTTGGCGTGCTGTTCCCTGTAAAGTATGTAGGACTTGGCGGTCTTCGCGTGCCCGTTCTCGATGAGTATTTTCTCTACCAGATCCTGTACGTTCTCGACCGTGGGAACCCTCTCTCCCTTGTACAGCACCTCTAAAAAGGAAACTGTCTGCCGGGTTATTTCCCTGGACTTCTCCTTGTCTTCCCCGCCCACGGCTTTTGCCGCGGCGAACACCGCGCCTTCAATTTTCTGGGGATCAAAGGGCTCGAGACGCCCGTCTCTTTTTCTGATGAATTTGATATCCGTGGGAAACATTCCGATCTCCTCTCTTTTTTGTTGTCGCGGGTTTATGCCTGAATCTAATTCCGGATTTATTTGAAATGACGCTCAAAAAGATACCATATGTTGTTGTTTAAGTCAAGGGGTCACACAATATATGGAATTGCGATTTCTTGTGGTATTTCCCTGAAAGAAAAGCGCCACCATGTGATTCTATTACTTAGCTCATTCTCAAGCAAGGTTTTTGTTGAATATTTATTACGGTTTTTTTGGGCTTTTCTCTTGACAAGCCCTTCGTCGGAAAACCGCTCCGCGATAAAAACACGCCTTAACGGCCATGCCTGAACACACGCGGAAAAATGAGGAAAAATTATCGGCGGGTCGAACGTTACAGGAAATGTTTTCCTGTCATCTGAACATCAGCATGGCGATATTGAGATACGCGAAGAGAGATACGATGTCGACTACGCTGGTTATGAAAGGGCCGGACATGAGAGCCGGATCCAGTTTCAATTTTTTGAAAAGAAGAGGCAGGATCCCTCCAAGCGTAGTGGCAATAAGTACTGTCGCGATCATAGCAAGCGACACCGTGACCGCCAGGCGCAGAGACCTGTTTAGTATTATCGCCCTTACAGCTGCCAGAAAACCCATTGAAAGGCCTACAATAATACCAGTAGCGAGTTCTTTACGGAGCACTTTAAAAACGTCCTTGATCTCTATTTCACCGGTGGCAAGACCTCTTATGATAACCGTTGAGGACTGTGTGCCGGCGTTTCCCCCGGAATCACAAAGAAGCGGGATAAAGAAGACCAGGGCAACTACAGCTTCCAGCTGGAAAGCGTACTTTTCCATTATCCATCCCGATACAAAACCCATAACTACAAGTACCATGAGCCATGTTATTCTTTCCCTGGCTATCGTGATGGGTTTTGAACCCATATAGTCGATGTAGTCACCGGCCGCGCCGTACTTATAAATGTCTTCGGTGTCTTCCTGCACGATGATATCCATTACATCATCATATGTCACTATTCCCACCAAAGTTTCGTTCTTATCCACTACTGGGATGGCCAGAAGATCATAATCGGAAAGTTTTGTCGCGACCTGCTCCTCACTTTCATCAATGTCCACGCTTATAACATTAGTGTGCATGACATTTTGTACAAGTTTTGAGGATTCGGCCAGAATAAGGTCTTTCAAAGAAACAAAACCTATAAGTCTTCGGGAAGCGTCCACCACATAAGCATAGTAAATAGTCTCCCTATCGAACGCCTGCAATTTAAGTTTCTCTATAGCCTGCTTTACAGTTATGTCGGGTGAAAGCGCGGCGTATTCGGTAGTAAGTACAGCCCCCGCCGTTCCTTCCTTATATTGTATGAGGTTTCGTATGTCATTGCGCTCGGCCTGGGCGACAAGGGGCAATATTTCCTCCATCCTTCCCCGCGGCAAGGCCTTTATAAAATCCACCCTTTCATCCGGAGCCATTTCTTCCAGGACCCGGCCCATCCAGTTTTTGGGGAAATATTTGTATATACGCCTTTGATCTTTTATCTCGAATTCCTGAAAGAACTCTATGCCGAGAGGCCTTCCGAGAGCCATAACTATCTCCGCTATGTCTTCCGGATCGAGAGCTTCACACAGCAGGAAAATATCGTGAGGGTGAAAATCCAGGAAAACTTCCCGTAACTTTTCCGCCCTATCATCCATCGCCATTATCTCTTTTATTTCCGGGGCTATTAAGGATACTTTATTTTTCATGGGGGCTACCTCCTGACACAAAAATTCCCTTCGCGGTAACACTCTCGATGCTTGCCGCGAACTTCGTCTCTCAAGCCCGTATTATACAACGCTCCGGGCCCAGACTCCAAGAAAGTTTTGCTATTTTTATGCCCTTGTGTCTATTTCTCTTCTCTGCAGGAGGTACACGGCCGGGTCGAAGCGGACAGCTTCAGGCACAAAAATATAGAACCTTGAGTTTATTTTCCTGAAGTTCACACCCGGGTGTTCGGACTGGTCGACCTTGACGCCAAAAGCCATGTTAATGGCCATTGTAAGCATTTCAATTATTCGCACATACGAATCAGGAGCGAAATCCTCCGGAAGCTCCACGCCGGCGAGAAAAGCTCCGGCTTCGCCCTCGGTACCCATAAAATCAGCGAAAACACCGCTCCTCATAGAATCAGCATTACCAAGTATGACAAAATCCGAAACAGGCGCCCCTGTCTCTGCCTTAACTTTTCTGAGGACCCTGGCAAGATCTTTCGCTCCCTTTCTTCTCTTCACCACCAGCTCCCCAAGGCCTCTTTTCCTGGACAGGTGGCTTAAGCGGTTCAACAAACCTTGTATAGCCGCCTGATGCTCGGGGTCATCCGGGACCCATTCAGTTGTGTCTATCCCTATAACGATTTTCTTTTCGGACGCCGTCGCCGCGCTCGCTTTCATCTCTATGTGGAGCATCAAAGCATCCAGAAATTTTACCGCCATAGCGCTTTCCCTTGAAATATCAAGCTCCGCGGCTTGTTCTACCTCGGTAACACCCGGCGGGAAGGATGTTTCTTGGGGGGCGAATGTTTCTTTTCCCTCATCTTGTTCTGTTTCAGTGGTCGTTTCCTGCCCAGCGGAAATGCTCACTTCTTCATGCCCGGAACTGACAAGAAGAAGGCGCAGCGCTTCCTCATTCCGGCAGGCAAGCCACCTTTCCATAAAACCCGGAAATTTTGTAGCGTGTGCGATACCCATCAGCATTCTGAGGTGAAAAGCGACCTGCTCGTCATTTTCTCTGGGCCCCATGAGGGCAAACAGCGCCTTGACCGGTTCTTGCCCTCCCGGAAAAATTATGCCGTCCCTGGATCTCACTACGACCATACTGTATTCCTCGTCACCCGGCAGGACAATATGCGGTATCGCCAAGCCGGAATCTGTTATCGTGCTACCCTGAGCCTCTCTTTTGTGGAATCTGTCAAGGATATCACGACTGTCAAGACCCGTAAGCCGGGCTCCTTCTTCTGAGATTATCCTGAGAACCTTGTCAATATTGTAACTACCTTCAAGATCTATTACAGTGCTTCTTAGGGCTATACTCTCAAAATCACTTATGTCTCCCGAAAGCTCCCTGCCGGCCATCTCCTGCATCATCCTGGATTCCTCTATAAGAGCTCTTACCCTGCTCTCTATCTCAATGGCATTCTCCGGTGACAATACTCTAATCTGCGAGTGTAGTGACCTCATCAGCTGTTCTTCAAGGCTGTACCCGCGGTTCTCGATCCGGACAGGCGCTATCATACTGCGAATAAAAACTTTTTCGCTTTCGGAAAGATCGTTTGAAAAATTCCTTCCCGTGAGCAGGGTCTCGGTTTCTTCCATGAAATCCTCCCAATATCCAAATTTCAGGGAGGTAAATACTAGTTTAACCTGAAAATCGTAAGGCATAAGCCCTGCCTTGTCATATCGCTGCATAGCTTTGGTCGCCTCCTTGAGCCTCCGGTAGGTCCTGTCGGCCATCTCGCTCATTCCCATACCGCTATACCTTGAAAGAAGGCTGTAATTAAGCCAGAATTTGCTGTGCAGGTCCGCCCTTGTAGAAGTAAAATCTCGGTTCTCTGACGCGCGCTCTTCAAGCGCGGCAAGATCATCTTCTTCTTTCAATATTTCCTCGATCGCGTTCGTATACTTGATTATAAAGTCATCAGACATCTCCGCGAGCATCCTGTCCTTGAAACTGTCCATGTCCATCAAAGATGAATTCTGGCTCCATTCAAGAAAATGCAAATTAAAATCCTCCACTGCCTCCTGGACCTCGCTGAGATCCTCCTTTTCTTCCGAAAATCCCTGGTGGCTGTCAAGGAAGCTCTGCCCCAGTTTAAGTAAAAAGGCGAGTTCTTTCATATGCTCTTCATTGTCTATTTCCAGCTCATCAAGATATTCTTTTGAAATATAGAAGACATTTCTACCACGTCCCACTTGCAAAGGCCTTACGACATTCTTGTCAGGATCGGAAAAAAGAAGGCTGGTATCCATGTCAAGCTCCACGACACTTCCTTTTTCGACAAATTCCGTCATGACATCTTCTGTT
>SLID01000108.1 GCA_007135805.1 Candidatus Omnitrophota bacterium | reverse complement strand
CTCCCCTTTTGTTTTTGAAAAACTTTTAACTGCCCATCTTGACCTTCGCATTTTATTTTACATCGTCCGCTAAAAATAGTCTACGCCTTTTGCCCGGAAAAAATTATACGGGGCGCTTTCTACAGTGAAAAACCTTAGCATCCGCGGGACGTCGTAGCAAAAGCACTATTTAATAACGGATACCGGAGGTCTGAGGGATCCCATTGATTTACTCCGAATGCGCGGGACCAAAAGGATAAGTTTGTCAGGAAGCGAATTTTTTTCTCAGAAAATCATTCCACATTCTTTCAAAAGTGGGAACCGATATATAGAACTTCTCGTCGAGAGCGTTCGCGAAATGTCCCTGCTCTCTTATCCCAGCCAGCAATCGCCTTAAACCGGACCATCCCCACTCATCTATTATGAAAATAACGGCGGAATACGCCCCCTGATACGCGAGTGAAACAAGAGTGTGGTCATCAGTCCGTGAAAAATATCCGTCTATCCCGGAAATACTGAGAACCTCTCCCCGCCTGACCTTATCTGCCAACTCACCCAGACTTATATCCATGTAACGGGCCTGTTGGTAAACAGCTATCCCCTCGTGCAGCCAAATCGGACACCGGTTCTCGGTCAATGCGGATAACACCGCGTGAGTATACTCGTGAGCCAGTATCCCGGTCTTGAGCGCGTCCTGCCAAGGCCCTGAGACCGCTATCCTGATGTTACCGTCGTAAAACCCCCGTAGCATACCGTCTTTCTGAAAAATATCCCGAAAGTCTTTCTCATCGTACATTATTATGCCCGTTCCCTCGTGCGGATAGTAACCAAGGTCCTGCCCTACTGTGCTGTAGACTTCAGCAAGGTGGATCTCAAGATCCTGCCAGTCTATCTTATGGTCCAGGTAAAGGATAATTTCGAGATCGAAGAAGGTATGGCCTGATCTTTTGTGCCCGAGGGATATCTCTTTTTCCACTCTTTCTATCTTTTCTCTTACCCGGTCATCCTCGGGCCTCATAGACAGGGCCTCATTCCAGATCGAAAGCGCTTTTTCAAGGTTCCTCTGTTCATAAAACGACAATCCACTCAAAAACAGGGTTTCGGGCCTGGGATCAAGCTCATATGAGGCATCCAAGCACATGGAGAGGGTGGTCCTGTCTTTTCTGTCCATCGCGTCCAACGCCCTGTTAAAAAAGTAGTTGGCGATATTTTTCCTTGTCTTTTCAGATGTCTCCGCCAGCATGAGCGCGATCTTGATATCTTCTCCGGCCGACGGCGAATCGCCCTCTACTGACTTTTGAACCCCCCTCACACTGATATAATAGGCTAGATTGTTCACGACGGGAACGCTCTCAGGCATTACCTCATAAGCGTAGGCGGTTTTTCTTATAGCCCCCGCGACATCACCCCTTGAAAACAGATAAGCCGCGTACTCAAGGTATCCCCTCACTAATTCAAGTTTCAACGCCTCGCTTTCAGGTGCCGTGTCAAAAGCCCTGTAAAGATAACGGATGGCCCTGTCGAATTTCTTTTCCTCTATATATTTCTCGGCCCTTCGTACATATTGGTAAAGACCGGGCTTGGCCATGCGGGCGGGATCGGCGATAAAGGCCATAACCGCAACGGCTACGGCAATACCCGCGATGAGTAAGTTCCTATTGCTCTGGGATATGTTCACTGGATCGCCTCTCAGGAAAATCCCCGGCATAACACGGGCTTCATATCACTGGCATCCCTTATCGCCGGTTGTCCCGTCCGGGAGGGTCACCGACCCCACAATAGACTTATGGTAACTACCCTCCCCGGTCTTTTCAGTGAGGTCGATAGAATACGGAGCAGGGACCCTTTCCCCGGAGGGGTCATACAGGATCTCAACGACGGGCCTTTCAATATCCTCGACGTTCTCCTTTACTACAATACCCAGCTCTCCCGTATCCAGCTCAACAAGGGTACCCGGGGGATATATACCCACGATACGAAAGAAATTTTCAAGAAGATCGGGATGAAAAAATTTTCCTGACCGCTCCATCATCCTGGAATACACTTCTTCGGGCTTCATACCCTTGTGCCGGGGCCTGTTACTTCTTAAAGCGTCATAGCGGTCGGATATGGCTATCATCATAGTGACCAGATTTATGCCTTTGCCGTAAACCTTTTCAGGGTAACCGCTCAGGTCATGCCCGATATGATGCTCAAAAGCCACTACTGGGGGTAGCCCCCCCACCCCAGGTGTCTCCAGAAGTATCTTAGCACCGTTTAAGGTATGTTGTTTCATGGCATTTCTTTCCTCTTGCGAAAGATCGTCCTCCTTTTGGATAATGTCCACCGCTACAGCCATTTTACCGGCGTCGTGCAAAAGAGAGGCCACCCCGATCTCGTTAAGGTCCTCCCCTTCTATGCCGAGTGCCTCGGCCTGCATAAGAGTAAGTATCGCCACATTAACTTCGTGAACAAAAGTCTCCTCGTCATGGCTTTTGATCGAGGTGAGAACACGCAAAAGGTCCCTATTCCCAAGAAGGGACCCTACCATTCCCCCGACAATGCGACGGGCCCATCCTTCGTCGACAGGCTTATTTTCCCTGATATCTTCCGAAGAACGCTTTATGAAATCCGTAGCTCCGCGGTAGGTTTCACTCAAAATATCACCGGTATCCTTACCGTCGAAAGCTGTATCCTCATCCTCTTCTTCAGGCGTTCCTATTTTGCCTATTTTCAAGTGCCGGAAACGTCCCGAACTCAGTGCTTTTTCAACATCTTCGCCGCTTGACCGCCTCGTGATAACTGCCGCGAATTCGAGAATATCTTTTTTTTCTATGCCCTTCACAAAAGTCAATTTCTCTATTCCCAGACTTTTTAACCGTTCGACAAGCCCTTTAAGGTTCACACTGGCATCGTAAAAAGGGTGTTTTTCGAAGACAAGCTCATCGCCTATAACGCCTATTGTTATCGAAGCGACATCGATAAGGGCGTCAGCGACGAGCTTATGAAGGGTCTCCGCTGAGTCTTCGGCCATCTTATGCGACCGGCCGTACATATCGACCGCGTTCATGACAGCGGCGAGGGCCTTAACTATCCGCTCTACTTTATTCCTGGTATCCATACGGCTCTCAACTCTCTTTTTCAATTGCCCCAGGGCTTTTGGGCTCCAGGCTCAGGATCGTCCCGCATATACTCCTTATTCCATGGGAACCATTTATTTCGGCTTCTCTTATGACTTCAAGGGCTTCATCGTTACGTATCCTCCCCAGACTCACTACTGCCGCGAGTTTTATTTTTTCCGAAGGGCCAAAAAACCGCGAGGCCGTTACAAAACGAGCCAAAGCGGGTACCGCTTCCTGTGCTGAGGTTTCTCCCGCCATTTCTATCAACTCAAGCAGAAATTCCCTATTCGCGAACAGCTTCCCGGCGGAATGAAAAAGATCGCTCACCTCCGCTCTGTCACCCGTCTTGAATATCGCGGCCATAACCTTCCGTCGCAATCTTCCGTCTTTCTCTCTTTTCAGCGCGGATCTCATAGCGCGTTTTTCTTCCGGAGTCTCCGGAACAAAACTTTCCAGTATCTCCATCCTCGCGCTCGAACTTCCCGATTTCATAAGCTCAAACATCAATATACGGGACCTTTCCGGATCTCTTCCGCGAAGAACAGTGAACAGCTCCGCGGCAATCTCTCCCCCAGATATATTTATACGGTCGGCCAAAACATCCAATTCCCGCCCGGTGAACTTTTCCAGCGCCATCATTATGTTTTTTCTGCGGCTCTCTTTCCTTTCCGAACAGAACTCATCAAGCACCATCCCCGCCATTTCCGGGCTCTTGATCTTTTCCAGCATAAAAACGGCGTCTTCGGCGTTTTTATCAACACTTCCGGCAAGTAATGCAGTTACCCCCCTCACCACACTTTCTCCCCTGAGAGTATCCGCGCAACGTCTTACCTCCCTGCTGATAGCGAAATCCTCTTTCTGGGATTTACGCGCATCCTCGAAAAAAAATGAGAACATAAATCTGAGCCGTAGCGTGTCTCTGGCCTCGATCAGATTAGGGATCAGGTTTATCAATCTTCCGGATAATTTCCCGAAAAAGACCGGATCGTTCTCATGCCATAATAAGTTCAGCAGCAGCTCCGTCTCAATGCCTTTGAAACCCGATTCGGCCGAGTCCCGAAGATGAGCCTCGGCCATCGAAACGAGACTTTTGGGCAGATTCATCTTTGCGGCTTTTCTCTCCATGATAGCTTCCAGGGTCAGGTCGTAAACCTGTGACAAAAACTCGCTATGGGGATGCGTTGTGAGTATCTCCCCCATAGCCATCTGGATCTCGGCAAGGGACTCATGCGCGAAGGCCCGCGGGTCGCATAACCTTCCTGCGACCAAAGACGCCATCTTACGACCCTTTTGCCCCCCGGGAGAAAGACGTTCAAACACTTTCAAAAGGTATTCATCAAATCCTCCGGAATTTTTTATGAGAGACTCAACAAACCCGGCCACAAAATCATCCGGGACATCTTTCATCATCTCAGAGGCAAGATCCAGGCCGTTATCTCCCATCTTGTCAGAGGAAAACAATCTGACAAGCAGATCCGGATCCAGCCGGGAAAGGATCTTGCCGATGTCAACCCGCGCAGAACCCGGAATACCCGCGGGGTGAGTTGACAGGTAATCGTATATCCGGGCAATAGATTGGCGGGCCTGCCTGACAGCTTCATCCCCTTCCAGCCTCATTACAGCCTCGCGGTAAACCCTGTTCAGGACCGCAGCGGACCTCTTAGCGTCCTTCAAAAAATCCAGAATGAAATCTTTTCTTTCATGCGGCAGATCCTCTCCGAAAGGACCCTCATGGACATCCGTAAGCGCCTTCCAGACTTTTTCATCCTCTTCGGACAAGCTTTCCCCTGCCGCGGAAGCGAGAAGTTCACTATAATCTAATAATTTGACGCTGATATGCCCCAGATCCGGAAGTTGTTCTTCCGATACCTGTCCTTCCCTTGCGAGCTTGGCGTTCTTTCTGAGGAATTTGAACATCCCCTGAAGCTCACTGATCTCAAGCCCCTTGAGAAAGGACACGGCGGCCACTCCCCTCGAATGAAAATATGAAGCTACCTCTCGGTAAAGTTCGTTGGTCTTGTCAGGAAAACTTCCCCCAAGGATAAGTGTGTACGGGGTTATGCCTATCTCCAGTGTCTCTTTTTCAGCAAACCAGTCGTCGAGGGAAGTCTTGAAGTTCTTAAGAGAAAATTCGGATATGGGGTGGGTTGCCGGGTAAAGAGTACTATTCTTTATCACGGTAACCAGGTTCTGTACTATAAACCTGAAAAGCTTAAGATCCTGTTTAGAAATCCCGTCCTGCATGCTTAATAGTATACACTACATGAGGCCGCAGCGTCAAAAAAGGAGAGAACAACTCAATCCCCAAAAAGAGCTCTTGCTAGTTCGGCATCCACTTGAAGCCCGGAACTTCTGGCTTTTTCAAGACCTGACCTGGCCGACACTATATCGCCCAGATGGTAATTGGCTATAGCGATGGTGTAATTCGCGCTGGCGTTTTCAGGGTCAAGATCAAGCGCTTTACGAGCATGTTTTACCGCGAGATCCATTTTCCCATAACAGCAGAAAGCAGCAGCCAGGTTGACTCGGGCTTCAATAAATTCGGGATCTATGGCAAGGGCTTTAAGGTACGACTCTATCTCGAGGGCTTTGGAACCCATATCGTTATAAGCCAAGCCCATATTGTAGTAACATTCTTTCATGGAAGGATCCACAGCCAAAGCCGCCTTGTAATGCTCTATCTCCCTGTCATGGTCGCCGAGGGCCCCATAGACCGATCCCAGGTTGTAATGAGCGCCGCTGTGGAAAGGATCTATCTCAAGCGCTTTCGTGTATTGCTCCAGGGCGCGGCCCAGGATCCCCGCCACCTGATATGACGACCCGAGGTTATAGCGCGCCTCAGCATGTCCGGGGTCAAGATCTACAGCCTTTTCCAGCTCTTCTATTTCCTTTTCTATAAGGCCCTCGGTTCTGTACGCGGCCGCCAGGTTGTACCTGGCCGTGAAAGATCCGGGGTCTAACTCAAGGGCTCTCCTGTAACATACTATTTCTTTACGGATCTCACCCTTTTCACTGAAAGCCGCCCCGAGGTTAATATACGCGTCAACTCGCGCCGGATCTATCTCCAACACCTTGAGGTAAGACGCTATCTCTTCTTCTGGCAGTCCGGCTTCAGCATACGCGAGACCCAGGTAATAGTAGGCATCCGCCATGTCCGGAACGCGGTAAGTGACTTCAACGAAATCCTGGATAGCCCTGCGGAATATTCCCCGGGAAAGATATATCCTTCCCCTTGCCATTATAGCCTGTACGTTCGCGGGGTCGATCTCCAGCACTTTATCGAAACTCCTGACGGCCTCGGCCATCTGACCTGTAAGAGCGTACATCGCGCCCAGCTCAAAATAAGCCTCGTGATGCAAGGGATAAGCGGAAACAACTTCAAGATATCTTTCTATGGCTTTCTCATACTCGCCTGTTTCCACGTAAACAGTGCCCAGGTTGTATGAAGTCTCCGCAAGGCTTCCGTCAATTGAAAGGGCTTTAAGAAAATTTTCCGCGGCTTCTTCATATATGCCGAGAGAAAAATAAAGTACTCCAAGATTGTGATAAGCTCCGGAAAAACCAGGGTTTATAGATACCGCTATCCGATAGCACTTTTCCTCCTCAGTTGTCATACCGAACATGCCGTAAAGTATTCCAAGGTTGTTATAAGCTCGAAAAGAATTTGGTTCTATTTCTATGCAACGCACATAACAATCCACTTCTTCGGCATAAAGTCCCATAGCGCCGTAAGCCACTCCCTTGTTATAGTAAGCGTCCGCGTAGTAAGGATCTATCACGAGAGCTTTCCGGTATTTCTGTATAGCCTCTTCGTACATCCCTTTCAAACCGTAAAACACTCCAGCATAGTTGAACGTCCGGACCGAAAGAGGATCCGCGTCAGCAGCCATCTTAAGGAAAGCTATGGCATCGTCATATTGCCCCATAATACCATGGGCTATACCCGCGTTATGAAGCGCCACTGAAAAGTCTTTCCTTATTTTCGAAGCAGCGACAAAATCTAAGAGAGCGGAACTGATATCACCCTGAGCCGCTTTCTCGATCCCTCTTGTATTGAGTATATGGGCCGGATCACGGTACTCCGGCAAGTGAATGGCTGATGTCAGGAAAGCCTCTCCAGGCAGAACGTTCT
>SLID01000057.1 GCA_007135805.1 Candidatus Omnitrophota bacterium | reverse complement strand
GTAAGGCTACCCCACAAAGAGAAGCATCCTTAAAAACGGGCCGCTTTTTACGCATTTCTCCGGTGTTGTTCAGATCATTTCAGACAAATGTTTGGGCTTGGATTATACAACGCATAGAGCCGAAAACCAAGTGAAAAAACAAAATAACCCGGGATACGGATTCCATTTCTTGTTCAAACACTCTCCCCGGCCAAGCTCTTTAATCCCGCGTCTCGTGAAAAGGGCTTTCCGGAGCAGCTATCCTGTCTATCTCATTCCGGTTTTTCGGCCCCATCCAATACCTCACCCTTATGTAAGCTTGAAGATGTTTCACCTCTCCGGTTTGGGCGGACAGATCATATGCCCCCGGAAAGCCGGGATAAAAAACTACAGCTTATCCCCGTTTTCCACATTTACATTCAGAATAGGCGAGTTCCCTTTCTTATCCTGCCCCATATACAGCGTAGTGTGCGGAAACGGTATTTCGATTCCCAATTGGTCGAACTTTTTCTTGAGACGACGGTTAAATTCACGGCCTACTGCCCATTGTTTTATAGGCTTGGTCTTGGTCCGGGCTTTAACTATAACAGCCGAGTCGTCAAACTTGTCAACCCCCAGTATCTCAATAGGTTCCAGTATGTCATCTTTGAATTGGGGATCATTTCTCATTTCCTCATCGATCTTTTTCAGAACGTCTACTACTTCGTCCGTATCTTCCCTATAGGCCACGCCCACATCAAAAACATAACGAGAATATTCTTTGGTCATATTGGTGACCATGTTAATACTACCGTTCCTTATGAAATGTACGTTACCCGCGAGGTCCCGCAAGACTACCATACGTATGTTGATCTTTTCTACCAGCCCACCGGTACCCTCTATAACCACAACATCGTTAACCCTTATCTGGTCTTCGAGTAATATGAAAAAGCCCCCTATAACATCCTCTACGAGTTTTTGCGCCCCGAAACCTACAGCCAGACCGACAACGCCTGCCGCGGCCAACAAAGGCCCTATCTCTATACCCAATTTCTCCAGGATCATCATCCCGGAGATAACAAATATAACAACTATCAGCAGTGACCGGATGATGCCGCGTAATGTTTCCGCACGTTTCTGGATCTCAATATCATCCTTTTCTTTCTTCAGCTTAAAGATCTTTTCCAGGGAAAGGTTAACAACTTTCAGGGCAACCACCATAAGTATTAATACTAAAAGGATCTGTACCCCGCTGGTCAGAGCCCATTGTCCCACTGATTCCAGATAATTTTGCATTGATCTCCCTCCTTTTTCACCGCGTTAAAACGCGAATGTGCCGGCATTGGGCCGCCGTAAACATTTTCAGGTAACTTCGCTATTATCTTTAAAAACAGAAAACCACTTCTTTACTTCCTCGACAAACCTTTCAGGATGGTCCCGCATCAGAAACTCAGCATGCGGGCCGTTCTCGATGCAAACAAGCTCTTTGGGCGCGGTGGTCCTTTCGTACAGAACCCGTGAATGCCATGGCCTCACGACCCAGTCCTGGCTTCCGTGGATAAACATTGTGGGAGCGGTTATCTTATGTACGTTTTGGGCCGGTTTCTCCTTTGGAAGCCAGAAAGGACCTATACGCACACCCTTGCCGGACCTCCCTGCGGGATCGAACATTACATAGAATACGTCCCTTTTCCAGTCAAGTTTCCAAAACCTATAATCGATCTTAGACATATCAGACGGAGCGCTGACACAGATAAATCTGTCCACACGTTTATCGCGGGCAAGAACGTTTACCCCTATACTCGCCCCAACCGAAAAAGCTATAAGCCCTGTCCGGGAATACCGGGGTGTAATGTAATCCAAAACAGCCCCGAGGTCGTTGCCTTCCCGGCTTGTCCAGGTAAATACCCCGCTACTCTTGCCATGCCCGCGAAAATCGAACATCAAGACATCATATTTATCCCCGAGGGAAGAGGCCAAATTACGCAGGGTTACGCACTGCTTACTGTTGTAGTAGCCATGCGCGATAACAATAACTTCCCTGAATCCATTTTTGAAATGCTGGAAAGATATTTTCTTGTTGTCCGAAGTAACAAGAGTACCAGTAACAATTTCGGAGATACTGCCTTCATGCCCCGTTTTTCCCATATCACACACAACCTTCGTTCTTAAGGTTCAATTTCATTTTCATATTATACTATCATGGAATCATATTCAGTTGAACCAATAATGCCAAAAATACATATGTTGCGCCTTGTCGTGAAAATAAGGCATGGGCCATCCCGAGCACTATTAAATTGTCACAAGCCAACGATTAAGCTATACTCTACTCCGATATGGATCTGGACCACGTAAACAAAATACTTATCACCTGCGCGAAAGGTATATCTCCTTTCCTGGAAAAAGAGATCCGGGATCTTGGATTCTCAATTGAGTCTGCGCATCAAACCGGGGTCGTGATCCGGGCCGCCTTCATAGATACCTATAGGCTGAACCTGGAATTGCGCACAGCGTACAATGTCCTGTTCCTGTTAAGAGAGTTCCGATGCGCCTCGCCGGCCGATCTGTACAGTAAGGTTTACCAGCTCCAATGGGAAAACATCATACCAAACGGCGAATATGTCTCGGTAGTTTCACAAGTCTCTAATCCTAAGATAAAAAATTCCATGTTCGCCAATCAAAAACTTAAAGATGCCATAGTGGACCGTATGGTAAAAAAGACGGGTTACCGTCCCGATTCGGGCCCGGAAAGACGCAATATTGTCATAAACCTCTATTGGAAAAATGAAAAAGCCTGGATATATATAAATACTTCGGGGATGAAACTGGCGGACAGGGGTTACCGCAAAATCCCCCTCACGGCTCCCATGCAGGAAACACTGGCGGGCGCCGTTCTCCTGGCCGCGGGGTATACAAAAGACATGCATTTCCTGAACCCCATGTGCGGGGGCGGGACGCTGGCCATAGAAGCGGCCTTGATAGCTTTAGATAAAGCTCCCGGGCTTTTGAGGTCCAATTACGGTTTTTGTCATCTCAAGAACTTTGACAGAGAATATTGGCGGAAAACTCGCAAAGAACGCCTTTCAGCCTGTGCCAAGAAACTACCCAAAAAAATAATCGCCACCGATATCGACAGAAAAGCGATTAACGCCGCCATTAAGAACGCTACCACGTGCGGAGTAGACCATCTTATAGACTTCAAAGTGTGCGACTTCAGGGATACAGAAGTCCCCGAGGAAGGGGGCATAGTGATCCTGAACCCTGAATACGGCGAACGTATGGGCAAGATCAACGAACTGGCGGGAACCTACAAAGAGATCGGCGACTTTTTCAAGAAAAAATGTGCCGGATACACGGGCTACATCTTTACGGGAAATCTTGAACTGTCCAAAAAGGTGGGGCTTGCGGCAAAAAGGCGTACACCATTCTTTTCCGGTGACATCGATTGCCGTCTTCTGGAATACGAAATATACTGACGCGCTTCTTTGCTGAAACAAAGTTATAAAGAACCTTTGTTTCAGGTATCAGGGCAAGTTCCCGCCTTTGAGATATCTTTTTTCCTCAGAGCCCCGCATCCCTCGGACAGGATTTGATACCCCTTTTCATGTAGTATTTTTGGTGGTATTCTTCGGCAGGATAAAATTCTGACGCCTGAGTTATCTCAGTCACTATAGGTTTTGGGTATTTCCCGGCTCTGTCCAGTTTCTCCCGGAAACATATCGCGGTATCTCTCTGGGCCCTATTCAAGTAGAAAATAGCCGACCTGTACTGGGTACCAACGTCCGGTCCCTGCCGGTTCAAGACCGTAGGATCATGAATACTCCAGAAAACATCAAGAAGCTCGTTGTACGATACTACAGAACTATCAAATTCTACCTTGAGGGCCTCAGCATGGCCGGTTCTGCCGGAACAGACTTGCTCATAGCTTGGATAAGCCCTGTTACCTCCGGTATACCCAACCTCGGTCGAGGCTACTCCCGGAATACCGCGAAAAGCTTCTTCCACCCCCCAGAAACATCCAGCGGCGAAAACGGCCTTTTCAAGTACGCCTTCTCTCGAACCCTCTGGAGCGAAATTAAGACCAGCCGCGTTTATACAGTACCTTTTTCCGGTCGGCGGCGGGCCATCATCGAAAACATGCCCCAAATGAGCGTCACATCTCGCGCATAAGACCTCGATACGCTCTAACCCCATACTTCTGTCAATAACTTGCCTTATGTTCATATCTGAGACGGGTGCCCAAAAACTCGGCCACCCTGTCCCGGACTCAAACTTCTCACGGACCCGAAAAAGATCGGTCCCGCATCCCGAGCATTTATAAAGTCCCGCACCTTCCCCCACGCCGCATTTTCCCGAGCCAGGCGGCTCTGTACCTTTCCCGCGCATAATCCGGTATTGTTCAGGAGTAAGCGTCTCTCTCCATTCCGCGTCGCTTTTTACGACCCTTTCCACCTCTTCGACCTTGTTGTCGTCGGAATTAAAGATCAATATCTTTTTTTTGTCCTTGTCCCTGAAATTTATTTCCATGGAAGTTGCGACTCCTCTTTCCTCTCAGATCACGCGGGAAATCCATGCCATTCCTGACATAAGTATCATTGGCCATCTTACTTCTTTTTCTGGATAAAACCGCCGAGCTTATTAAATATTTTTCGGGAAGATGCCGCCGGGAAAACATATTCCTCATTGACGAAATTAACATCTTCAACGGTAAAAAACGCGTTTGGATTGAATTTCTTCACTGTAGTTAGCAGGTCTTCGACGTTTTCCCGGCGGACCACTGAAAAGATTATCTTTACCGGTCCCCTGGCCCCTTCACCATCCACACAGGTAACTCCATGCCCTCTTTTGTTGAGTTCATTCGCAAGGTCGGCGGCGTCTTTTTGAGTTACTATCCTCAGAATACTGTTCCCGAGATAAAGTTTTCTTTCGATAGCGATGCCCACAAAATTTCCGACACCAAAGCCCCCGGCGTAAGCCACATAGTGTATTGGGCTGTGCAAGTTGTTTATTATCTGTCCTATGGCCACAAGCCATATAAGGACCTCGAAAAATCCGAGTAACGCCGCGAAGAAACTTATTCCTCTTGAAATGAAGATTATCCTTAGGGTCCCCAGGCTGACGTCCGTAACCCTTATCAGGAATATCAAAAACGGTACCAGTATATAGCTGAACATCTGTTCCGGAGACACTTGAAGTTTCCCTCCTCCTCGCGCCCGCTCAAGCCGGCTCTATTTCCCGAGATCCGGGTAAAGCGCGAAAACCACCATGAAACACTAACACACTAAGTTCATAAATATGCCGGGCCTTAACCTGCTCAGTCGGCATGGGTGCACAGTTCTCTGCGTATATTGCCCAGTTTGCCGAAACAAGTCACCCTGTCCCCCAGTATCATTTTCATCTGAGGGGGGGGGTTAGGTATAGTCTGACCCTTTCTTTCAATAGCCAGGATCGTGATATCCCTCTGGCGCAACCCTGAATCCATAATCGTTTTGCCCAATATGGGACAGTCCTCTCGCAATTCCATACTCGAAACGCCATATCCACCGGTCGAGATCATAAGCTCTTCGAACGTAACCCTGGACACAGTTTCCCTGCTTATCATTCTCGCCCTCACAAATTCAGTGAACCGCCCGGCTAATGTGGACCGCGTGAATATTTTGTAAATAACGTATATAAACAGAATGATAACCACAAAATCCACCCAGGGCATGATCCCAGCCGGGGCTATGCGCCTCAAAGCGGGTATTAAAGTAGGCAGGAACGTGTCCGTCCTGAGCGTATTGGCAAAAGTAGCTATTAGGGTCACTACACCGGCATTACCGAGCACCATCAGGATAGAAGCTATTTTCCGTCTTTGCGGGTGGTTTGCGATAAGCTCCGCCTCCCTTGTGGTGAATCCCGTGCCTGAGAAACAGGACAACGACTGGAACTTGGCGACCGACCACTCTATGCCGGTCAGCTCAAAAGCTATAGCTCCTATACGCACGACCGTAACCGAAACTATCAACGCCACAAAGAACAGCAGTATGTTCATATTCTACCTTCCTTGATCCTCGACTTGTTCTAAGTCAAACCGTCCTTTAATCTTCAGGATAAATACACTCTTTGGATAAGTGTATTATGCGTCAGGACCACATCCCTTTTCTTTTACATTATAAACCTTTTTCCGACATACCGGAAGGTATCATTTTCCGCCGGCAGCCATTATCTACCTACGGGTTGAATGAGAAAAACACGCTTGACCGGCGTTTCTCTGATCTGGCTCTCTCCTATTGACAGCGGGATACGCTTAGTATATCATCGATTTCAACGTATGTTGCGCGCGATAATCATTATATTCTCAATATTTTTCATAATAGCGGTCACCACTTTCGGTTGGCAAGGATTTCACCTCATGCCAGAGTTTTATGTCCAGGACGAAGCTCTTCCCGGAAGATTAAAAAAACATGTGGTAAAACTTTCCCATGAGATAGGCGACCGCAGCGTTTTCCGGCATTCCGCCCTCACCCAGGCCGCCGCCTATATTGCAGAAGAATTCGATAAAATGGGGCTCACGGTTGAGTTCCAGAAATACGAACTTCACGGAAAAGAAACAAAAAATGTGATCGCCCGTAAGCCCGGCGCAAAAAACCCCGACGAGATCATCGTGATCGGAGCCCACTACGACACATGCTTTAACCCCGGAGCCAATGATAACGCGTCGGGTGTGGCGGGCCTTATCGAGCTAGCCCGCTTGTTGTCGGACCTGGAAAATAAAAGAACTATAAAATTCATCGCTTTCGTCAATGAGGAACCCCCTTTTTTCAAGACCGAGAACATGGGCAGTTACGTATATGCCAAAAGCGCCAGGGAACAAAACAAGGATATAAAAGCCGCGATCATCCTGGAGACTATCGGTTTCTACTCATCGCGCCCCTTCTCCCAGAGATACCCGCTGTTACTCGGACCTTTCTTTCCTAACCGGGCTAATTTTATCGCCTTTGTGGGCAATTCCACGAATAAGGAGATAGTTAATAAGGTGAAGGGATCCTTTTCAGAACACTCTGATTTTCCCGCCGCAGCGATAGTTCTTTTCGATTTCGTTCCGGGAGTGGATTTTTCAGATCACTGGTCCTTCTGGCAGTTCGGGTTTCCCGCGGCCATGGTCACCGACACCGCTTTTTACCGGTACGAGCACTATCACCAAAGCACAGATACTTACGAAAAACTCGATTACCGCGCCATGGCGGCCGTGATCGAGGGAATAAAGAAAGTTTTGATAAGTCTCGCGGAATAGTTGTATAACGGAAGTAAGCCGGAAAAACGGCCCCTTACGCTTCCTGAGGAAATATAAGGGGCCGTTTCCTAGTTCCGGATTTCGGGACTTTTACCTGGCCTTGAAATTTTCAGGTGAGATATAGTCACCG
>SLID01000089.1 GCA_007135805.1 Candidatus Omnitrophota bacterium | reverse complement strand
TTCGGTATTATCGATTGAACCGTCATCGACTACGATAAGTTCGAGATCCGAAAAGGTCTGGCCGAGAACGGACAGTACGGCTTTTTTGACGAATCGTTCCCGGTTATATGTGGGTATCACAACTGAGAAAAACGGGTTTTTAGCCATAAAAATATTTTACAATAAACCGTTGTGCTGCGCCAGCAAAACGACGGTGGGGGCAGCGGCCGCCGTATCGGATAGCGGCATCGCTTCTCTTAGCCGTGGGACCCCCGGGGGTCATCTCACACGGGCCAGCGTCAGAGCCGATACAGAAGACGCTCCCGCCTTCATGAGCGTGTACGCGCATTCATCTACAGTCGCTCCGGTGGTCGTAACGTCGTCCACGATCAGTATGTTCTTTTTTTCGATCAGTGAACTATTAACGACGGTAAAAGACCCTTTGAGGTTAACGCGTCTTTCGCTTTTACGCAGGGCCGACTGCGGGGAAGTGTTTTTATCTTTTATAAGTATCTCGGAATAAGCGGGGATGGAGAGGAACGCGGAAACGATCTCTCCCAGCATCGCGGACTGGTTGTAACCTCTTTTTCGTTCTCTTGAACGGTGAAGCGGAACGGGAAGGATAATGTCGAATCCTTGTTTTTTCAGCCCCGACCTGATAATGTACGATCCGATCGTTTTTCTGAATAAAGGTATTAAATCCCTGTTACCGTAAAATTTAAAGCTTTTTACGCAGCATCGCACAGCCCTCGTGTAATCCAAGCAGGAATATTCTGATTTCAGTGGAGACGTTGAGTTGTCGGGGTCTATTTTTTCTGGATCTTTTTCGCGTAGCATGTCCGCGTCATCGGTACGGGCCTGGATAGAGTAGTAGCAGCCACCGCATACAGGTAAAGGATAAACGGTTCTACTCTTTTCGCAGGAAGGGCATACAGCAGGCGATATTACGTTCAGTAAATATTTAAGCATATGGCGCGTCCTTGTTATGTCTCCGTGATCTATCCATGCGCAGGGAGCCACGGCTACCCGCACCGAGCGGATTTCCGTTGTCAGGCCATGAATTTTTACAGTCACACTTCTATAGACGTGTATTTTTTGAGGTTTTCTTTCATATATTTTACGGTGGCGGTATTCTTCCCGCCGCTGATCCGGCTCTTCGGGCTGAGGCGCTCGACGGATGTAACCGTCAAGGTTTTAATTTGCCTTGATTTTGCCGGACTATGATGTAGAATATCATTGTAAACCTTTCGAAGGCCTCCCGATAGAACTACCCTGGTAACTGATATGATATTGAGCGTTGTGAAGCAGGAGATGGGAGGACCGGATGTAGATATCTGTGGAAGCCAGCCTGGTTTTTGACTGGCCTTGTTCCGGTGGGAATATGCATAAAGAAAATCTTTTTAACATGTCAATGCTATTGGTTCGGCTCCTTGTAGGGGGTATATTCGCGAGCCATGGGGCGCAGAAGCTTTTTGGGATGTTCAACGGTATAGGACTGGAGGGGACATCTCGCATGGTGGAGGGCTTGGGTTTTCCTAATCCTTACCTGACAGCGGGAATATGGGGCGGAATAGAGTTTGTCGGGGGTATATTCCTGATACTGGGTATACTTGTCAGGTTTTCATCTTCTTTGCTGGTCTTGACTGTTCTTGTAATGTTGTGGAAGACAACCCTGGCGCATGGTTTTTTTGTGTTCGAGGGTGGTTTAGAACATCATATCCTGGTCATAGCGGCATGTATACCCCTGATGTTTCTGGGGGGAGGGACATGGTCTGTTTGGGATGCCTGAAGGACGGAACGGCATGATGGTGTTGTCATGGCTTCCGGGGTGTTAAGGTATCAAATGTAATGTGGTGCAAAAACGAAAGTGAGGTATGCAGAATGAAAGCGGTAGTGGATATGGACGCATGCATAGGTTGCGGTTTGTGCGCGCAGGTAGCTCCTGACGTTTACAAGATGGAAGACGACAAAGCGGTCGTAACAATGGCCGAAATATCGGAAGATATGGCAGAGCAGGCGCAAAGCGGTTCCGATCAATGCCCGGTGAACGCCATAGCCGTTTCGTAAGGATCTGCCCTCTATGGAACAGGTATCGCCCGCGCATGGTTTCGCTCGATAGTACCCGGCGATGCTATTCATGCCCGTAAGGACTGTTTGTCCTTTTTGGAAGGTTTTGTGGCAAAGAGGAGATATGTGATGAAAATATTACGCAGGATAGCGGTTTTCGCGCTTATAGCCGGTGTTCTTGTTACAGCTTCGTATGTTTTTTTTCTGTCCCCCAGAAGGGTCGTTCCTATACTCATGTACCACAGTATAAGTGATTCCCAGGATTCCTCCATGTATGTGTCGCCGCGAAATTTTGAGCGGCAGATGTCTTTTCTGAATGACAGGGGATACCGGGTAATATCCCTGGACGAACTGGTGGATGACATAAAGCAAGGCAGGGGGAATAAGGCAAAGACTGTGGTGATAACTTTCGATGATGGGTTTGAGGATAATTACCTTAAAGCTTTCCCCATTTTGGCCAGATACGATTTTCCCGCCACTGTTTTTCTTGCTACCGGCTATGTCGGAAAAGAAGGTTATCTTAACTGGGATCAGGTAAACGTTATGATCCGGGGAGGTATTGATTTTGGTTCTCATACCAGAAACCACGCTTATCTGCCTTCGGTAGAGAACACGTTTGAATTGTGGGAAGAAGTCGCCGGGAGCAGGGACGATATCGCGCGAGCTACCGGAAAAATTCCGGGGTTCCTGGCTTATCCCATAGGGGGGTTCAACGACAAAGTTAAATTGGCGGTGAAAAAGGCCGGGTACAGGGGCGCTTGTACCACCAACAGGGGCTATGACCGCTACAACAGGGATGTTTTCGAGTTGAGGCGTATCAAGGTATCCAATTCCGATACTACCAAGCCTTTTAATTTTCGGGCTAAACTTTCAGGTTTTTACGACCTGTTTAGAAGTGTCAAGTCACCGGAATAGCTTAAATCCGGATCTGGAGGGAAAATGTCCGATAAACTCAGGTATGACATTACTAACCTGTCAGGTTTTGTCAATGATACTGACCTCGCCGGTATTGAAAGGGAGATTCTTGAGGCGCATAAATTGCTGCAAGATAAGAACGGTCCCGGGAGTGATTTTCTTGGTTGGATGGATCTTCCGGGAAGTTTTTCGAGTCAAGATATCTCGGAAATAGATGAAGCGGCGGCTTCTTTGGATGACTGTTCAGACCTAATGGTGGTTATAGGAATAGGAGGTTCTTATCTCGGGGCGAAAGCTCTTATAGAGTCCGTTTGTCCCCCAAAACAGAGAGAAAAGATCGTTTTCGCTGGTTTTGATATATGCGGATCGGCACTTCAGGAGCTGATCGAAAAACTCGAAACCAGGGATTTTAGCGTCAATGTAATATCCAAGTCCGGGACAACCACCGAACCGGCGATCGCCTTTCGAATGATCGAGTCCTTGCTGTTACGGAAGTACGGGCCGGAAGGCGCCGCAAAGAGGGTAATATGCACTACGGATAAGGACAAGGGAGCGCTAAGGCAAATAGCTACTCAAAGGGGATACAGGAGCTTTGTTATACCGCGCGATGTCGGCGGGAGGTTTTCAGTCCTGAGCCCCGTAGGCCTTTTGCCCGCTGCGATGGCCGGGGTAGACATAAGGCGTCTTCTCGAAGGGGCTTTAGAGCAGAAAGAAATTGTTTCGCGTAAGGATATGAACAGCAACCCTGCCTGTCTTTACGCCGCGGTCCGTAACGCGTTGTGGCGGAAAGGGAAGGTGACAGAAATATTTTCTGTTTTCGAAAATCCTTTGCGTTATGTCGCTGAGTGGTGGAAACAGCTTTTCGGTGAAAGTGAGGGAAAACAGGGCAAAGGCATATTCCCGGCGGGGTGTGTTTTCTCTACGGATCTTCATTCTATGGGCCAGTTTGTACAGGAAGGTAACAGGAATATATTTGAAACTTTCCTCATAGCGCGCAAAGGCGAGCCGAAACCCGAAGTGCCCCGAGAAGATGATGATGCGGATGGGCTTAACTATATAGCTGGAATGAGTGTTGATGAGGTAAATAAACGGGCGTACGAAGCTACGGCCAAAGCTCACTGTGAGGGCGGTGTACCCAACTCCACTATATTCATAGAGGAAAGATCCGCTTTTTGCCTTGGCGCGCTTTTTTATTTTCTTGAGACCGCGGTCGCGGTGTCGGGGTATGTCCTCGGGGTCAATCCTTTTGATCAGCCGGGAGTTGAAGCTTACAAGAAGGAGATGTTCCGGCTTCTCGGCAAACCCGGGATCGATTAAGTCTCGCTGGAAAACGTCCTCATAATGGAAATACATTTCACCTTTAGCTGTATAACCATGGCGATCGCTAAGCTGCTTATACTGGCAGTGGCGGGCTACGCTCTGAGAAGCCTTCACATAATCGATGACAAGTTCAATGACACACTCAGTACTGTGCTTGTCAAACTTTTGTTCCCGGCGCTTATAATCCATAGAACGGTCGCTAATTTCAGTTTCGGTGAATTTCACCTGTGGTGGATACTGCCTTTTTCGGCCGTCATTTATTCCGTGATGGGGATGTTTCTTGCCTGCGGTGTGTATTCACTGGTTCGCGGTACTGTGAGCGCGGGAAGTATCAGTCGCGCTAAAAGGGAGTTTATAGCCGGGTGCGGGTTCCAGAATTCAGGATACCTGCCTATGAACATAATACTTTTCGCTTTTTCCGGACTGGTCGGTGATACCCTGCTGGTCTACATGTTCCTGTTCCTTACAGGATTCAACCTTTTGATCTGGTCGTTCCTTCCTCTTTTTTTTGAGCGTAAGCACCTGGCGGATTTGAAAGCTGGCACTATTTTCAACCCTCCGGTGATAGCTACGATATTTTCGCTCATATGGGTATGGTTTTTCGGCAAGGGCAGTATGCCTTCCGTGATATCCGACCCGATGGGACAGCTGGGCCAGGCGGCTTTTCCGATAGCGATGATAACCCTGGGAGCTTACCTTTCAAGGTACAGGGCCCATCTGCCGGAACGGAAGTTTTTGGTCGCGGTGGGAATAGCCGTGAAGCTTATCATTTTTCCGGCTCTCGTACTAGCGGTATTTACTTTGCTTCCTATCGAGCCAGGGTACAGGTTTTTCCTTTTCGTGGAAGCGATAATGCCTTCGGCCGTGACTCTTGTCGTGGTCGGAAGTTACACCGGCGCGGATAACAGCTATCTCAGCAGCGCGATATTTTATTCCCATATTGCCGCCATATTTACCATACCGCTCTGGCTAGGGGTTTTCGGGATGTTTTTCCCGGGGGGTTGACTCTTTACTTTTGATAGGGTATTTTCATTGTTTAGATAATGAAGTAACAAGGGAGGTCATAATGTTCCTGGGAATTATACTGATAATATGCGGCCTGTTGATAGCGGTATATCCGCCTCTTCTATCTATGATAGTAGCTACTCTTCTGATCGTTCTGGGTGTGATAAGCCTTACGATATGGTACAATTTCAAGAAAACGGCCCGTAAGTTCGATGACCCTTTCATGGGTTTTTTTATGGGCCCGTAGAGACCGGGCAGTTTTTTTATGACTGGCGGGACTGGGCAGGGCAGAAAAATCTATCCGGGTTCTGTATATTTGTTAGTTTTTAAAAGGAGATAACTCGGACAAAAAGGAGATAGAATCATGAGAGAACTTTCTCCACGTGAACTGAAAAAAAACTGTGATCCGGCCATTTTTCCTTTCCGAACCACGGACGATTATGAATTTGAGAACGAGCCGAGCCATCAGGAAAGGGGAACCAGCTCCATAGAGTTCGGGTTGAACATTAAATCAGAGGGTTTTAACGTTTTTGTTTGCGGCGCCGCCGGTACTGGCAGGAATACCCAGGTTACCGGCGCCGTAAGTGAGATAGCTTCAAGAGAGACCGTTCCCGATGACTGGGTTTATGTAAAAAATTTCATATCTGAAGATGAACCCATAGCCATAAACCTTCCTCCCGGGAGGGGCGTAATTTTCAAGATCGACATGGAAGAGCTTGTAGAGGAACTTAAAGAGGAGATACCCAAGGCTTTTGAGAGCGAAGATTATGAAACTCGCAGACAGGAGCTTCTGAAGGACTATAAAAAGAGGCGTGACGAGACACTCCAAGGTGTGGAGGATGAGGCTACCAGAGAGGGGTTTGCCCTTAAACAATCGGCTACGGGTGTTATTCTGGTCCCCGCGAGGGGAGATTCCCCTATTACCGCCGAAGAATATGAGGCGCTGTCCGATGAGGAAAAAGGGGACATCGAGAGGAAAAAACATGAGCTTCACATAAAGATAGAGCAGGCTCTCAGTGAAGTTAGATCCATGGAAAAAATGGCCAAACAGGAAATAAAGGCGCTTGAACAGGAAGTTGTTATATTTTCCGTTAAACACATAATAGATGAACTGAGGTTTAAGTACCGGGAATTTGAAAAAGTGGTAGAGCACCTCAATCATTTTCAACATGATGTGGTGAACCATATAAATCTTTTTCGGGAAGACAATGAGGATGTCCAGGGCATAATACTGGGGGGACGCCCTCCATCCACGAAAAACATGCTCAAGAAATACGAGGTTAACCTTCTTGTGGACCACAGACAGTCCAAAGGGGCTCCCGTGGTAAAAGAGGTGAATCCCACCTACTACAATCTTATCGGAAGGATAGAATATGTCGCCCAGCTCGGGGCAATGACCACGGACTTTACCATGATAGCTCCCGGGGCCTTGCATAAGGCCAACGGCGGGTATCTTGTCCTGCAGGCCATGGATGTTCTCAGCAGTTTTATGGCCTGGGACGCTCTGAAGCGGGTCATAAAGAACCACGAAATAAAGGTGGAAGACATTAACGAACAGTTCCGTCTTATAAGCACTTCCAGTTTAAAGCCCCGGGCTATTTCCTGTGATGTGAAAGTTGTGATGGTGGGGCCCGCGTGGCTATATCATCTTTTATACAAATTTGATGAGGATTTCAGGAAACTATTCAAGGTCAAAGCTGATTTTGATGTTGAAGCCGACAGGGATGAGTCCATGATAGACAAATATGTCGCTTTTATAAAAGTCAGGTGCGAGGAAGAGGGACTCAGGCATTTTGACAGGCATGCTGTCGCTAAAGTTGTAGAGTATGGGTCACGCGTCACCGAAGACCAGGATAAGCTGAGCGTCAGGTTTATTTACGTAGCCGACCTTTTGAGGGAAGCGGACTATTGGGCCGGTCTGGAAAAGGCCGAATATGTGGGAGAGGAACATGTCCGCAGGGCCTTGAAAGAAAAAGTTTACCGTTCGAGTATGATAGAAGAGAAGATACGGGAATACATAAAAAGGGATATATTGATGATAGACGTGGACGGCCGGGCCGTGGGGCAGGTGAACGGTCTCGCCGTTTTGGATATAGGCGGGTATATGTTCGGCAAACCCTCCCGTATAACTGTTCGAACGCATATGGGTAAAAGCGGGGTAGTCGATATTGAAAGGCAGGTCAAGATGGGAGGGGCCCTGCATTCAAAAGGCATGTTGATACTCAGCGGTTACATCGGCGGAAAGTTCGCCCAGGAACGTCCCCTGAGCTTGAGCGCCAGCA
>SLID01000113.1 GCA_007135805.1 Candidatus Omnitrophota bacterium | reverse complement strand
TTTCCAGGTAAGTCCAAAACCAAGTGTTTCAAGATCCAGCTGGGGAAAAGCACTCTTCAAAACATCAATGTGGCTTTTATGCTGATACACGGGCGAGATCGATGCCCCGATACCCCAGAGATGAAAAAGCCCCTGTGAAATAGCATAAATATCATCCGCCAATGACCTTTTCTGGGCTTCGGACAACCGATCGATCCTCTGGTATTGAAATATAATGCCGGGACGATATTTCGCGATCGCGGTGCGTATCGCCTCGCCCATTTCGGGCCGAGTAAGCGTGAACCACTTGTTCTTTCGGTGCATCTCTATCCCGTAATAACTGATCTCAGACGGATGTTCCTGCAAATACCTGTAGAGCGCGTTGAGCGGCACACCGATCCGTCTTGCGGTCTGTGGGACACTCAAGCCCTCTATCTCCTCCCGACCGGCCAGAGAAAGAAGCACACGCACCAGAACTGCCCGGGAGAATTTCCCGTCTGAAACCTTCCGGTCACGCGATGCCGTAGATCTTTTTCCATCTATATCCTCCGCCTCCCCGTGCCCCTGCGCAACCAGCACGACGGAAGCAAAAAGCCCCGCCACTCCCGTAGCCCTCGGGAAACTCACGGTCGCTCCGATAGGAACAGAAAGGTAACGCGGACTTTCGATAAACGAAGTGAATTGCGGCGCGAGGGATTCTATAAGAGCGATGATATCCGGCCCAAAACAGAACGCCAGACCGAAGGAGACAATCCACACGACCGCCATTCCGAGGATAACTCGATCGTAGGCAAATCCGCCGGTTAGTTTTTTTTGTTCCCGCTCTCTGATAGCTTCAAATTCTTGATGGATCCTCGCGGATGTCCGCTCAGCCCTATCTTCCCCCACAAACTTAGAGGCGCATTTACGCAGGTACTCCAGAGCGAACAAATAACCATCCCAAAATGGAATACGAAGTTTTTTACTTATAAAAGCACCAAGCTCGTAAGGCTTCATTCCTGCTATTTCCCCGATGTCTTTAGTCTCTGATATGAGCCAGCCCTTCTGCGTCCATTTATTGTCTTGAGCTCGCGAAAACTCCAGAGAGAGATTCGGTGACACAGTATTTAATGTTCTCGCCTCGCGTGTCTTTCTCGATAAACTATCCCCAAAACCCGATACCTCCGGATCGACCCGTCTTTTCATGAGCCTAGGACCACACACGAACGATCGAGCTATGTACCTGGTTGCGGCGAAGCGTGACATATCAAAAAGAAGGTTTTGCGCCAGGAATTCAATAGCGCCAGCAACAGGCGAATACCACGCGCCGAGAGAACTTTTTTCCTGTAAGAATCCAACAATAGCTTTTTTCTGGGAGGAGAGGTAGAGATACGTAAAAACGCCCATAAAAATATTTCCGGCAAGCGTAGCTCCAGCGGCCCCGCCGGCCATAAGGAAAGCGGGGGCGGAATTATGTATCGTTCCTTGGGGATCATTGCCCTCTGGCTTTCTGGAAACGAACGCTTCCGCGGCCCGGTAAAATTCATTCCTCTCGCGGACCCACTTTTTTCTTTCCTCATCCGGTGACGGGACAAAATCATCTTGTTCCTTATCATACTTGAACGGTCGGGACAGTTCTCTGGTAAGATGGTTAAAGATCACTCTCAATCGCATCCCCGAAGCGTTTGCCTCTCCCAGAAGGCCCTGTTCCGCGTATTTCCTGATCTCCTCCGGCCAGGCGGAAACATTGTAATAAGGCACACCCGAAAGAGAACCTTTCCGCGGCATGTTCACAAGAACAACTTCGGCATCTACGCTCTGATAGAGCGAGTTTATTATCATTTTATAAAGATTGCCGATAGACCCGAACTGGTCAGTATCGACAAGTGTAACCCTGCCTCGGCTTTTTATATCAAGGGCATCAAGACTCTTTGCCGCTGACATTACGAACGTCTTGAATTCGGGTTTTTCCATAAGGCCGTCAAATCCCGACTTTAGTCTTTTATAAAAATGTTCCTGCCCCGATTCGCCGGCCTGTTCCATTTCGGCAAGAACGGCGTTAATTAATTCAGTAAAATCAAAATAGGGGTCCAAAGGACAGCTCTCGCTATCAACAGGCAATATATCCGCGTCTGCCCCCGGTTTTCCGCGAAGTTTCGCCTTAGCGTCGTCAAGAAGATAAAGCCAGCCGGCTCGTCCGAAATAAATACGGTAAGTATCAGCGGGGACTTGAGCCTCTAAGAAAAGTGAAAGAAGAGAAGCTATGAGAAAGGTCTTTGAGGGTTCGGGTTGGGCAACGCCGTCCAATGCTCCCTGTTCGACCTGAGCCGCGTCATATCCGTAAAGTTCCTTCCAATCTATTTCCGGCCTGACAGTTGCCGCGGCCGCCTCTTCAGGGACAACTTCTCTCACCGGATCCATGGCGGCGCCGTCCGTGACCGCCTTCTCAGATTCGGGTTCAGCCGCTGATGCGGTCTCGGCCTCAGGATAGACCTCGGATCGCGTCAGTTCCTCCAGATCAGGAAGAACCTCAGGTTGCCGCGCGACATCTGTATCCGGAAGAACGTCCGGATCAGGAATATCTACTTTTTCCGGAGAAGTTGTCTGTTCCATGCCGCGGATGAAATCGAAAAGAACGGCCGCGTCCGGATTATCTGACAGGAACACCGAGCCGGGATGATCCTTAAGATACGCGTACGATTCAGCAAGATAATCAACAAGTATCTTCAGGAAACTTTCCGCGGTCTGCCCTGGAGGAGGACGTTTTTTAAGTTCGCTTAAGATCTTCTCATGAACGATAAGAATAGTCTCGGCCGTCGGCGCTTCTTTTTCTATGGTCGCGAAACCGTATACCGCCCCCCCAGAAAAGACAAACTCGGGATCCTGAGAACTCACCCTGACTATGATCTTACCGTGATCCTCCATCACCCGGCACATCCCGGCATAGCCTCTCGCCCGGACCTCTTCGGGGCTCAGGATCTTTTCGAATCCTTCACGGACCCGAAGACCTTTAAGCAAAACGGCAATGGGGTTACGCGAGGAAGTAGTAAGCGCGTAGTCCAGCCAGGTTATCATGCGAGAATTCGGGTTGGTTTCTTTGTAAAGATCGATCGCCCGCATTACCAGGAGATCCAGGTTCTCACCAAACGCGGGATATGAACTCGCGCTATTCTCAGGGATACCACTCACCGGCTGGATAGTAAGACCCGGCGCCGGAAGCGAGATGTTTATTAGGAATGTTTTGGCAAAAAAGGCGGCAAAACGGGCGGCTGGCGAATACCACGCGCCGAGAAAGCTTTTTGCCTGGAGAAATTCAACAATAGCTTTTTTCTGGGAGGAGAGGTAAAGATACGTAAATACAGCCACGAACACATTTCCCAAAAGCGCGGAGGCCGCCCCTCCGGCCATAGGGAAAAAAGCCGGAGAGGAAGAAGAGGGCCTTTCGCCGCTTTCGCGCCTTACATCTTTTACCAGGGCGGCATAACGGCTTCGCGTCTGACTGCTTATGTCGCCCTTATACTCCCTGAAGAGAGACGATGATACGGATAACCATTCCAAAAGCTTCGCGGCATACGCCGGTTCCGCGGACCGATCCAGGAAATGCCGCAAGAGCTTCACGACCGTAGCGGATACATCGTTCATCACATAATTATTCGTCCGGTTTTCAGGGATCCACTTCTCGAATAGTTCCAGACAAAGCCGCATCGTCTGTTCCGCGTCATCTGCCAGGTCCCAGAATATATACGTCCTTGCCAGGTGGCTCGCCGCCCTTATGAGTGTTTCGGGCCCGTTGACCCGGCCAGCCTCCGCCACATCACCCGCGACAAGATGGACCATCGCGGCCGTTTCCTTGAGGATAAGGTCACGAGGAAAACGAACAAGCCCTTTTTCGGCGGCAGTTCGAGCCGCGTCCAGATCTCCGGCCCTCAAATACGATTGGATGAGCGTCGTAAGAACTACCGCGTCTCGGGGAAATTCGGATACCGCCCGGCGGGCAACAGCGATGGCTTTTTCTGCCATGCCTCGCTGAAGATACACGTTCGCCAGGGTTGTCCTCACTACCACATTGCGCGGGAACTTCCGAACAGCACTCTCACCCTCCCGGATCGCCTCCTCGAACCGTTCCGCCTGCAAATAGGCGTTAACGAGAGTGTTTGCCGCCCGGCCATCGTCCTGGTAACGGCCGACGGCCTTCCGGGCTAGTTCTATGGCATCTTCGCTCCGGCCCAACTGGAGATACGCGTTGGCTATGGTCGTCATCAGGAAAACGTCCGGTTTTACATTCCGGAGAGGCTTCTCGATAAGAGCGACGGCTTTTTGGGGTTTTCCGGCACGCATATAGATGTTAGCGAGCGTCGTAATCACTACGATGCTCTCTGGGAATCTTTCCAGGGCCGTCTCCTGTATCTTCCTGGCATCACCCACTCTTCCCATGTCCAGGTAAATATTCGCCAGAGTATTGTATGGGGCCGGATCATCCGGAAATTTGCCAATATATTTTTTCCCGAGAGCGACCGCTTCGGAAAAATATCTCAGCTTTGAGAGGTTCTTCACTCTGAGCGTGGCTATATGGGAATTATGAGGGTACTCTTCCGAAGCCCGCGCAAGGATCCCGGCGGCATCACGGTACTTGCCGTCTGACATTAAAGATTTCGCTTTTCTGACAAGCTTTTTGGGGTTTTTACTCGGCCCGCCGGATGGCCCATGGTCCGGCGCGAGAAACTTATGGCCTAAAGACATCCCGGCGCCGGCCGCCCTTGAGAGACCATCCCACATCCCTGTGTCCGCCGGGGCGGGTCCGCGGAAATGCTCGGGGTCCGATTCAGAAGATACGATACCCGATGTCTTCTCCTCAACTTCCTCTGTTTGCCCCACGCTCTGGTCCCCTTGATCTTCCCTCTCCGGCCTATCCGGGTCCACAAACCATATTCCTTCAAGTTTCGGCAAAATATTGATCAAATCGGCCGCCGAAAAATATTCCCTGTCTTTCTCTGTTCTCACGCCAAGCTCGAGAAGCTCACCGCCGGTGAGGCTTCCATGGTCATCAACAAATCTCACTTCTATGGGCTTTTTTTCTTTTCCAAAGTAAAAAGTAGCGTATTTATAATGTCTCTGGGTCGAAGAAAACTTTCTCTCACCGATATTCGGATCTATAAAAACCTCTTCCGGAGAAAATAACTTATTGAGGTTCATTATGTGGCTTTTTCTCAGAGTACCGGAACTGATAAGATCTCTCAATTGTTCGGTCGCGTAGGTCACCGCGGCAAGATCCTGGAACCCCAGTCCATGCGCGTCAAAAAAAGGCTTGAACCTGGACGGAACAGCAAGGTTGGTTGCCCCACGCTCTGGAGGTGCGGCATAGGCTATATTATTGATGAAAAAAGCACAAGCTACTACCAGAGCAACAGTTTTTAGCAGTATGTTGCTTTTTTTATTATTAACAGTCATGATTTTATTATTATAGCACCCACATAAGACAAATCTATGAGAATTCGGCAAGCTTTTTTCTGCTTAACACATATCGTTTCGTGGAGATGAAAACAGGGGTCCGCTAACCCCTTCAGTGGCAGTTAGATGCAGGTAGACGCTGTTTTGGTAAAGTAACATTACAGCTATCCAGGTTGTGAAAAATCGCGCCGAATGGAAACTCCGGGCCTTTACGCGGCGGTCAATATGTTTTTGCGGATAAGTTCGTTGATGTCCCTGGCGGAATCCAGGTCTATTTTTCTTACCGGCAGGATGAAAAGCATTACACGGGCAAGCTGGTTTATGTCCCGGGGAGCTGCCCCCACGTCTTTCCCGGTCAATATCCGGTAAACATGGAGAAGAGCGTCCACGTTCCCTGAATGAAGAGCCCTTAAAGCGAGCAGAATACCTTCTACCTGGACGATCTCCCCTTCACCTTCCCGGGCAAAGGCGAGCGCGTTCATATCCATATCCCGCAAGCTTTGCACGAGCCCTTCTTTATCAGAACAGGCCACGGTAAACTCGACATTGTAGCCCTCATACTGCCGGATGATCCTGTCTTTCAGGCGCTCAATTTCACTTATGTATTTGTCAGGACCGGCCATCTCGTCTATCGATAAAGAAACTATCTTCTCTCTGTATTTAGTTTCCCTCATTCCCTGCTCAAGTCTTTTCAGCATATTTCTCTGCGCCGCGGGAAGTATGGAATCGGCTACAATGTGGCACAATATCGTTTTATCCGGAATGACCGGAGTAAACTTTAGGTTTTCGGCGTGGATCCTGTCGGCCTCCTCCCGCCGGCTTTCCCCCCCATCTCGTCTCTCGTTATCCTTTTGGGCGCTTTCAAGTTTCGAGCCGGCATACGTATCTACAAGAAGATCACAATTGGTAGAATCCTTAAGCAGTGATAACGCGCAATCGTTGTCCCGAGGGCCCTCAACCCCGTCACGTATAGCTCCCGCCTTGTCCAGCCCCATAGCGAGTATTATCTGATGTTTCGCGTCCTTATACGTGGCGATGCCTATGGAAAAAGCCGAGCGCGGTATTACGCGACGCGCTTCCTCTTCCGTAATTGGTCTCGCGCCGAATTCCTGATGAGTCCAGGGCTCCACGAACTCGAACCGTTCATCCGGGCTTCCTTCGTTATGCGCTATAACCCAGCGGTTCCCCTTTGAAGGGTCATCCGGTTCCTGGTAAAGGAAATAGCGCAGGTTGGAATGAATGGTGTCCTGTGTAAGATATACCCTTCGCGAGCGGCTATCAGCAGTGGTATGGGAGTCAACTACCACTGTGTTGCCATCCTTATCTTTGACTATCCCCCTGGGCTCGTTGAACGCGATATGCCCGTCCTTGCCGACACCGCCTATCCACGTATCCACCCCACCAAGCTCTTTTATCTTATCTTCGTAAGCCTGGCACATATCCAGCACTTTCTGTTCCCGGACGGCCTCATCATCCGACACGTCATACGGAGTAGTATTAAAAATATTTACTCTGGTATTTATCCATTCCTGGTCTACACATCCCGCGTCATAAAGCGGCCGGAAAAGATGGCGATACATGAATGCCCTGTAGCTTATATTGGGGTCGCCCGGGTTCTCCGGCGTCATGTCCCCCGTATGTTCCGGCAAAAGACCCTCATACTCGTCCATATTGAAGGTATACATCTTTCTGAAATCTATTCGCCCCTCTACGGCCATATCTATCAAAAGGCGGTATAAGGCTATAGGCGAGGAGCCTGTAGCCAGCCCGATAACATAATAGCCTTTTTCCTGTATCGCCCTGTTGTAATCTTCCTCGACCATGGCCGCGGCTTTCTTTATGAGATCTTCTTTTAAATCGAACTGAGTGACCCTGATGCCTTCCGTCGCGTCCGTAGTTTCCCCGGCATCCAATACTCGCCCGCTCGCTTCACTACGTCCGGGCCGCCCCCTTTCCGGCGCTACGAACCATACTCCGGCAAGTTCCGGCAAGACATCCGGCAAGCCTGAAGATAAAAAGTATTTCCTGTCTTGTTCGGTCTTTACGCCAAGTTCGGAAAGCTCATCATCTGTAAGCGTCGCGTGGTCTTTTACGAACCTTACTTCGACAGGTTTTTTCTCTTCACCAAAGTAAAAGGTAACATAATTATAAGCTCTCCGGGTATC
>SLID01000106.1 GCA_007135805.1 Candidatus Omnitrophota bacterium | reverse complement strand
CTTTTGCCTTTTTATCCCTCGCCTTTGAAGGACGACGGGTACGATATCGCCGATTACTATGGCGTACACCCGATGTACGGAACCCTGAGGGATTTTAAGGATTTTTTAAGGCAGGCTCACACCAGAGGTATGAGGGTGATAACGGAACTTGTAGTAAACCATACCTCGGACCAGCATCCCTGGTTCCAGAGAGCGAGAAAGGCCAAACCAGGAACAAAGTACCGGGATTATTATGTGTGGTCGCGGGATCCTGACAAATACAAAGACGCGCGGATAATATTCAGCGACTTTGAAGGGTCCAATTGGAAATGGGACGATGAGGCGAAAGCGTATTACTGGCACAGGTTCTATTCGCATCAACCGGATCTTAACTTTGACAATCCCAGTGTGCAGAGGGAAATATCCAGGGTAATGCACTACTGGTTTTCCATGGGAGTAGACGGTATGCGGCTTGACGCTGTTCCCTACCTTTTCGAAAGGGAAGGCACGAACTGTGAGAACCTCCCGGAGACTTATGCTTTCCTCAAAAAACTGCGAAAAGATGTTGACTCTAAATTTAACAACAGGATGCTTCTTGCCGAAGCCAATCAGTGGCCGGAAGACGCTGTCGCGTATTTCGGTAAAGGGGATATATGTCATATGGCTTTTCATTTTCCACTCATGCCGCGTATGTACATGAGCGTGCAGATGGAGGATAGGTTCCCCGTTATAGACATACTGGAACAGACCCCTGAGATACACAAAAAATGCCAGTGGGCGATCTTTCTCCGGAACCACGACGAACTTACACTTGAGATGGTTACCGACGAAGAGCGTGATTACATGTACAGGGCCTACGCCAAGGACGCGCAGTCCAAGATCAACCTGGGGATACGCAGGCGTCTGGTTCCCCTGCTGGGGAATAACAGGAGAAAGATAGAGCTTATGAACGTGCTGTTGTTCTCGCTCCCGGGTACCCCGATAATATACTACGGTGATGAGATAGGGATGGGCGATAACCATTTTTTGGGAGACAGGGATGGGGTAAGGACCCCGATGCACTGGAGTCCTGACCGTAACGCCGGGTTCAGTAAGGTTAATGCCCAAAAACTGTATTTACCTGTTATCATCGACGCCGAATACCACTATGAGACGGTCAATGTTGAAACCCAGGAGAATAACCTTTCCTCGCTCTTATGGTGGATGAAAAGGGTCATCGCAATGAGGAAAAAGTACAGATCTTTTTCAAGCGGGGATATTAAGTTTATCATGCCCGAAAACCCCAAGGTATTGTGTTTTACCAGACAGTATGAGGAGGAAATAGTCCTGGTTATCATCAACCTTGCCAGGTTTTCCCAGTATGTCGAGTTGGATCTAAAGGAATATGAAAACTATACACCTAAGGAGATATTCAGTCAGAATGATTTTCCGGTTATAAAGGACGGCCCTTATATGATAACGGTTGGGCCTTATGAGCATTTCTGGTTCCTTCTGGGAAAACCGGAAAAAGGGAAATATGACAGCCGGGATAAGGCGATAATATTGTCGGATTCATGGCATGAGATATTCGAGGACAAAGGTATAAGGCGTCTGGAAAACTTTATACTTCCGCGATATCTGTATGGGGTGAGATGGTTCAGAAGCAAGTCCCGGGACATAAGAAATGTGAAGGTAGTCAATATAATAGGTCTTGGCGCCGGGGTTGAGGCAAAGATGCTTGTTCTGCGTATAGCGTACCTTTCCGGAGAGAATGAGGAGTATTTTCTTCCCGTATCTTTTGTTTTTACGAAAGAAGACCATAAGATAACGAAAGATTTTCCGAAAAGCGTGATATGCCGCGCTAAGGTCAGGGGCAGGGAAGGTATTATATACGACGGTATGTACAATGAGAGCACGCGTAAGTTATTGTTCGATATTGTGGTGAAGAGGAGAGAGTTACGGTCTGGTTCGGCCAGTATTAAAGGGGTCCCGGGAAGACAGATCAGAAAAATGCTTAAGGAGAAACCTGTGGAAGAGGGGTCTCACGTGATCAGCGGCGAACAAAGCAATACGTCGGTTATCTACGGCAAAGAGTTCTACCTGAAACTTTTCCGGAAACTGGAACCGGGAATAAACCCGGATATTGAGATAACGAGGTATCTTACGGAAAAGAAGAAGACGGACATAGCTCCGGTTTTCGCCGGACATATAGAATACAGGTCCGGGGCCGGCGAACAGTCATCAATGGCCATATTGCAGGGTTGCGTGCAGAACCCCACAGAGTTCTGGCACTATACCCTGGACAGGGTGAAAAGTTTTTTTGAAAAGTATCTTTCCTCGGTTCAGGTGCCGGATGAGGACCTACCCGCGGAGCCTGCCGTGAAAATACGTGAGACGGACGCCCCCCGAGCGGTCACTGATCCGGCGGACCTCATAGACGGGTATTACGCCGATCTCATACGTCTTTTGGGACAGAGAACCGGCCAGATGCATTGTGATCTTTCATCGGACAAGGAGGATCCCGCTTTCAAGCCGGAGCCCTTTTCAATGCTTTATCAGCGCTCACTCTACCAGTCCATGGGCAGCCAGGCGAGATCGGTGATGGGGGTTCTCAAGAAGAAACTTCCGTCTTTAGGCAAGGAATTCAGAAAAGAGGCGGAGGAGATACTGCTTTATGAGAAAGATATATTCCTGAGATTCAAGTCTGTGCTCAAGAAAAAATACGCCGCTAAGAAAATACGTATTCACGGGGATTTTCATCTGGGGCAGGTAGTTTACACAGGCAAGGATTTTGTAATAATTGATTTTGAGGGGGAGCCCGCGCGTTCTGTGGGCGAACGCAGGCTTAAAAGGTCCGCCCTGAGGGACGTGGCTGGTATGGTAAGGTCTTTTCACTATGCCGCTTATTCCACTCTGCTCTTGAATAAGTCCGTAAGGAGCGAGGACATGGCCTCGCTGACCCTGGCGGCCGAAATGTGGTATACGCGGGTAAGCGGTATATTCCTGGACCACTACTATGAAACTGTAAGAGCATTCGATATACTCCCGAAAAACAGGTCTGACCTTGAGTACCTGTTCCAGATATACATGTTGGATAAAGCTATTTACGAACTTGGGTATGAGCTGAACAACAGGCCCGATTGGGTATTCGTCCCTCTAAAGGGCATAAAACACATAATGGAAAATCACTCATTGCCGGTTATCAGAGGGAAACTGGACAAAAATAAAGATTAAAGGCTGGTGTAAAGGCGTGAATAAAAACTCTGAGGTTATTTATGGTATCAGTCCCATAACTGAGCATGATATTTACCTTTTCAGGGAAGGCACTCATTTCAGGTTATATGAAAAGCTGGGTTCCCACGTCATGAAAAGTGATGGCGCGGACGGTGTATTTTTCGGGGTGTGGGCCCCTAATGCCCAAAAGGTATCTGTTATGGGGGACTTTAACGGATGGGACAGGGATACACATGTGTTGTCCCCCAGGTGGGACGGGTCGGGTATATGGGAAGGTTTTATTCCGGGTATAGGCAAGGGCACTGTTTACAAATATTTTATCGTTTCCAAGAATAACGGTATTACTCTGGAAAAACGCGACCCTTTCGCTTTCCATTCCGAGATACCTCCGGCAACAGCTTCAATTGTATGGGATCTCGAACATGAATGGTCTGACTTTGAATGGATGCAAAACAGAAAACGCGCCAACAGCCTTAACGGCCCGATGTCGGTTTATGAGATGCATCTTGGATCATGGCGAAGGGATCCCGAAGAACCTGAAAGATTGTTGTCATACAATGAAATTTCAGGGCAGCTTATAAGCTACCTTAAGGAAATGAACTATACCCACGTAGAGTTCCTTCCGGTTATGGAACATCCATTTTACGGGTCCTGGGGGTATCAGACATTAGGGTATTTTTCACCCACCAGCCGGTACGGGTTGCCGCAGGAACTAATGGGTCTCATAGAGGAGCTTCACAATAACGGCCTGGGGGTATTGTTTGACTGGGTCCCGTCGCATTTTCCCTCCGACGGGCATGGCCTGGCTTATTTTGACGGGACAAATCTTTTTGAGCATTCGGATCCGCGTCAGGGGTACCATCCTGACTGGAAAAGTTATATATTCAACTATGGACGCAACGAAACCAGGAGCTTTCTGATAAGCAGCGCCATATTCTGGTTTGACAAATATCATATAGACGGCATAAGAGTAGACGCGGTAGCTTCTATGCTTTACCTTGATTATTCCAGAAAGGACGGGGAGTGGATAGCCAATGAATATGGCGGCAGAGAGAATATAGACGCCATAAATTTTATCAAAAGTCTCAACACTGAAGTATATGCCAGATATCCGGATGTCCAGATGATAGCCGAGGAGTCGACGGCCTGGCCTATGGTGTCCAGACCTGTCGATCTTGGAGGGTTGGGTTTCGGAATAAAATGGAACATGGGGTGGATGCACGACACTCTTGTATACATTTCTAAAGAACCTGTACATAGAAAATTCCATCACAGTCAGCTGATATTCAGTTTGTGGTACGCGTTTACCGAAAATTTCATGTTGTCTTTGTCCCACGACGAGGTTGTGCACGGTAAGGGTTCGCTCATACGCAAAATGTCCGGTGACGATTGGCAGAAATTCGCCAATTTACGTCTTTTATACGGATTCATGTACGGACATCCCGGTAAAAAACTTTTGTTCATGGGTCAGGAATTCGGCCAATGGAGAGAATGGGATCACGATACAAGTCTTGACTGGCACCTTCTCGGTCTTGAAGCGCACAGAAAGCTTCAGAGATGGGTCAAGGAACTCAACCATTTCTATAAGACCGAACCGGCCATGCATGCTAAAGATTTCGGTGCCGATGGGTTTGAGTGGGTTAGCTGTGACGACTGGGCCAGGGGAGTGGTGAGTTTTCTTCGTAAGTCAGACGATCCCTCGGAAACGGTTCTGGTGGTTTGTAATTTTACCCCGGTTGTCAGAACTAATTACAAATTGGGTGTTTCGCGCGGAGGTGTTTGGGAGGAATGTCTTAATAGTGACGCCGGAGTGTACGGAGGAAGCGGGCAGGGGAATTTGGGCAAGGTCGAGGCGGCTCCTCTGCCTACGCACGGAAGGTATTATTCGCTGTCACTTGTTATCCCGCCCCTGGGTGTTGTTTTTATGAAAAGAAAAACGGAATGACGATAAACGGAGGGGGGTCAGGTTTTTTCGGAGAGCGGCTCCACTTCCGGCGCCACGTTTTGTGAACGGGCTAAAGTTTCTATTTCAGCCAGTTTCTCAGGCGTCACGGTTTTGGAGCCCTCCATGGAAGCAGTTGACGCTCCGAAAAGATTCGCCGCATGAACAGCTTCTTCAAAAGTTTTTCCATCGGATAAGGCGAGAACGAATCCCGCTTTAAGCGAATCCCCGGCGGCGGTATGGCATCCCGGCTGTATCTTGACACCTTTTTCTCTTATTATCCTGTCCGTTGCCGCGAGCATAAGGCCGTGCCTGTCCATTGAAACCAACACTCCCATTAGGTTGTACTTCTCGCGTAATTGCACTGCTAATTTTCGTATAAGGTCTTCAGTTATAGTGTTCTTGTCTAGAGTTCCCGGCTCTGCCAGTCCGCTTGAGACCAGAAGCTGTATAAATTCTTCCAGGTTTGGTTTGATGATATCCTGAGGGATATCTCTCGGGACCTCAAGTACCGAAAGCGCCTCTTCCGGTCCGGCCATGAACTTGAAATCAATAAGCAATTTTACCCTGTCCTGATATTTCGCTTTCACGTTTCTGATAAGAGAAGAGTAGTAGGCGAGGTCCGCGTTGTAGCGCAACGGGCCACCCGCGGAGATAACCATCCAGATATTGCCGGAAGATCCTTTGGACATTTCACCAAGCATTGACAATGTGCTGTTGTTGATGGCCAGGATCGTTTCTTCGGAAAGTTCTTCCTGCCAGGCGAATATGCCGGGGAGTATGTCTCCGTCGATAATATGGTAGATCGCCGCCAGGCTGTCTTCTCTATTGTCACGTATAAGAGAAGGGATTATTCTGCCGGTCAGGAAGTTCTTTTCCCATTGTCTGGTGATCTCCCCGTCGGCCTGTCCGGTAAGGGCTACTAAAGCTATGTTTCTATCGAAATTACTGAAAACTTTAGATACATTGACCTGGTCCCCGCCCGGATCCACATGACATCGGTCAAGTTCAAGATCGCCGTTCGGCCCGGTTTTCCACTCTATTGTGATATCGAGAGGCCCGGCGTGGTTCACGCCGAGCACTTTGGTGTGGGGCAAAGCGCTCGGTGCGCCTATAACCGGATAGTTATTTCCGCTAATTTGCTTTTCGGTTAATTTTATGACATTATGAGCGACTTCACGGTTTATCTGTTTTCTTTCGGTGTTGTCTATCGCGCTCGCGCATGCGGCTATAGCCGTTCTTAGGGATCGTTCCGAGAGGTCTTTGATCCCGAGATTTTTCAATAAATATCCCGCAAGGTCCATTTGTCAGGAGCCCCTCTGAGGTTGTGTCAAAGTGTTTTTACGCCATCCGGGAATTAGGCCATCCGCCGCAAGCCTTTTTCATGCTACCGCAAAAAGACTTGCGGCACTATTCTACTCTTTCCCAGGCGTGGAGTACACAGTTTTTTGCCTTTTCTTAGACTGGGAAACATCCTGGGTGTATCAATGTCCGGCGTTCAGGATACCTCGGCCGGGTTTTCAAAAATTGTATTGTTATTTGGCCTCAAGGGTGGTAAACTGTTAGCTCTTCATGGGGGGGTCTGCCCCCCGGGCGGCTAAATTAGTGGATATTTTCTTGGGCAGGTACAATCAAGGAACAGATATTTAAGGAGAAAAGATCACGATGGAGAGAAAAATACTCTTCGTTTCTGATTTTGACAAAACGCTTTCCAAGGGGGATGTGGGGTATATTCTGAGCGCGAAACTGGGAATATCCGCCGAGGAGTTTGACCGCAAGATCGAAGACATACAGGGAAGGAACATTGTACAGCTTGGCGGGGAATTAGCGCACCTTCTGATACGCGATCCGGACTATGTTGGAAAAGTAACAAAGGATATCCTGTATGATGTCGGACGCGAGATAGAACTCAAAAAAGGCGTGCATGAACTTATGGCGATCCTGTCCAAAGGCATAGACAGGTACCGGTTCAGTACGTACATAGTGTCCGCTGCGCCCAAGGAATGCATCGAAAAAGCGGTGGAAAAGATATTCCCGGCAGAAAATATCTTCGGGACAACCTTTGTCTACGAAAATGACGTAATCAAGGATGTCGACAGGACCAATGCCGGACATGCCAAAGTGGCCACGCTTGACATGTTGAAACAGAAAGAAGGTGTTACCAGATATTCGATCGTGTATGTAGGGGACGGGTCAAGTGATGTTCACGTCATGCTGCATGTAAAATCATACCAGGGTTACACGATAACCGTCTCGCCTGCGCCGTATATGGGACATATATGCAGGCGAAGTGTAATATCCGACAATGTTCTCTCCATACTTGTGCCGATCCTTCAGGATATATTGAAATACGATGAGGGGAAAGTCCGGAAGTTCTTTGATGATAGAAAGCACCCGATATTGGAGTGGAACAGGGCCGATACCGAGTGGCTGGAAATAGCCTGACCGGGACAGGTCGCGAGTGACAGTTTGGTATTGAGATGAAAACAAAGGCGGAGATCCCGTAAAACGAGGAGGTAGGTTTTGAAAAAGAGCAAGTATCCGATATGTAAACGCTATGAAGGTAATCCCATTCTTACAGGGAAGGATTTTCCGGCAGAGGCCGATATCAAGAACGTTTTTAATTCCGGGATAATCAAGCATAAAGACACCTATGTAATGGTTTGCCGTGTAGAAAATTCAGCTTTGCTGGACCGTTTCTGGATAGCGGAAAGTAAAGACGGCTATAATTTCAAACCCCGTCCGAAGGCGGTAGACATGCCTCACGATGACCCCAAATTCGCCGAGTACACGACCGGTATGTATTATGACCCCAGGGTGACCAAAGTAGGCGATGATTATTATATAGTTCACGCGGCCCATAGCGGACATACCTGCCGGCTGAGTCTCGTGAGAAGTAAAGATCTCGAAACATTCGAATGGATGGGTTTTATTTCGGAAACCGATAACCGTAACGGGGTGCTTTTTCCGGAGAAGATCAACGGTCTATATGCCCGTTTAGACCGGCCAAACACGGGAGCCGACACAGGGGATATTTGGGTATCTTATTCCCCTGATCTTATATATTGGGGAAAAAGTGAGTGTGTTTTCAGGAACTGGGAGGGCATACGCTGGGCCTGGACGAAAATAGGCCCCGGAGCCGCTCCGATAAAAACATCTGAGGGATGGCTTAATATTTTCCATGGTGTCAGAACACAGTGCAAAGCACATTTTGTCTATCAGCTTGGAGTATGCCTTCTTGACCTGGAAGATCCTTCAAAAGTTAAAGCTATGTCTGAGGACGCGATACTTATTCCCGAGGAGCAGTATGAACTTGCGGGCCAGACACCGAGTGTTGTATTTACCTGCGGTGCCGTAGCGGAGGATGACGGGGAAGTTAAACTTTATTACGGCGGGGCAGATACGGTCCAGTGTGTGGCTATTACCAGCATAGAGCGGCTTATCGACGCGTGTTACAATCGATAGGTTCAGCAAGAACAGGAAAGGAGGAGAATAGTGCAGGAAAACAGTACTGTTGAAACGAAAAAACCTTTGCGTGACCGTCTCCCCATACTGACTAAAGTGGCTTACAGTTTGGGTACGGGTGTTGATATGTGGGGTCTTTGGTTGTATCCCGCTGTCGCGTTCGCGGTGTTTAACATGTACCTTGGTATTGAGCCGTGGTTGGTTGGGTTGGCTCTCACCTTGATACGTGTCTGGGACGCGATTGTCGATCCACTGGTCGGATGGTTATCGGACAATTTACGCAGCAGATATGGAAGGCGTAGGCCCTTTATACTGGTCGCCGGTATCCTGAGCGGACTTTTCCTTCCCGTCCTGTTTTTGGTTTCGCCGGGATGGGTGGAAATAAAATTTCTCGGTCTATCCGTAGTTTTCTGGTATATGATATTTTCGACTATGTTCTACATCCCGATAATAAGCGCGTTTACCGTGCCTTATTATAGTTTGGGGGCTGAAATGTCACCCGACTACGAAGAGCGGACCTCGATAATGTCTTACCGTAGCGTGGCTCAGAAAGTCTCAGAATTGGGGAACTTTTATGCTTTGCGCTTTACCAACCTTGCCTGGTTCCTTATTCCCGGCACGGAACAAAAGAACACTCTTCTGGGTATTCAAGTGTATACGGCCATATTGGGTCTGATCATGGCCGCTTTTGCCATAATCATTTTCTTCAGGGTAAAGGAACGATACTACGATAAGGTGGTAGTTAATATCCGCGATAGGATCTCCATATTAAGTTCTTTTGGCGAGACCCTGAGGTGTAAACCCTTCCGCCAGCTGATAATAATGGGCGGTGCCTTTACTCTGGGTACCAGCATGGTGGGATCCCTTGGCTATTATGCCACCGTATTCTATGTATCAGGCGGAGACAGGGTCATAGGCGACAACTGGCAGTTCTGGATGGGCGTTGCTTTTATGGTGGGAGGAATTATAGGGGTCCCTTTACACGCCATCCTGGCGCATCACATTGGTAAGCGCCGGGCAGCGGTAGTGGCCTGTTTGATCGGTATTTGCGGTTACGGCGGGTCCTGGTTCCTTTACACGCCGGCCATAAGGTGGCTGCAAACGGTTGCTTCGTGTTTGATGGGTATGGCCGCCGCGGCTCTTTGGATGCTGCATAGTTCCATCGGGGCTGACATAATCGACTACGATGAGATGAGTACGAAGGAAAGAAGAGAGGGGTCTTTCACGGCCTGTGGGTCCTATATCCTTAAGCTGGGTAATTCGCTGGGGTATTATGTATCCGGTCTTATTCTTTCGTGGGCGGGATTTTCCTGGCAGATAAACGTTCAGGCCCCCGAGACCATATTCTGGATCAGGGCCAGTTTGGCAACCGTCCCTGTTGTGGGGCTGATTATCGCTATAATCTTTGTTCTTCGAATACCTCTTACAAAAGAAAAATCTGAAGATATCAGAAGACTGCTTGAAGAACGGAGGGGTACAGTTTAGATTATTTTTTAGGTGCTGATACCAATCCGCTATAAAAAGCCGGCTCTGAAAGGGCCGGTTTTTTTTTAGGGGGCGCCCGGCAGGGTGGCAATAGATCATGGGAGAGGGAGTAAGATCCCGGATATTCGACATGCGTAAGGTTTTTGAATTTGTTATGGATGGGCGCGGGTTTTTCTGAAAAAACCAAAATACAGTTTTAAGGAGGGATTGTTCTCTTTTTTATTGACTAACGCTGGCTTTCATAGTAATATTAAGTTATGAGTATAAATAGCCGAATACGGCAGGTAACATCAGTTGTCCTGGTAGCCGCGCTTTTCTTGACTTGTACGCCGGTAGCGGGAGCTTCGCAACTTCCGGAAAGTACGTTGGCTCCGGAATTGCGCATGACCAGAACCGAATTCAGGGAAAAGTATCTCGCGTCTTTTACCCTGCTCGCCCATGAAGCTGTAAATGAACACATTCGCGGTCAGATAAACAAATACGGATTTGACGGTCTCCCCTCGAGAAAAGACCATGTGTTGATATCAGGCACGCGCAAACAGGATATTCTCATAGTGTCCGTTCCCGAACTTTTGAAAAATACCGGACAGATCGGGCACGTGGGTCTCGGGAGCCGGAACGGTGTGCCTGTTGTGTATGTTGACAGCAGATATTTTTACAATGAACGCGTGATCGGTCACGAGAAAGACGAGATATCGAAATGGGAAGCAAAGAGGCATGAACTGGGTCTCGACCACAAAGGTATGAGGGAGTGGCTGATATCGTCTCCTGAAGCTAAAGATCTGGCCAGGAAGTTCCATTTTTCTTCCCGGGATATTTCCGACTTGTATTCAGAGGTAAGGGCGGATCACGCGGACCTTCTTGACCTGGATAGTATCTACGCGGCGTATCTGGCGTACGGTTTGGATGAAGACAGCCGCGACATTAACATCGCCTCCGGTGGAGCGGCAACAGGTCCGTCCGGGATTTCAGGGCCTCTTGAGACCATAAAAGCGCTAAAGAACGAAGGGATAGGAACTTTTCTTGTCGGTATGGACCTTGCTGAATGCCAAAGTGACGCCGAAGTGCTTGATCTTCTGAAGAGATATTGTGTTATCGGGCAGGCAAAGGCTGTCGAACTTTTGGAAAAGCGCTTGAGGGGTGAGGAAAAAGAACTCTTCAGCGCTGTTTTTGACCATAAAAGTGTGATCGAAGCGAGGGAACGTGACCGAGGAAGACCTCTAAAAATAGTTCATGTCAGGGGAGGCAGGGGGGCATCCGGGGTCACCAGAGAATTAACCGCTCTCTCTCAAAGCGGCGTCATAGACCTTACAATAGTACCCGGTGCCGTTGATGACGGGAGAAGTTGGGCTGATATGGCCTTGCATTTCAAGGCGACCGGCGTGCCGGATATGGGTAAAAGTTACGCGGATATGGGAACGGATATGTCTGCGGTGGAGTTTTCACAGCACAGGCTAATTTCCGAGAACATGGTCGATAATTATACTTCCGGTGAAGCGTTAGTTGTTCTGGAAGAGGCTATTAAGGGATTTTGCAAGGAAACGGTAGATATTTCAGATCCGGCGGCTGCGCTGGTAGAAAAGTTTAATTCCCTTTCAAAGATAAAGCAAGGGGAAGTATTGCCGTATATAATGGCTTTCCATAAGGCCGTGTCGGCCAAGAGAAAATGGGGAAAGCATGACATTGACGTACGTTCTCTGGCTCTGCGCAGTATATTCATCATCGGCGCCTATGAGAAGTATTCGTCCTGGCAGGAATCCATAGACGCGTTTGGAGAATTTGTCGACGCGAGAGGAAGAGTACTTCTTCCTACTGACGAGAGGCTTCATGCCATGGCGATCCTGGAGGATGGAACATTTTTACCTTCCGAAAACGCACTGAACGAAATGGCGAAATCGGCGGCGTATTTTGCCTTCATTATGGGACCGCATTCATTTGTGAGTTCGCTGGCCATAAAAGTAATTTTTCTCCTGACCAAAAAACGTACCCCAAGCGATAGGGAAAATATACTCATCGAAGCTTTAAGGAAACAGCAATGGAATTCTCTCAAGAATTTCAAGTTGACAAGTATCAGGTTTTTTTCAAGAAGCGCCCCGCGGCGCAAGAAAACAAAGGTAGTGGAGAAAATCGCTAAGGAGCTTTCCTGGGAAGACCATTTTCCGAAGATAACCGTACAGAGAAAAACAGTCGAGGCTTTTGCGTCGGCGGATATCATTGTGTACGGCCCCACGGATATCGAATCCAACATCGCCTCGGCCGTAATGTACCGGGATATTCGTGAGGCGATAAGGTCAAACAAAAAGGCTGTAAAAGTCTTGATCTCGAACGCGTCCGACGCTAAGAGTGTTGAGCCCCCGGGGACAACGGCAAGGACCCAGATGGAAAGGCTTTACGGATACCTTTCTGGACAGCAGCCCTACCAGACGCCAAATTTTGATAAAGAAAGCCATCCGGTCGGGGATTATATACAGTATCTTTTAGGACAGTCCGGGGCGTATTCTTCTGATGCGATACCTTTCGATAGTGAGAACATCAAAAATTTCGGGGCCATCCCTCTTGGGCTTGATCTTGAAATGGAAGGTTTCGCGGATAGTGTGAGAAGAGATCCTTACGGCGCGAAGTTCAGTCGCGAGGCATCGGCAAGGTACAACGCGTCGCTATTGGTACAATCCATTCTTACTTTATCCAATATTCGTGACGCTAGCGGGGAAGATAAGCTTTTCCGGGAAGATGGTCCTCCCCGGCACGATCAAGAAAAGGGAAGTGAGATACGCTCTGACATGAGGGCGTACAGAGAACTCGTGATGGTTCCGGGTCACGGGGTCTTTATTGGGGACTCACCGGACGATCTCTCTAATCCCGATAAGTGGGAAGCCTTTTATCCTGAGGAAGGCCCTTATTATGTTGAGCATATCAAACGGGCGGTAAAAATAGCTTCTGAGGACAAAGATTCCATGCTGATCTTTACGGGTGGGTTTACGCATGATAGTGTCGGCCCTCGTTCGGAGGGAGGGGGCTATCATGAAGCGGCGTCACTCATGGGTTGGTGGGGCCATGCGGAGGTATCCGCTAGATCTTTTTCCGAGGAGGGCGCGAGGGATTCACTGGAGAATATTCTTTTCTCCATATTGCTTTTCAGGGAACAGGCGGGATACTTTCCCGAAAAGATAACTGTTGTGGGATGGGAATTCAAAAAAGAGCGTTTTATGATCCACGCGAGAGCCCTGGGAATACCGGAGAGTGCCATCACTTATTTGGGAGTAAATGACCCTCCGGGTAAGGCACTGGAGGCGGCAAAAGAGGGAGAGCGCGTGAAACTGGAGGATGCCCTTCAGGATCCGTTTCTGGAATCCGCGAAGTACGTTAAAATCAGGCATGAGCGGGATGTTTTTTCAAGCCGTCCCCGAAACCGTTACTTTCAGGGCAAGAGTCTCAGATCCGTAGTGGAGGAGATAAGTGATTTTTACGCTTCGGAGAGTTCCAGAGAACAATACAAGGATTCTCCCGCGTACATACTTGAGACCATAAAGGACAATGAGCCGCTTCTACGGAAAGCATTGAGTGAAGATGGGTTCAGCATTGCCGACATTTCGGGCCTGACATCCTTTACTAAAAGAAAGGCCCGGGAAAAAATTGCCGTCCTGGAGGGCCTTAAGTTGCTGATCCCCGCGGGAGAAAAGAACCATTACCGTTTTTCCGGTACGATAAGAGGTCCTGACGAAAAATATACCATTACCATGATCAACGCTGTAAATGACATAGTTTATGTTACCGGGCAGCGGAGGGAAGAAAGGCTCATGCGCCTAAAGGATATTACGGACCACCAAAAGGCTTACTTAAGAGAGATGATAAAGATGACAGTTTCGCGAGAAGTGAATCGTTTGCATGATGTGGCCGTACCGGAAAACAGGGTTCTCTGGCGTATAGTTGACAGGCGGTTAATGGGTGCAAGTCAGGCATCTTCTTTTTCCCAGAAAATAAATAACTACTACAGGAACTCCGATGAAAACGAAAGGATATGGGTTTTGTCTGGAGATCAGGATGTCTCTGACGCGATGGCGCTTCTGGAAAAGATCTCTCCCGGATCCGTTTTTGATGTGGCTTTAGCCGACAAAGACGATATAAGCAAAGTCCCTGAGGAGTTTAACGGGATGCCTGTAAAAATGCTTGTTTTTGACATCGAATGCCAGGCCGCGAGTTTCAATCATGTTGAGGGGGTTATAGCGGCGCTCAGGGCTTTGCGTCTTGAAAGAGAAGAGGTTATACCTGCCCTTCTGAGGGTATATCGCGTGATCAACGGCGCTCCTTACGAAGGAGAATTGCCTTCTCCGGGGGATCTCGATAATATGAGAAAATTCGCTTCAACTTTTATTTTTCGCATTCCTCCAGCGGAGGCTCTTCCCGTTGGAGAGATCCAGAAACTCAACGATCAACTTCTCAAAATACTTATCTCCGCGTAACGGGTTCGGCAATATCCCGGCCCTTTTATTAGTTATTCATTTTCTTACCGCCGCGAAGCGGTGTGTATCGCTGGCATTTCATCGTGGATATTTTTGTCTTGCCGGTACGACAAAATGCCTCTTGACAGTAAGTAAAAAGTGAGTAAAATAGTTCTCAGATGGATTAGCACTCTAAGTGTGAGAGTGCCAAAGATAAAATTTAAACAGTGTGGGAGGTGATAGTTATGCAGATCGTACCGTGGAGAAAAAGAGATGCGTGGCAGCCTTTCAGGGAGATTGAAAGCTTGCAAAGTGAAATGAACAGGCTTTTCGACCTGTCCATGGGCCGATGGCCGTTGAAAAGCACGGGCCTTATGGAAGGAGCTTGGAGCCCGGCGGTGGATGTTTTTGATTCCAAAGACACCGTGGTAGTAAAAGCCGATATCCCGGGTATGAAGAAAGAGGATATCGACATTTCGGTACATGGTGATGTGCTTACCATCAAGGGTGAAAAGAAAGGAGAGACCCGCTCGGAGGACAAGGGTTTCGTGAAAACAGAGAGGTTTTACGGGAGTTTTAACAGGGCTTTGGCGTTGCCGTCCGAAGTTGACGCTGATAAGGTCAAGGCTTCTTACAGCGGTGGTGTACTGGAGATCTCTCTGCCGAAAAAAGAAGGGTCGAAGCCCAAACAGATAAAGGTTGATGTAGACTAAACGGGGATGGCCCCTAAAAATATCAGGAGGTGCGTTATGTCTGACGGATTCCAGCAAAATAGGATTGTGATCCCCGCGGTCAATATAATGGAGACCGATAGGGAAGTTACCATAGAAGCTGAGATGCCTGGTCTTGAAAAGGAGAGCATATCCCTTGACGTGAACGGCGATGAACTTTCCCTTAAAGGCGTACGTAAAGAGTGCGAAGTTCCCACCGGGTACACGGCGGTATACAGGGAAAGATGTCCTTTCGAATATTCCAGGACATTTATTCTTGGAGACGAGGTGAAAAGAGAAGGCATAAGCGCGAAGTATCAGCACGGTATTCTCAAGGTTACGGTTCCAAAGGCCGAAAAAGCGCAGCCCAGAAAAATAGAAATAAGTGACTGAATGCGCGCGTGTTAAGGGAAAAGGGGTCCGGCGGCCCGAAGATGAGAGCGGCCGGTCCCTTTTTTTTATGGAATGTGGGTTGCTGTGCCGTGTCGCAGAAGGGAGGGGTATGAATAACATCCATAAGCTTCTTGTTCTGGCGGGGATCGTCCTGATCGTTCTCGGGGGAGTGTTTTTTGTCATTCAGAAATTCAACATACCCCTGGGACGTCTGCCTGGGGATATAATTATCCGCAGAGAGAAATTTTCTTTCTATTTTCCCGTGACAACATGCGTGATCGCGAGTATAGTTGTTGGTATAGTTATCCGGTTTTTTCGGAAGTGAACAACGACCCTGCGAAGGTGTGACCCTAAAATGAACGGAAAGATCATTGTAGCTGCGGTGATAATGCTGGTTTTGACCGTGGCGTTTTTCGCGCTGAGAACAAAAGAACCCCGGGAAGTTATCCGCTTCTCCGAAGTTTCGACGCGTTTAGCGACGGATCATGAAGAACATGATCTTCGGGATGATATGTTGTTATGGTACTTTGGAGCGGACCGGACGGATACCCGTCCGGAACTAGGCGCTGAAACACCGGATCCTTTCGGGCTTCGCCGGATGAGAAAAATTCCCGGCGAGGCGGTTACACCGGAGGGTGAGGGGTTTTCGGGGCCTTCCAAGTCGTATTATGACAGCGGCCAGATCAGGGAGGAGGCCTTTTTCCGCGATGGCGTAGCTGAAGGTCCCGCTAAGTGGTATTATGAGTCGGGCGCTCTGGAGCAAGAGGCCGTTTTCAAGGGCGGGGTCATGGAAGGTTTTATGAGGACCTACTATGAAGATGGTCAGATAAAGCAGGAGGTTTACTACAAAGGAGGTCTTCCGGAAGGGACCTCAAGGTGGTATTACGAGAACGGTACTCTGATGCAGGAAGTGGAATACTCGTCTGGTGAGCGGGATGGTGTTACGCGCGTATACCGTGAGGATGGGGCACTCGCTGGAGAATGGGTTTACGAGAACGGTGTAGTCGTTGACGAGAAAGAAATATTCAGGATAGATTTTAATTGAATCTGGTTTTCCCATAGTAAAGGTCCGGAAATTCTGGAATTGGGGATAATCAGCGCGCTGCGGATAAAAGATAGGAAAGGATAGTACATGTGGACAAGGATACTTCACGAGCTTAAGGAGCACGCCCCTTTTACAATGCTGGGAGCTGTCAGCGGGGTAATGCTTATGATGGCCTTTCGTGATATATCCCACGACACGGCTCATACTCTGTTTTACGTTTTTCACCCGCTTCACATATGTCTCAGCGCGGTTGTAACAACAGCTCTTTACAAGCGATACCTTTCCAACGGTCAGACCGGCATCAAAATGTTCCTTAAAGTAGCAGCTGTGGGTTATGTCGGTTCAGTGGCAGTGGGAACTGTCAGCGACTCACTTATCCCTTACTGGGGGGAAATACTCCTGGAGATGCCTCACCCGCATGCTCATATCGGTTTCATAGACAAGTGGTGGCTGATAAATCCGCTTGTGCTTATATGTATAGTACTGGCGTATAAGCGCCCGGTAACCAAATTCCCGCATGCCGGGCATGTGCTGATAAGCACATGGGCTTCACTTTTTCATATGATGATGGCCTCGGGTCACGGGCATGATGTACCTTATTTCGGAATATTTATCTTTCTCTTCCTCGCGGTTTGGTTGCCGTGCTGTTTCAGCGATATTGTTTTTCCCATGCTATTCGTGAAGTCTAAAGATCAAGTTTCAGGCTGCGGATGCCCCGGCGCTTCAGAGCGATAAGACTTCCCCTACTGGACCACGTTACGTGAAACCTTGTAGCTTGTTTATTGGTCCTTCCATGTGGTTTCAATAGATCCAAAGAGATATATAAAGCCTCGCGAAAAGATTTCAGCGGGAACGTTTTTTTTGTCGATATTTAGAATTTTGTTGACCTAACAGAACGAGAATGGTACAATATGTTAGAGTGTGGTATTGTAAGCGCGGGAAAATTTGACTAGTCGATTTCCGGGCAGATCTTGTTTTTATAAGGTCCGGGTTCATCGGGACAGGACGATTTTTAAGTGAAAAAGACCATTTGCTGTGTGCTTATCTTTGTGATGTTTCAGACCGGGACTTCTCCCGGAGTAGTTGAAATACGCCCATGGGAGTCCACCTGGACATTGTCTCCGCACACACGTTTCGACATGGATTTTGTGATGATGGCTCCGGGAGATGAAGGAGTGGGAAGTCCCGCCGGGGATATTTTTAAGAGTAACGCGGCCCTCATGTACGCCAGAGACCTGATAGTAAAGATAATAGCCACGAACGGCCCCCAGATAAGCGGCAATGTTGTGCGTAATGTTCTGTCCCGTCACATGGAAAATATACCGTCCGGAAAATTTGACGCTGCAGGTTTTCGAAAACAGGGCCGTGAGTTTTTTCTTCCGTACACCGATTTTTCGACAGGAGAGAGTATGGTAGTTAAATTCTCTGTCCGCGATAACGTAAAGATCCCCTTATCATCAGACATAAGAGTTTCCGTGTCACCTGTCTCAGATATCTTTGACAAGAGTTACTCTGCCGAGAGGAAACCGGCACCGGCTGACGTGGCACGTTCTTTCGAAGAGGAGATGAAAAGGCTCGAGAGGACCTTCAGATTTCTGGAGCAGGAAGTCGGGGGTGTGACGTTTGGCTGGTATTACAAGGGTTACAGAAAAAAGAACTTAATAACATGTGAGGACGAAAGTTACATGTCCGATATGGATCACGCCAGGCAGATACGCCATAAGCTTCACATGTTCTTTCCGCTCAAAAGAAAACTGATAATATCCTACGCTTCCCGGAAAAGGATCAAAAGGACGCTTGACGCTCTTGACGGCCTTAAGTCCCTGAAAAGAGCCGACCGCAAAACGGCCTACGAGTTAACTAAGGGTATCATGTGGCTTAAGGAACTAAAAGATCCCGGCATCGATGCCATAGTACATAAGATCGAGTCGTCGGGGTACAAGGACAATATTGATAATGTTTTGGCCCATCGCCGGGACCTGGGAGACATTTTAAACAGAATTGACCGCAATATATCGGTATTACGTAACAAGACAGAAGCGATGTTGACTTTCCTTGAAACAAATTATTTTGCGGAAAAAGACAGCATTGAGTCCGGCGAGGCGGACGATGGACAGATGGACATTTTCAGGGGAATGGTCATTGATACGCGCGGGATAAAAAGGGCTGCCGACAAAGCTCAAAAGATCCTGCGGGATGATATTTTCGGGTTTTCCGAAGAGGAACGTGAAGCGTACAGGCAAAGATATCTGAACATTCTAAGAATGTGGAAGCGTCTCTACGGCAAAGTTGACCAAAAATATTTGCGTGACAAAAGGACCGTGCATGTCGGGGTCGGGGTTTTCTCGGGAATATCGGCCGTTGACAAAGCTCTGGGAACTCATGTTTCATCCTTTTCATGGGGTAAGGTGCCTGAGGAGCTTGGCGGCGCTGTGGACACCGTTATACTCGATAACTATTCACAACTTGAAAACAACCGTTTTATAGACGAAATACGAACTTTGCTTGGGCATTTGAGTGGCAAAGGTGTAGTATTTTTTGCCGATGGTTCTTCGGAAAAAGTACGTATTTTTCTTGAAGAAGCCCATACAGCCGGTGTGAGATTGACAAAAGAAAGGGATATGATACCTTCGACCGGAGGCAAAGAGGCCGTCATGTATTCGTTCACGGCGGAACATCCCTTTGAGGCGGATACGGACCAGATGGATCTTTTCAGGGATCTCTCGGGGCGGGAAGACATACCTGATCCCGCCGTGACGGAAAAAGAGTTGGATGTTGTTTCTGTAGAGGACAGGGTAATGGAATTGGCGGACCTGATAAGAGAAAAAGCCATATCGCTGCGGGAAGAGGGGAGAACTCTTTTTGTGGGTATCGATACCAGTTGGCTGCCTGCCGGACATACGGATATGTCAGGGGTCAACGCTCTTTTGAGAGGTTTTGAGAGGATAAAGGGGATTTACGGCCTGGACAATATAGTGGTAAAGACCGGTTCAGGCGATGATCTGGCGCATTCTATGGATGCCGCGGTAATCGTAAGGGAAAAAGAAAGCGGTTACAAACACCGTCTTTCCGATGTTTTTATAGTCGGTTCCGCTGATATTCCCGGTAGACGGTCTTTTGCCGGTTACCGGCCCGGGAAACAGGACGGCGCGTTTTTCGCGGAGATATCTCTCAAAAGCCAGCCGTCTTTGGGAGATTACATAGGGTTGATAGATATTCTAAGAGCGGCGATATCTTTGTCCAGAGGACCCTCCCTTTCTGCGTTCCCGGAGAATGAGTTTATCAAAGTTAAAAAAATTCCAGGCCGTGAAAGATTTTTTGTTTTCGAGATAATCCCCGATTGCCAGAGGTTCGACCCTTCCGAGATCAACGATAGGTACAGAAGAGAACTTGAATTCCTCATCAGGGCGTAAAACAGGGTTACTACATGGGCGCTGTGTGGTATAATCACTCAGAAGTAGAGTGGCTCTGTCAAAGGAGGGAATATGAGGAAATTACTGGGTATTGTGATAGTGGCCATTTTCGCGGCGGTTCTTATCGTTTTCATGGCGCGGAACATGGTAGTAAAGACCGCTTTGGAAAGGGGAGTACAGGCCGTTACCGGACTTCGTCTTACCGTAGAAAAGGTTGAAGTGGGAGTGGCTGATACTTCTATAGGTATCGGGCACCTTAAGCTTTATAATCCGGTCCAGTTCGAGGACAGGGTCATGATAGATATGCCCGAAATATACGTTGATTACGATCTTCCCGCGGTTATCGGCGGCAAAATACATCTTAACCATCTAAGGCTGCATTTAAGAGAGCTGGCTGTGGTCAGGAACGCGGCGGGGGAATTGAACTTGAACTCGCTCAATGTCGTAAGGGAAGAAAAGGGTGAGGAACCGGTCGATCCAAAAGCGAAGGCCAGGGTGCCGGATATGCGAGTGGATGTTTTGACGCTCAAAGTCGGGAAGGTGACATACAAGGACTATTCCGCCCCGGGCGCTCCTGTGATAAGAGAGTTCAATATAAACATCGACGAAAGTTTTTACGGCATAAACGACCCCGATCAGATAGTTAGTCTTATAGTGGTGCGAGCCTTGTCCCAGACCGCTATAGCGAGATTGACCGGTTTCGATGTCAGCATGCTGGAAGGGACGATATCGGATACGCTGGGTACCGCCCGGCGGCTTCTTGACGGTACAGTAGAAATAGTTCCGGATATTACCCGCACCACCGGCCAGGTCCAGGATCTTGTGGGAGATGCCGCCGAGGCGACAAAAAGGACCATACAGAAAATTTCAGAGACATTTCAGTTCCCTTTTCTGTCAGAAGAAGAGTGACCTTTTTTGATCTGTGATGGGAATCGGGACCAGCTGTAATAAGAGAGGGGGCAACCCGCGGTTGGAAGGCAGTATGAAAACAAAAGGTATAAAGAACCTGGAACGTAAGATGGAAGACGTCGGTTCCGACGGATTCCGGTACAGGGTGCTTGAAAGCGCCAAAGATTTCAAAAGTTCATGGTTAGGCCTGGGACAGGTCCTGTTCTCGGTGTGGAAGGAAAAGATGTATAAAGAGTGGGGATATCAGGAATTCGAGACGTATGTGTCAAAAGAGATCGGTATAAAAAAACAGACTGCCCTGAAGCTTTTAAGGTCGTACTCTTTTCTTGAAAAAGAGGAGCCGGGTTATCTTGAAAGCGGCAGTGCCGGGCCCGAAGGAGCCGCGGCTATTCCCAATTACGAAGCTGTTGACGTTCTTCGCCGCGCCAGTCAAAGCAAGGACCTGGACAGGGAGGATTATGCCCGGGTAAGAAAGTATGTTCTTGAGGACGGTAAGGATGTCGGCGAAGTCAGGAAAGATCTGGCTTCCATAAGGAAAGAAAGGTTGGAGCTTGACCCGGACGAGGAGGCGGCAAGAAGAGAGAGAGGGCTTCTCAGTCGGCTTTTAAGCGCCTTGAGGTCAGTGAAAACAGAGCTTGGGAACTCAAGCGGTTTATCCCGGGACCTCATAAAGGGGATAGCGGCTTTGACGCAGACCCTCGAGGACGAGATCGGGGACAATTAAAAGTTTGACAAAAATCCATTTTTAAGGTAATATCGCACCACTATGGATCAACTACACAAAAAAACTCAGCACATAACAAAACTCATACTGAAAGCTTCCAAGGCTGCCAGGGAGGAGACTCGCGGTGACGGTGGCTACGCATCCAGCGGCGGCGCGGTTAAGTGGCCTGTTGAATGTACTGTGGGACCCGGTCTTGAGGGTGCTATCGCCTGCGAAAGTAAGGTCGGTTACGTTAACGGCGTCAAGGGCGCTCTCATATACCGCGGTTACGATGTTTTTGATCTTTGCGCGTATTCAACCTTTGAAGAGGTCTCTTATCTGCTTTTGTACGGAAAGCTTCCCACGCCCTCCCAGTTTGAAATATTTAAGAAAAAACTGGCTCAGCACAGGAACGTTTCAGATACGCTTCGCCTGCTCATGAGTTTTCCGGTCGAAAACATGAATCCGATGGCAGCGCTCAGGATGGGCGCCCATTTTCTCCGCCGTGAGTTTTCTACAATTGACCAGGACGATCACAAGCCGGATTCCGGCGATTTTATAGGGTCCGATGAAGATTCAATAGCCATGGAAACGGTCCCGAAAGGCTCAAAACGGGCCATATACGAGTTTAAGAGAAAGAAACAAAGAGAAAGGGAACGTGATGACGGGACCTATAATCCGGCTACCGGTTACGGTCCTTGTTACAGCCTGATAGCGGGTACGTCATGTCTCGCCGCGGCCATAAAAAGGGTGAGGGAGGGGCACCTTCCGATAGAGCCTCGTATGGACCTGAGTCACGCTGCGAACCTTCTTTACATGATGACAGGCAAAGAGCCGAGCCCAGAGGAAGAACGTATTATGGACGTAGCGCTTATCCTTCACGCTGATCACGGCATGAACGCCAGTACTTTCGCTTCAATGGTGGTGGCTTCAACTCTTTCTGATATGTATTTTTCTGTTGGTGCCGGAATAGCGGCGCTTAACGGGCCTTTACACGGCGGAGCCAACGAGCAGGTTGTCAAAATGCTTGAGGAGATAGGTAAGAAAGAGAGGGTTAAGGCGTGGTTTGATGAGGCCATGAAAGAAAAGAAAAAAATAATGGGATTTGGTCACAGGGTATATAAGGCATATGACCCCAGAGCAAGAATACTTTTGCCTCTTGCTGAATTTTTCGGCGGCAAGAACGATGAAATAGCCCATATGTTCGAGATAGCAACATTGCTTGAAAAGCAGGTTGTGGGTAAGCTTGGCAAGGAAAAAAAGATCTTCCCCAACGTGGATTTTTATTCAGGCATGCTGTACCAGTCCCTGGGTATACCTGCTGAAATGTTCACTTCCATATTTGCCGTAAGCAGGGTCTCCGGATGGACGGCAAGGGTAATGGAATATCTTGAAAATAACCGTATATTCAGGCCCCGCGCCATATATACCGGTACTTTCGACGAAAAATACAAACCTCTCCGCAATAGAAAGTAGTTCTTCCGGGACTTGTTTCAGTCAGTTTTTCTTAAAAAATGCTTCGAGAAAACCTTTGACCCCGCGGCGCGAAGTGTTACAATGAGAGCCTCGAGGTCAGCCGGGAGCTATTCTAAAATCTTCAGGGAGGGTCAGAATGCGAAAAAATAACATGATAAATACGGACAGTCTGCAGAAGGAAGTAAGAAAGAAATTTGTACCGTATTTTGAAAAAATGCTGGATATCCACGGCGACAAGATAGTTTCCGCCATTGTTTACGGGTCGGCCGCTTCAGACGGCTATATCAGCGGGATATCAGATATAAACTCCGCTTTCATATTCGACGGTCTTTCATTCCCCGTTTTCAAAAACAGTTTAAAAACCGTTTCCAGGGGAATATCCAAGTCGGTGGCGGCGCCGCTTTTCCTGACAAAAGATTACATTTTTTCCTCGCTTGATGTTTTTCCGATAGAATTTGTGGACATGAGAGACAATCATGTGCTTGTTTACGGGGAAGACATTATTTCCGGACTTGAAATTAAGGACGAACATACCCGCCTTTTCTGTGAACAGCAGGTAAAAGGGAAGCTTGTACGTATACAGCAGGCGTACCTTGAAGTTGGCTTGAGCAGAAAAGGAATGATATCTCTGATGAAACAGTCGCTTAACTCTCTGGTGCCGGTATTCCGCAACCTGATACGCCTTAAGGGTGAAGAAGCGCCCCGCGACAAATCCGGCGTCCTTCAAAAGCTTTCCGAGTCATTCGGGCTTGACGCTGAAGTGTTTCTCCATATATACAGAGATTCCACAAAAGATGAGAAAATAACGCCTGATGAGGTAGAGGACCTTCTCGGAAAGTTTATGTCCGAAATAGACAGGTTGGGCGACATGGCGGATAAACTGCGATGAGGATATTCAGGAACAGATTAGTGGTCTTGGCCGTAGCGGCGCTGCTT
>SLID01000131.1 GCA_007135805.1 Candidatus Omnitrophota bacterium | reverse complement strand
TTTGATGAAACAGAGGTGGAATTGAGTACCATGCCCGAAAAGCGTATTGGAACGGACCGGGACTGGGAAGAAGCCACAGGGGCTCTTAAGAAAGCTCTTGAGACAAAAGGGATGGAGTACGGGGTTAACGAAGGTGACGGGGCTTTTTACGGCCCGAAGATAGACATAAAGCTTAAAGATGCCATAGGCCGGGCCTGGCAATGCGCTACGATACAATGCGATTTCGCTTTGCCGGAAAGGTTTGATCTTAAATACACCGCCGATGACGGAACTGAAAAAAGGCCGGTGATGCTCCATCGTGTGGTGCTTGGAAGTATTGAAAGGTTCATGGGCGCTCTTATCGAACATTATGGCGGGGAGTTTCCCTTGTGGCTCGCTCCGGACCAGTTGAGGGTTATACCCATAGCTTCGGCTCATAACGAATACGCGAAAGAAGTTGAAAGACTTCTTAAGGAAGAAGGGTTTCTGGCAGAGACCGATGAAAGGTCCGAAAAGATGCAGAAAAAAATACGGGACGCCGAGATCAGGAAAGTCCCGTACATGGCGGTTGTCGGTACCAGGGAAATGGAAAACTCCACGGTATCCCTGAGAAGCAGGAAAGACGGGGATCTTGGGGTTATGAAGATAAATGAGCTTATCGAGATGATGAAAAAAGAGGTAGATTTAAGAGGGCGGGACGAGGGAGTCGCGGCGCCTTCGGGCGCGGACTTGTCCCGCGGTGGTAAAAAGTAACCAGGAGGGATAATTATCGCTTACCAGACCAAAAATTACGGGGGAAGGTTCAGGAGAGAACAGGATAGCACCAGAATAAACCATCAGATAAGAGCGCCGAAGATAAGATTGGTGGACGATGAGGGTAATCAGCTGGGAGTGGTTGCCGTGTCGGTCGGAATAGAAAAAGCCCAGGACAGTGGTCTTGATCTGGTGGAGGTAGCCCCCAACTCCGATCCACCTGTATGCCGGATAATGGACTACAGCAAGTACAAGTACGAACAGAAAAAGAAGCAGAAACTCGCCAAAAAAAGACAGCATGTTACGCACATGAAAGAGATACGGTTCAAGCCTCGGATAGAGGAGCACGATTACAATGTAAAGTTGAAACATATAAAAGAGTTTCTCGAGGCCAAGGATAAGGTGAGGATATCTTTGCGTTTCAGGGGAAGGGAGAATGCTCATAAAGAGTTGGGAAGAGCTCTTCTGGAAAGGATAGCCGCCGATGTTTCCGCTCTCGGCGAAATGGAGGGTTCTCCGCAGTCCATGGGCAGGACTATGACGATGACGCTTGTGCCCAAAAGCGAAACCCAGGTGTAAAGTAAAAAAGGACAGGAACTTGACCGACAACAAAAATAAGAAGGGGTAGTTGAAATGCCGAAACTAAAAACTAACAAGAGCGCGCAAAAACGCTTTAAGCTTACAAAAACTGGAAAAGTGAAAAGGATGAGGGAAGGAGCCAGACATATCCTTACCAAAAAAACCAGGAAACGGAAAAGGCGCCTGGGTTCCGCGACCACCGTAGATAAAACTTTCGAGAAGAAAGTGCGCGGACTGATGCCTTATGCCTGAGCTTGGGTGAACGGTTCCGGCGCTTCGGGGTACGGGTAAGCGCGGATGACCGGGAGAGACAAAAACAAAAGAATAAATGTAAGGAGAAGAGATGACCAAGGTAAAACACGCCGCGAGTTCACGAAAGCGGAAGAAAAAAATATTCAAACTGGTTAAGGGGCAGGTAGGGGCCAGGTCGAAGCTGCTGAGAACGGCTAAAGAAGCCGCCAGGAAAAGCCTTATCGAGAACTATATCGGCAGGAAAAAGAAAAAAAGCGATTTCAGATCCCTGTGGATAACACGCATAACCGCTGCCTGTAGGGCCGAGGGAACTTCATACAGTAAATTCATGGCGGGACTCAAGAAGGCCGACATAGCATTGAACCGCAAAATGCTGGCGGATCTCGCTATGAACGACAGCCAAGCGTTCAAGAAACTTTTGGAAAAAGCCGGAGCATAGAGCGCCATCTTTTATGCGAAAAATGAACCCTCCCCAGATGCTGGCGCTGAGTTTTTTGTGCGCCATACTCGCAGGCGCGGGTATACTTTCCCTGCCGGCCGCGACGGCCGGCCCGGGGAGGATTCCCTTCATAGACAGCCTCTTTACATCAACCAGCGCTGTCTGTGTTACGGGGCTTATAGTGGCGGATACTGGAACAACTTTCAGCGCCCTGGGAACATGGGTTATTCTCGCTCTTTTTCAGATAGGCGGACTAGGCATAATGACCTTCTCCATGTTGTTCGCCGTGCTTATGGGCCGCAAGATAGGGTTCAGTGAAACCGATGTTATACGCAGTTCGGTAGATAAGCACAGCGTAATAGGCCTGGAAAAGCTGATAAAATATATCGTGGTCATAGCTTTGTCGGTCGAACTTGTCGGGGCGGGACTGCTTTTCCTGAGATGGAGCAGTGTTACCTCGTGGCCTCTTGCCGAAGTTTTAAGACAGTCGGTTTTTCACGCAGTTTCAGGTTTTTGTAATGCCGGGTTCTCGCTTTTCAGCGATTCGCTTAAAGCTTTCAGGGGTGACCCGGTCATTAACCTCGTCATGATGGGCCTGATCGTGATCGGCGGTATAGGGTTTGTGGTAATAATGGACGTGGCCGGCCTTTTTTCCAAAAAGGGCCGGACAAGGCGATTAAGTCTCCAGTCCAGGATAGTTGTTTTAACTTCCGCCGCGCTTATAGCAGCTGGTGCTGCCTTGATCTTTTTCTTTGAAAAAAATAATTCGCTGGCGGCCATGGGTCCCGGGGAAAGGTTATTGACTTCGGTCTTTCAATCAGTTACGGCCAGGACCGCGGGATTCAATACGATCAGGATATCGCTGATGTCCGCGCCCAGTCAGCTTGTTCTTATCTTTCTCATGTTTATAGGCGCCTCTCCCGGATCGACGGGCGGGGGAATAAAGACATGCACGTTCGCCGTTCTGGCGGCCACGATCTGCGCCATAGTCAGGAACAGGGAAAGGACGGAAATTTTCGGACGTTCCGTGCCGGCCCAGGTTATAAAAGAAGTACTGGTGATAGTATTTCTGGCGATAATGTGGATATTCGCCGCGACGCTTGTCCTGGCCTATGTAGAAAGGAATAACCCGCTAATAGCCGGCAACCTTATCAACGCTCTTTTTGAGGTGGTGTCGGCTTTCGGCACAGTTGGGTTGTCGACCGGAGTAACGGAGGGGCTAAGCTTTGCCGGGAAGGTTTGCGTAATAATGACCATGTACGTCGGAAGAATAGGGCCGCTAACGATGGCCCTGGCGATAGCGTCCAGGGAAAGGCCCGACCGATATGTTTATCCCGAAGAGAATGTAATGGTGGGTTAATGGCCCGGAGGACAATATGAAGCAGTACGCGGTAATAGGTCTCGGCAGGTTCGGAGCCAGCGTTGCCAGGAATCTCGCCGCGAGCGGTGAAAAAGTTATAGCGGTTGATAATAACGAAGAGCTCGTTCATGGCATAATGGATAATGTATTTAAGGCCGTCTGTCTTGATGCCGTCGACGAAAAAGCGGTCAGATCGGTCGGTATACATAACGCGGATGTCGCTATCTGCGGAGTGGGTACGGATATCGAATCCAGCATATTGATAACACTTATGCTCAAAGATCTTGGAGTTCCGATCGTGATATGCAAGGCTACAAACCTTGAGCACAAAAAAGTGCTTGAAAAAGTGGGGGCCACAAGAGTCATACTGCCGGAAAAAGATATCGGAGCGCGGTTGGCGGAAAATCTGGTGGCAGTCTCCGCTACTATACTGGACCGTATAGGCCTGTCTTACGGCGCCAGCATAATCGAGTTCGCGCCTCCCAGAGAGTTCGTGGGTAAGAGTTTGCGTGATCTTAACATGAGAGCGGAGTACGGTGTTAACGTAATAGCCGTAAAGAAAAGGACCGGTAGTGATGATGAAGGAGAGATCTTAAGCAAAAAAGACATAAATGTTACCCCTCGAGCGGAAGACATTGTGGGAAAGGACGATGTCCTGGTGATTTTCGGTGAGGATGAGAGTATAGAGGCCATGCGTACAAAGTTCCATACTGAGGGGACGGGCGGGGAGAAATGAGTGTTCTTGACAGGATAAAAGAGATCGATAAAGAATTCGAGGCCGAAGCCGGCAAAGATATCACAGCCGCCGGTCTTGACGGGATGAGGGTGAAGTTTCTCGGACGGAAAGCGGAACTTACGGGAATATTACGTTCCGTAGCTTCTTTGCCGGCCGATCAAAAAAAAGATACGGGAAAAGCCGCCAATATGCTTCAACGAAAGATCTCCGAGAGGCTGGAAGAGATGGGTAAACGTCTTGCGGAGGAAAAGCGCCGGGACAGGGACGAAATCGATGTTACAATGCCCGGGATAGCCGCATCTCCCGGCGTGCCGCATCCTCTCACGCAGGTAATGGACAGAATAAACGATATTTTCGTGTCCATGGGATTTATTATTGCCGATGGCCCCGAGATAGAAACGGAGTTTTACAACTTTGAGGCGCTCAACATCCCTCTTGACCATCCCTCTCGGGACGCGTTCGATACTTTCTATATCGAGGGAGAGCATCTTCTGAGGAGTCATACATCTAACGTGCAGATACATCTTATGCAGAATACCCGGCCACCCATACAGGCGATAATGCCCGGCAGAGTATACAGGCCGGACGCGGTTGACGCCTCGCATTCTTTCATGTTCCATCAGGTAGAGGGTTTAATGGTGGATAAAGGAATACGGTTCTCCGATCTCAAGGGCACTCTTTCCGGATTTTGCGGAGCCATGTTCGGTAAAGATACCAAAACGCGCGTAAGGCCTCATTTTTTTCCATTCACGGAACCCAGCGCGGAAGTTGATATTTCCTGCATAATCTGCGGCGGCAAAGGGTGCAGGGTGTGTAAGTCAAGCGGATGGCTTGAGATAATGGGCGCTGGCATGGTAGACCCCCTCGTGTTCGAAAAAGTAGGGTATGACGCGGAGAAGTACACCGGATTCGCTTTTGGTATGGGGGTAGAGCGTATAGCCATGCTTTTGTACGGAATTGAGGATATAAGGTTCTTTTACGAGAACGACATAAGGTTTCTTGGCCAATTTAAATAACGGATAAACCCGTGGGGCGGGGAGATGAAACTCAGTTACAACTGGATAAAAGAGCATGTTGATATCAGCGACAGTCCCGAAACTCTCGCTGAAAAACTTACCATGACGGGGTCCGAAGTCGGCTCTATTGAAAAAGTCGGGGACGACACGGTAATGGAGCTGGAAATAACCTCAAACCGTCCGGATTGTCTCAGTATGCTGGGACTCTCCCGTGAGGCAGCGGCGGTAAGCGGCGCCGATTTAAATACGCCTTACGCGACAAGTTGCGCGCCCGGTAAAGGGGCGGTCTCCGATATGAGCGTGAAATGCTCTATTAAGGCCCCGGAACTCTGCCCCCGTTACACCGCAAGGGTGATCAGAGGTGTAACGGTCGGGGAAGTCTCGGCTGGAATTTCCGGAAGAATAGGCGCCCTGGGAGTACGGCCGGTCAATAACATAGTTGATGTTACCAATTTTTGTCTTTTTGAAAGCGGACAACCGATGCACGCTTTTGATCTTGATAAAATAAAAGGCGGTGTGGTCGAGGTTCGCGAGGCTGCAAAAGGCGAAAAGATAATCACGATCGACGGGGTCGAGCGATCTCTTGAAAGCGGCATGCTGGTAATTGCCGACAAAGAGCGTCCCATAGCTGTAGCGGGTATAATGGGGGGTAAAGATACGGAGGTGACGTCGTCGACCACTAATATTCTTCTTGAGAGCGCTTATTTTGATCCTGTATCCGTACGGAGAACGTCCCGCAAACTTGGGTTGACGACAGATTCCAGTTACCGTTTCGAGAGAGGTGTGGATACCTCTTTTGTCATGCCCGCTTCGGAGAGAGCGACATCTCTTATCATTCGGGAAGCGGGCGGTAAAGCCGGCGGTCTTTACGACAGCGGGCCTTACGGCAGTCCTCCCGTGGAGATCCATCTGGATATAGGACGGGCAAGCGGGATCCTGGGCATATCTCTCGATCAGGAAGAGGTCATAAAAATACTTAAGTGGCTGGGCATGGAAGTATTTTCGGGAGAGGCGGGATCTGTCAAGGTGCGTGTGCCGTCTTTCAGGGGGGATGTCTCACGGGAAATAGACCTTGTGGAGGAAATAGCCAGAATACACGGGTTCGGAGGGATACCGGATACGGTCCCGAGACCCGCCCCATGGACTCCCAGAAAGACAAGAGAACGTAAGGTGCTTGAAAAAACAAAAAAGATACTTTGTTCGCTGGGACTCAGCGAAATAATGACGTACAGTCTTATAAGTGAGGAAGCGGCGCGGACTTTTCCGGGCCTTTGCGATGAAGTCGTTAAAATAATGAACCCACTGTCCGCGGAACATGAGACGTTGACCCCGCATCTTATGGACGGTATGCTTAAAGTGATAAGTTGGAACATCAATAGGGCGAATAAAGACCTTAAATTGTTCGAGGTGGGGAAAAAATATTCACGGGTTCCAGGCAAAGCCGCTTTCAGGGAATCTCATATGCTTGCTGTGGGCATTACGGGCAACGTCGAAAAGAACTGGGCCGAAGGCGAAAAACAAGCGAGTTTATACTCTGTAAAGGGCGTTCTTGAAAGGACAGCGGAATGCTTGAGAACGAGGTTCGATATTGAACCTACCGATATCGAGGGGTTCGTGAACGCCGCCGAAATTTCCGCGCATGGCGTAAGTGCCGGGTTTATTGGCGAGGTCTCTCCCGACAAACTTGAGATCTACGGTATATCACAAAAGGTTTTTGTTTCTCAGGTGGACCTTCGGGAAGTTTTTTCCCGGGCCGTTCTCATCGGCGCCTATTCTCCCATACCGAAATTCCCCTTTTCAACCAGAGACCTTTCCGTATTATGCGACCGGTCCGTGACGGTTTCTTCTATTAGGGCTATAGCGGACGCGTTGGGAGGGGATCTGCTCAGGAAAACGGATGTAGTCGACATGTACGAAGGAAAACAGATCCCTCCAGACAAAAAAAGCGTTACTTTCAGCTTTACCTACGGACTTCTGGACAGGACCCTTACCGATGAAGAGGTTGAAGAGGCGCATTCAAGGATAAAGGAAGGGCTTGTCTCAAAGCTCGGGGTAACATTCCGTTAATTTTTCAGTTGGAATATCCGAAAATGGGATAGTGTAACATATTGTGGGCACTTTCGTGGGTCATCGCGAGGAGGCCTTAAGGCCGACGAAGCGATCTCAATGGATAGTTCTTTGACATAAAAATAAACATGGCATACCCTAATGGTTGTTAAGTTTGAGGATTAATAACCATTAAAGGGGCAAAGCCCCGGGGAGGTATGCCATGAATAAAGCGATAGATCTTTCAAGTGCTAATGTATCAACCAGATGGAGATATGTAAAGAGGAACTTGTTGGATATGGGCATTGGGAGTGTGGAGAAGTTTGAGACTGATGCTCACCGGGCGATACAGAGTATACTACAGCGCGGAATAGATGAGGAATTTAGCGCTTTTATAAAAGCCAGCAGATATGAACGGAACAAAATGCGAGAGGCCTATCGCAAGGGAACGT
>SLID01000061.1 GCA_007135805.1 Candidatus Omnitrophota bacterium | reverse complement strand
ACGTCCCACTTGCAAAGGCCTTACGACATTCTTGTCAGGATCGGAAAAAAGAAGGCTGGTATCCATGTCAAGCTCCACGACACTTCCTTTTTCGACAAATTCCGTCATGACATCTTCTGTTTCGGGGGAATACTTTTGCCATACTTCTAAAGCTCTAGTTATCTTCTGGGCGTTAAGTGTCCACTTTTTGTCCATCGGTACACTTTCGCCGTAAGTTCTCATCAAGGAACTCATAAAAACGGCGGATGGCCCCTCGTAGATAAGGCTCTTGGGATAAAGATGCACTATACTGTGCCCCGGAATGTGGTAAGACGCTCCCTGTTTTGCGAGAGAAACGTCCCTGGAAGAACGTGTCTTCATGAACTCATCGTAAAGATGAGCTAAGGCCCATGAACAAGAAACCCTGTGAGCCCTGCGCCTGCTTCTGAAGTCTTCCAGGATATTTTCCAATAGCGCCCTCCTTTCTTCCATTTCCAAAAGAATACTTTCGGGCACTCCCAGTTCCCTGAGCCGGACCAGGTCATATTTTTCGCCGTCGACCATAAGGGCATTCTCCTCGGCCGAGAAAAGTATCTCGGCGCGGCCGATCTCCCGCGCTATTTCAGGAATATGCTCGGCAATAGCCTCGACCGTATCCTTCTCGACCTTCCACCGGCTTATGTCACCAAAACTGAATCGTCTCCCCCTTGCCTCGAAGACTTCTTCACCGCTCCGGTATATACCTCTTTCAGCGCCGGAAAGGAAAGAAGGGTCTTGTGAGAAATACCCTTCCTTCACGAGTTCATCGTAAAGATCATCAACCGTTTCCTGAAGGAAATGGTCGTTCTCGGGTGTGGTCGTCAAAAAGTAAAGAAGTATTCCGTAAAGAGATATCGATATGTCCCTGGTCTTCCGGCTACTGCGGATCTTCCTGAAAGATCTTTCCAGGATCTTGTCGCGTTTCTCCATTTTTGTTCTGAGAGCGCTTATGCCTTCCTTGTCTATGATCCTCCGGCACAGGTCTATAAATTCCGTAGTACCCTCAAAGTCGTGCTGAAGCCTGAGGAACAAAGCTTCAAGCATGGCATTGAAAAAAACCGCGGAGGAGGTTGCCGAACCGTAAATTACCCGGGAAAGAGGATAATTGCCTTTCAAAAGGTGAGCGTGTACCATAAGGGCATCGCTGTCTATTATTCCTTCCCCCCACTCACAGGTGACCCTTACATCTCCCAGTCCGACCGGTATGAATATTTCACCGAAAAGCCCGGCTTCGTCATCCTCGGGTAGATAATATCTCATAAGAAGCATATCTTCCGATGTCCCGCCCTCCCTTACATACGGCAGACAGAAAGTATTACCGTCTTTGTACATATCGCGCCACTTGAATACCGGATCATGAAAAGGCTCGAGGTGAGAAAGGTGCTTATCGACGAGTTTCACAAGGCCCTCCGCGCTTATTTGCGCTTTGTGCCTGGTCATCACCTGTGCGATCAGGCGGGAAAGGTACAGAAAAACCACATCATTCTTGAAAGTGGGAGTGCTCTCCCCCAGGTCCACCAGGGGCTCTTCGGAAGTGTCCTCGGTTAAAATATAGTCTCCGGAACCGTCTTCACGTATGGCGGGCATCCAGAATCTGGAAGCGGGAGAAAGTTTCTGTTCTTCCGGACGCTTAAGCGAAAAGGCCCCTCCCGCGACAACCGGGCTATCGCCGAAAGTTATCAGCAGAGCTAAAAGAACAGCGCAAATTTTGATAAACATCTTTCTCATAAAAACACACTCAGACCCGGCCCTTAAAAGCACGGGGTAATTTATATATTTTTTCTTCATACATTCCTGGTTCACTCACTCACACATTCCCCCGTTAAAGTCACGAACTGCGGGTCCCAACTCGGGCAAAGTTCTATTTTTAAGCCCGGAAAACCGCTAAAAGGTAAATCCGCCGCATATTATCGAACTTTATATTCACATAATACACTAAATTATAATATAAAAAAGTTAGATATGCAACCTTTTTCTCCCCTATATCTTTTTGTACCGGGTACGGCGGCTATCGGTAAAGTGTCCCCGGAAGACCCGAACGATCTTATTACGATACTTATAGGGACAGTTTGCTACTTAGCCGTGTACCCGGTACAAGGCGACACAAGGCGACAAGGCGGGACTGGCGCTCGATGGAGGATCAATGGAAAGAAACCAAAGACTGGGACATGATCGTGAATTATGTACAAACTATTCCGCTATAACAGTATCCACGCTAACTGGCTGCGGAAAAACCTTGGCATACGCGGAGATTTTCAGTTGGGCAGGATAGACATTACTGCCCGTTATCGAGCTTTTTGTGCCTTACCACTTTCGCCCGGACCATATAAACGACATCTTCGGCAATATTGGTAGCATGGTCACATATCCTCTCAAGATGCCGTGCGGTAAGAAGTAGAGGCACCGCCCTCGGGGCGGAAGAGCCGTCCTTTTTCATATACTCTACAAGCTCCTCCTGCACAGCTGACTTAAGAGAATTAGCGTGAGGATCAGTCAGAATTATTTCCCGGGCGAGTGCTTCATCTTCCTCAACGAAAGCGTCGATAGCGCCTTTCACCATTTTGCGAGCCACCTCCGAAAGCTTGGGAATATCGACCAGGGGCTTTAATAATGGCTGGGAGGCGATCTCGATGGCCCGATACGCTACGTTCACTGTAAGATCCGCTATACGTTCAAGCTCCGCGTTTATTTTCATGCCCGTGGTTATGAAACGGAGATCCGCGGCCATGGGCTGGCGGAGAGCCAATAGCTCTATCGCGTTTTCCTCAATTATGTTTTCCATCTCGTCTATTTCGTTATCTTTCTCGACCACACTACGAGCAAGGTTCTCATCCTGTTCTTTCAAGGCATGTACCGCGTTGCGTATAGAATCCTCGACCAGAGAAGCCATCTTAATAAGGTCGGTTTTAAGCCGTGACAGCTCATCGTCAAAATGTCTCTCCATCATCATTACACCCCTCTTTGATTGGTATCTTTATCATCCGAAACGCCCCGTTATATACTCTTCCGTAATTTTTTTGGAAGGGTTTGTAAAGACTTTACCAGCTACGTCATATTCTATCAGTTCGCCCATCATAAAAAAAGCCGTATAATCCGATATCCGGGCCGCCTGCTGCATGTTGTGGGTAACTATAACTATGGTGTAGTTCTTTTTCAACTCCTGTATGAGTTCTTCTATTTTGGACGTGGCCGTCGGATCCAGAGCGGAAGCCGGTTCGTCCATCAGAAGGACTTCGGGTTCCACAGCAAGAGCCCTTGCTATACAAAGCCTCTGCTGCTGCCCCCCGGAAAGGTCAAAGGCACTGGCAGAAAGCCTGTCCTTGACCTCTCCCCACAAAGCCGCGCCCATAAGACTTTTTTCAACTTTCTCCGCTATAACATCCTTGTTCTTTTCACCGTTTATCCTCAGTCCGTACGCGACATTGTCAAAAACACTTTTCGGGAATGGATTGGATTTCTGAAAGACCATCCCGACTTTGCGGCGTATATCCACAACATCAATTCCATGCGCGAAAATGTTCTTACCATCAAGGGTCACGGTCCCTTCGTATTTCACTCCGGGAATCACATCGTTCATCCTGTTCAGGCTGCGTAAAAAAGTAGACTTTCCGCATCCCGATGGCCCGATGATACCGATCACCTCGTTCTTGTAAATATCCATCGCGACATTTTTGAGGGCTTGTTCTTCCCCGTAAAAGAAATTAAAATCCTTTACCTTGATCTTAATGTGCTCTCTGTTCATAAACTATTCCTTTTTAAGCTTTCTCAACTTATACCTCAGGGCTATGGCGAAAAGGTTCATGGCCAGTATGAGCGCTATAAGGACCAGCGCCGTACCGTAAGCTATGGGTCGGACCTTCTCCAGGTCATGGTGCTGGGTCGCCATTATGTACAGGTGATAGGGCAAAGCCATGAACTGGTCAGACAGGGATCTTGGCAGAAAAGGCAAAAAGAACGCGGCACCGGTGAACAGTATAGGCGCTGTTTCCCCGGCGGCCCGGGCGAGCCCGAGTATGGTCCCTGTAAGCATACCCGGGATCGCATAAGGAAGAACATTGGTTTTCAAAGCCTTCCACTTTGTGGCTCCGAGAGCAAGGGCCCCATCTCTGTATGACTGAGGAACGTTCTTTAAAGCTTCCTCGCTCGCGGTGATGGTCCAGGGCAGGGTCAACAAACCAAGCGTCATGCCCGCGGCCAGAAGGGACGTTCCCAATCCGAGAAGGTTCACGAACAAAACAACCCCGAAAAGACCATATACTATCGACGGCACTCCCGAAAGGTTCCTTATAGACATCCTTATAAGGCGAGTGACCTTGTTGTCTCCGGCATACTCGTTGAGATATATCGCGCATCCCATTCCCAGGGGTACGGCACAAACCGCGGTTATGACCGTAACAAGAAAAGTTCCCATTATTGCCGGGAATATCCCACCCTCGGTCATGCCCATCGAAGGTGCCGCTGTCAGAAAGGTCCAGTTGACCTGACGCCATCCCTTCGAAACAATGTCGTGTAATATCATACCCAGGATCAGGACAACCAATCCGGCACACAGTTTCAAAACAAAAAACCCAATTTTTTCCTGTACGTTTCTCGGTCTCATCTGACTTTCACCTGATACTTGTTCAGTACGGCATCCGCCGCCATGTTTATCAAAAACGTGATCACAAAAAGCACTAATCCAATACCAAAAAGGGCGTAATAATGCGTGGTGTAATACGGCACTTCTCCCAGCTCAATAGCGATGGAGGCCGTCATTGTCCTTACCGGATCTAAAAAATTCCTTGGCATCGCGGGAGCGCATCCCGTGGCCATTAAAACCGTCATTGTCTCTCCCACCGCTCTTCCCATGCCAAGCATGCAGGAAGCGAATATACCTGAAATAGCGGCAGGTATCTTTACCCTTACTACCGTCTGCCACTTCGTGGCCCCGACCGCGTATGACGCTTCGGTGAAAGATCTCGGCACACTGTTAAGCGCGTCTTCTGACAGGCTGATTATAGTCGGTAACGCCATTACGGCAAGAAGCACTGAACCGTTTATGGCATTGAGCCCGTTTGGAAGCCCAAACACCCTGGCTATAATCGGCCCCACAAGGACTATACCAAGAAAGCCGAGCACCACCGACGGGATGCCGGCAAGTATCTCTATTACCGGCTTCGCCACCTCCCTTACACGGGGAGAAGCTACATCAGTAAGATACGCTGCCGTTCCGATACCTAAAGGAACGGCAATTGTGAGAGCCCCGATAGTTACCATCAATGAACTGACTATCATTGAAAGAATCCCGTAGGAAGGCTTATAGTATGATGTAGGGTTCCACCGCACGGTTGCAAGGAACTCTACGATACTTATTTCCTTGAACGCCGGAGCGGCGGTAAAAACAAGTATCGCAAAGATCCCGCAAAGCACTCCAACAACTACCAGTCCGTTCAGGAAAAAGAGGCCGTGGATCATGTTTTCCTTTATCCTCGCCATTTCCTCACGGCCTCCTTCTCCTGTTTTAACGGCGCCTCAAATATCTCAAACCCCGGCGTTAGTCCTGTTATACTCGACATATTCGCTCGGAATAGGCACAAACCCCATTTCACTCATAATTTTCTGACCTTCAGGGCTTACTTCGAAGCTCAAAAAATCCTTGATACGTCCTTCGGGCATCCCGTCAATATACTGGTTAAGTGTCCTGATTATAGGATATTTACCTTCGGCTATATGGGCGGGATTGGTCGGATCCGCGTATTCACCCCCTTCACGTAACGCGAGACGTACTACCCTGAGCCCCCTCGCTGCCCTGGCGTGGCCGAGACCTATATAGCCTATACCGGTACGATCAGCCCTTACAGCCTCGACTATCTGGCTTGTCCCGTTCATCCTGTTCATCCTGTCGGAATAGTCGCCTTTCAAAACAACATCCCTGAAGAAAACAAAAGTACCGGAATTGGACTGCCTGCCATACAAAGTTATGGGCATATCAGCTCCCCCGACATCTTTCCAGTTGGTTATTTCTCCTCTGAAGATCGCTCCTAATTGCGCGACCGTCAGACGATCCACATTGTTATCCCCGTTAACTACAACCGTTATGCAATCCATTCCTATTACAACCCGCGTCGGTTCGACCCCTGAATTCCGGGCCCGTATTATTTCCTGCTGCCTGATATCTCTGGATGCGTTAGCGATATCAACCGTCTTGTTGGTGATAGCCGCTATTCCCGTACCGGACCCGCCGCCTGTAACGGCAATGTACCTTCCGGGATTATTCTGCATATAAACCTCGGCCATCCGCTGGACAACATTGACCATAGTATCAGATCCCCTTACCTGTACCATTTCCTGGGACAAAGCGGGTAAGCTGACCACCACTGACAATATCAATACCCCCAGCATCTTTGCAGTCTTTCTGAACATTTTTACCTCCTTGTTTTCCATACTATTCTGCTTTTTCTCCTTGTCTCTACTGTTACGTTTTTGTGACAATTTCGTGAACTCCGCGCCTTGCCAGGTTGTTTTAAAATGTCACCTGCAACCTTGCCTGAACGCCATCAGCATATCCCGCCGTATTCCTGTGGGCGTGGACATAGTTGAACATTGCCCGGATATTCGGTGTAAGATACCAGTTTATGCCTATTGTGGACGCGCTCAGGATCCCTCCTTCTATACCTGCCTTTTTGTCATCCAGGTCAAGATAAGAATAGCGAGCCGCGAGCTCCCACGCTCCCCAGGTACGGTCCTTTATCGAAAAGTTGTTCTTCGGACTTACTCCTGAAAAGGCCCCGGAACCCTTACTGTACCTTCTGTTCTCACCTGTCAGGAAGTAGCTCACATACCCGTAACCTCCGTAAAGGTATCCCGTCCTCGACCTGTTCTGAACATCAACAAAAGACTGGATAAACTCGCCTTGAAAAGAAAGCGGACCGTATACTACCGCCCCCTCAAAACCCAGACGATTGTCCATATCGGCCTGTATCACACCCGTATCAACAAATCTCGTGCCTATACGGATGTCGGGCCTTTGGCGGAATCTCAGCCAGTTGTTTTCCGGGACTCTCAGACTGTACCCCACACCCAGGTGAGCCAGCTTGTCAGATGCCTCATACCAGGGAAGCGCTGTCGCCCTTGTCGTGAAATTCCACTCGTTTCCGGTAACCATGGCGCCAGTTTCATTTGAATTACGGAAAGCTCCCAGACTCAGAGTAGCTCTCTGGTCAAACCAACTATTGCTAACACCGGCGCCCCAGCTTCTTCCGGGAGAAAAAACGTTCGGAAGCGACCTTTCAATGAAAGTTATATTATTGCTGCTGGTAAGCTCTTCCAGGCTGAACGGCTCCTTAAACTGGCCCGCGGTTATCTTTCCTATGTATGGGATGTTCTGCATACCCACATAGGCGTCCCTGAACCCCGCCGTGCCGCCGGCAAAATCCCATTGGAGTTTATAGAAGAAATTTTCATAAACCGTTCCCTGAAGATAAAGTCTGGCTCTTCGAAAGAAAGCGTTATCCTCTCTCGTAAGATCAACTCCACCCAACCTTTCCTCAAGACTGCCCTGTCCCTTCATGTATACAAGGTCAGAATGCAAACGACCGCCTATCTGTCCTTTGAACCGGCCGTCAGGTGTCTCAAACTGCAAACGATTGTTCCAGGTAGTCTTTACAAGATTCTCTTTCAGCTCTTTCTCCGCCGCCTGTTCACGCGCCTTATTAAGTATGATCTGGCCGTCAAACTGCGTAAGAACCCCTT
>SLID01000084.1 GCA_007135805.1 Candidatus Omnitrophota bacterium | reverse complement strand
GCCTCGGCCCTCCGTAGAGATCTCGAAAAGAAAGGTTCGATATTCCATAGTACTATGGATTCGGAAGTCATAATGCATCTTATTGTCAGGTCGGGAAAGGATCGGGTGGAGGAACGTATAGTCGACGCTCTATCTTTGTGTAAAGGCGCGTTCAGCGTCATATTCCTTTATGGAGATAAGGTGGTTGGCGTAAGAGATCCTCGTGGAATAAGGCCGCTTTGTCTTGGCAGGGTAGGGGGGTCCTATGTACTGGCCAGTGAATCGTGTTCGCTGGACATTATTGACGCGGAATATATCAGGGATGTCGAACCCGGGGAAATGGTGGTTTTGGAGGGATCGAGCATAAGGTGTATCAAACCTTTTCAAAAGGTTCCGGCGGCAAGATGTATTTTCGAGTTCATTTATTTTTCAAGGCCTGACAGCCTTATTTTCGGGGACAGTGTATACAAGGTCAGAAAGGCTTTTGGGCGCCAGCTTGCCAGGCAATATCCGGTCCCCGGAGCGGATATGGTAATATCTATCCCGGATTCGGGGAATTACGCCGCTTTGGGATATGCCGAAGAAAGCGGCCTTCCTTTTGAGCATGGTATGGTCCGTAACCATTATGTTGGACGCACGTTCATACAGCCCACACCTGAAATGCGCCGTCACGGTGTGAAAATAAAACTTAATCCGATAAGATCAGTGCTCAAGGGTAAAAAGGTGGTCGTAGTCGAGGATTCCATAGTTCGGGGGACCACGACGAGATGCCGCGTAAAAGAAATAAGGCGTGCCGGGGCGAGCGAGATACACATGCGTATCAGCTGTCCTCCTATAAAATTCCCCTGTTTTTACGGTATAGATTTTCCTTCCAGGGAAGAACTTATCGCCAATGAATTCGAAACTATAGGTGAGGTAGCTTCTTCGATAGGCGTGGACAGCCTGGAATATCTAAACATGGAAGGGATGTTATCGGCTGTCGGGGCGGATGGTTTCTGCACGGCCTGTTTCAGCGGAGAGTATCCGGTGGAGCCTGCCGATAGGGGGGGCAAGGATGGCTAAGTACATATATATCACGGGCGGTGTGGTATCAAGTTTGGGTAAGGGAATAGCTTCGGCGTCTATAGGTAAGATCCTTGAGTGGAGAGGGTATAGCGTCGCCCTGGTAAAGTGCGATCCCTACATAAACGTGGATCCGGGAACGATGAACCCCTATCAGCACGGTGAGGTTTATGTCACTGACGACGGCGCCGAGACAGACCTTGACCTTGGACACTATTACCGGTATACGAGATCCCCTCTTTCAAAAATAAACAATATAACCACCGGGAAAGTTTATCAGAACGTCATAGATAAGGAAAGGCGGGGCGATTTTCTCGGGGATACCGTACAGGTCATACCGCATATAACCAATGAGATAAAAAAACTGATACGTCTTGCGGAAAAGACATATAAGGTCGATATAGTTCTTGTCGAAATAGGAGGCACCGTAGGGGATATCGAGAGCCTTCCGTTCCTCGAGGCGATAAGGCAGATGAAAAATGAATCTGACCAGGCCTCTACGATCAACGTTCATCTGACGCTTTTGCCGTTTATCAAGTCAGCGGGAGAGCTGAAAACAAAACCCACACAGCATTCAGTAGGCAAACTCCGTGAGATAGGTTTACAGCCCGAAATACTTATGGTAAGGACGGACCGTCCTTTGGAAAAATCATCCCGTTCCAAGATAGCCCTTTTCTGTAATGTCAGGGAAGAATGTGTAGTGGAGGCCCGGGATGTGGAAAATGTTTACGAGATACCTCTGAAGTTCCGGGAAAGCCGGCTCGACGAGATGATAATGAGGCACCTTAAACTGAAAAAAAAGAGTTCCGCCGCTGACCGTAAATGGACCAGGGTAGTGGAGATCGCCAAAGCGAATAAAAACAAGATAAAGATCGGCATTGTGGGGAAGTACATAAAACTGCAGGACGCGTACAAATCGGTGGATGAAGCCCTGAAACACGCGGCAATAGCCAATAACCTTGATATGGAGCTTGTGAAAATAGACTCCGACAAGTTGGAAAAAGCCGATAAGGCGGGTGTGGAAAAAGTGTTGTCATCGGTATCGGGGATACTGATACCGGGCGGGTTTGGACCCAGGGGGATAGAAGGAAAAATGGCAGCGGTGCGTTACGCGCGAGAGAACCGGGTCCCGTATTTCGGTATCTGTCTTGGTATGCAGGTGGCGGTAGTGGAATTTGCGCGCAATGTCTGCGGCCTTGAGGGAGCCGACTCAACGGAATTCAGGCCCGAGACCCATCACCCCGTAATATCGCTTCTTCCGGGACAGTCAAGTGACGGCAAAAAAGGCGGTACCATGAGATTGGGGCTTTACCGGTGCGATCTTAAGAAAGGGAGCCGCGCCGCGAAGTCCTACGGTGTGGAAAAGGTAAGCGAAAGGCACCGCCACAGATTCGAATTCAATCCCGGATACAAAAAGGTCTTTGAAAAAAAAGGGATGATACTGAGCGGGATCAACCCCAAAGGAAAGCTTGCCGAGATAGTCGAGATCAAGGACCATCCCTGGTTCGTGGCTGTCCAGTTCCATCCCGAATTTAAGTCACGGCCGGATGAACCCCATCCTCTTTTCAGGGATTTTATTGCCTCAGCCGCACACAGGTTAAAAAATGTAATGTGATTATAGCTTGATGCCGGAACGATATATAGTGGTATGGTGACAAGGAAGTTCCAGTCCAGGTGTCTGTTAAATCAAAAAAAGCAAGGAACCCATCCTTGTTCTTGTAAACTTCTACAGGTATACTTTAAGTAGCGGTGATATATACATTCCGCTGGTTTCCCTGCGCCTTTGTAGAGCTTAGTTTTTCAAGAAAGTTCTGCATGAGGAGCGGGGTAGTCTATTTTAGAGCCGTTTTTAAAAACATTTTTAAACGGCAAGGAGTTTTTTATAATGAAAAGTAAGGATTTTAAAAAGCAAGATATCACAAGAAAATCCGATAGGATGTTCAAGCCTGTGGTCGGCCTCATTACGGCCGCGGCTTTTCTTGTCAATACTCTTATATACGATACCGGCCTGGCCGCTCACGCCGGTACTGTGTACGATCAAATATCTGAGGTATCGTCCGGACATGACAGCCATTCGCCCGGAAGTATACCGCTCGCGGGGACGTTCTCATTGCCTCCTTCTCTAGGGGAAATAAAAAGCCGTCAGCATTTTCCCGATTCTCCCTACACCGTGTTCCACATACAGGACGCCCATGCCAATTATGACTGTCAGAAAAGTATAGCCGGGATAATCGCGCATATTGAAAGAGAATACGGCATAAGGACCGTTAACCTTGAGGGAGGAAGCGGGGAATACGATCTTTCCGTGTTTACGGACATAAGTGATGTGGGTGTAAGGCGAAGAGTGGCGGATTATTTCGTAAGGGAAGGTATCTTAAGCGGTGCTGAATATTTTCATGTAAATGAACCCGGAAGATCTTATTTGTGGGGTATCGAAGACGTTGATCTGTATATTTCGAATCTTGAGGTGTACCGGGGGTCTTTAAGATACGGTGACAGCATAGACAAAGGGCTCAAGTCACTGTCCACGCGTCTTGATAGTATTAAAAAGGCGGTTTACAGCCCCGTGCTTTATGAGATTGACCGAAGGTTCTCGGACTACCGTTCGGGAGTGATCGGCCTAAGGGAGCATCTTTTGTTTCTTTCCCGGACGGCGCGTGAACAAGGCCTTGAAATAAAACAATATCCTAATGTCTATCTTCTCTCCCGCGCTTTAGAACTCGAGGGCGATATAGATTTCAGAAAAGCAAATGCCCAGAGGAGCATGCTGATAGACGAACTGTTGCGTCTCATACCCATAAGCTTGCTTGAGTCTCTGACAGAAAAGACCGTTGAATTTCGCTCGGGCGGTATATCCCAGTTGGAATTCTATGATTTTCTAAGTGTTATGGCAAGAAGAGCGGGGCTTCCCCTTTCGGATTTTCCAGAGCTGGAAAAATTCATGGTATACATCTCGGTATATGACGCTGTGGATAAGTCCGCCGTAATAGCTGAGATATCGGCTTTCGAGGAAGCGGTAAAAGAATGTTTTTATGAGAACGACGCGCAGAAAGAACTTGCAGGGCATTCAAAAAACATGACCATCCTTGAGAACATGTTCGCCATAAAGCTCACAAGGGACGATTATGAATATTACAAGGCCAATGAAGATGATTTTTCCGCGGATAATTTCACGGCGTTCATAGAAAGGGAAGGCGCGCGAGGTCTCATGGAAACGCGTCTGGCTCCGCAAACCGCGGACCTGGACGCGAGGCGCGCCGAAATATCCAGGTTCTACGAATATTCTTTCAAGAGGGATGATGTGTTCCTGAATAACATCAGGTTCGAATCGTCCGGGGAAAACGACAACAGGAAATACGCTATGCTTGTCACCGGCGGGTTCCATTCAGATAACCTTTATGAGCTTTTCAGGGAGAAAAGGATATCGTACGTTTCAATAATACCTGATTTCAGAAGCTGCGAAGAACATGAGAATCCTTATTTCCGTCTCTTGTCGGGATATGATACTGGCATACTTTCCAGCTTGACCGACACTTTGGGCACAAGAGGTTCGGCGCTGGCCTTATACAGTTTTTTCTGTGAAACCTCGTTTGTGGTCAATGGACTGGAAAAAATCGATGCCGTGAGAACGTGGGTAAAACTTGCTGAAGCCGTATTTTCGGGATCGTACGGCAAAGACGAGGCTGCGATAGAGATAGAAATACCCGGTATAGACTTTGTATATACCGTCGAAAGAAGTGGTCTTGATAAAAATGAACTCTCTCCTGAGAGCCTCGTTCTGTCCATAGACGGGGTGGATGTACTTGTCTCTTTTACGGAAAGAAAGACACCGGGGTATGAAGAGCGAGATCTTCCACCTATGTCAACCGCCGGGTTCGCGCCCCTTCGCGATCTTGGCGGGATAGCGATAATCGGTACGGCCGGTCTCTCGATCCTTACCGGCGCGCTTCTTGTTCCATTCCTCGGCTGGTGGGCGGTCTTACCCGCGGCTTTACCTCTGGGGATCTTTCTCGGATCGTATGCCTATGTGTTTGACCGCTCCGCCAAAGTAAAAGATTCCGGAAGAGATGAGCTTGAACGGTTTATTGAAATCCTGCCGGATGTGCCTGTTGAGTTCAACGATCCCAGTTACGGCGGGGCGCTCCGCACGGTGGATCTTGTGTCTGAAGATGAAGGTTCGATGAGGTTCGTTTTTTCCGGTGGTGAAAATATCGAAAAAAGCGAATTTACCATCACATATGTGGAAATAGAGGATATAGGGTCCGCCCTTAGGTCGAAAATACCCCCGGGGCAGGTTATGCTCCTGAGAGAGACCCCTTCGATGGATATGCTGAGGGAGTTGTCAAGTGAACTCAGGTTTGAGATAGGCATATCTGTCCTGGAGAACGGCCAGGCTCTTTTGAGTGTCGGGGAAGAATACGGTGTGGGCAGCGATCTTATTGACTTTTTGTCGCTGTCGGAAATGGGGCTCACTAAGCTCTTTCTGCATAATCATCCTTTTAAGGACAGTCCATCGTTTGCAGGCCCCGAGGGTATGAGTCCCCGCCTTATTTCGGATATGCTTGATCTCAGGCCATCTTTCGGTGATATCCAGGAGAGCATGGAGTCCGGCAATGTGGTGATGGGGAGGGAGGGTCTGGTGGTTTACAGGCTGCACGGGAGTTTACCGTCTGATCACAGAAGGCATCTGGCAGGGATGACTTTATTTGGCGAGGAGATGTTGTTGGGGGATCGGTACATATATGGGCTTCTACAGGGCCGCATAGACAGTATGGTAGCTAACGCTATACGCGAAGCTCCGGAGGCGGATATGAGGGATATACTTACTCATGTTCACGAGCTCTTCGGGATATATATCGACATTATAAGGTGGGATGAGACCGAGGGGAAGAGCCTCGATCGTGTTGTCCGTGAATCGGATGACAAGTTAGAAGATCGGGCGAAACGGGACAAGCACCAAGACATAATCGGGAATATCCTCAATATGGATGCGCCAAGTCCCGACCCCGAAGAATACAAGAACGCCAAACAGGACTTAGAGATTTTAAATGAAGAGCGGGGAAAAATAGAATCCGAGTATAACGATGCTGTCGTGAAAGAAGCGATGAGTGAGACTTTGGGGGAAGACCCGAGTGCCGCCCGAAAACTCGAGAACATGAAAAAAGCGCTGGATGAGCTGGATAAAAAGATCGCTCGCTTAACCGACAGAATAAACCTGATGGAGCGCGGCATGCCCGGTACCGAAATGTACGAAACAACCAAAAAGGAGATTTCGGATTGGGTGAAAAAGATCGTTGAACCCATGAACAACCGCCTTGGGGTGAAAATGGCCGCCGCGCCGGATACCGGCATAGCCGGCGCGACGCATGAGGACGCGACGGCTTCTCCGTCCCGAAAAGTTGTACCTGAAGGCGTTCGTCCGAATGTAACTTCAAGAGAAGCTATGGACAGTATGCGTTTCGAGACTTATGTTGATATTGCGGAAACATGGATTAAAGCAGTTATCCAGGTAAATGAAGGTATTGATAATCGGGCACGTTTTTCCTGGATCAGCCCGAGTAAAGCTCATTTAGAAGTAAAGGGATTCCTGGGAAATGAAATGAGGTTTGAGATCTTTAAAAACAAGGAAGGGGAATTGAAATTTACAATGGACAGTCCAGTAATGGGTATATACATGGACAGAGAAGATATACATGACCAGGCCATTAAAGCTTGCAGGTTCTTTTTGGAAGGGTTTCGGTCAAAGTACGGGCCAGACTTTAATGCCGTACTGTTTGTCAGATTTGACGATCTGGCGTCGCTCCTTGGATTAGAAGACAGAAAGACGGATCTTGAGACTGTCGCAGGTTTGAATCTAGTAAATGATAAATATGAGGCTCCGGATCTCGCTTCTGCCGAGGTGGGGCTTCATGTTTCCACATCGGAAAGATTCCACATGACCGATGAACAGCTTAAGGCTTTCAGGGCGGAGATATCTGCCCGTATTAAGGAAGGCAAGCAGATGACCATACCTGACGCAATAAAATATTTGAAAGGTAAAGAGGTTCCAGACAACTCTCCCTTAATGACGTCCCTTGAAACAGCTAAAACCAAAGACCTTACGAGTGATGAGGAAATAAACAATCTTATGGTGGGGCTGAGCGAAGGAGAAGAGGCCGCGTTAGCCATCCTTATCCAGCCCGGGCAGGGTATGGGGTACGGGGCGTCTGGGTTCGAAGTGTCTGAAAACGACGTCCTTTCCGCACTCAGTCCCGGGGATCTTGCTCCGCCGTTATTGCCAGATGGGACATTGAACATAGACAACCTATATCTTGTTCACTTAACGGAAGATTTTCCCAGGGACGGATATATATATCCCACCTCGTTTTATGTTTCCGCACCGGACGGAACAGAGCCACGCGCGGCTTGGGAGACGATACACTTCTCGATCAATTCTACTGTTTTGGGAAACAGTCCCGAATCTCACGGCCCGGATTTCTTTAACAGAAAATATATGGTTATCGTCCCGATGAAGGGGGTGGAGGATCAGATATCGCTAATAAGTCCGATGGATACGGCAGCAAGGGGGGTAGTTAAATTACCTAAAGGATCCATTGTGGTGGGAAGGCGATTATTTGTGCCGGATGAAAGAAGCATAGATGAAGAAGATATTAAAGTGCGGACACTGGATAACGACGACCCGAGGTCTATGCAGCAGATCCTTCACGATATTCTGGTGCAAAGAGGCGCAACTCCTATGAACTTCGACCACAGGAACATAGAAGATCATAAGGACGCTCGAGGAGGATGGTTCGATGATAATGGGAAGGATTGGAATAACCAGATAGCTTTTGAAAGATTTGTTAAAGAACGGGAAGGTGATCTAGTTGTGTATGGTAATAGCCAGGATACCAACGTTAGTCATCTTCGACAAAGGATCGGAAAAGTCTTTGAATACTATCTAAATGAAGAGGCAGACAAAGTGTTCTATGATGGAGGGATCAGAGAGATAATAGATCTATCCCGGGCAGAAGGGCTAGAAATGATGCTTGAGCTGATCAACTCCGCTCTAAGTCTGGAAGAGCTTGCTCACTGCGATCACAAGAATAGGTTGCTGCGAGATTCATATAACAGGCTCAACCTTATAGCACACCAGGCAATTGCGCTGTTGGAGCGCGATCTTGAGATAACGAGGGAGGGGAGGCCGGCTGTTCTTGAAAAAGAGCAGGTAGTCTCTCTGATCAGAAAAGTTGCTGAAGACTTTGGCGGAGAGGATAATTACTTTATCTCGAAGCCGGAATCATACGACTATATTGGTGAGATCATAATGCCAAAGCTGCTTTCGCAGAACGCCCAAGAACGCCGGAAGGGCCTGGACCTTTTAAAGATGTCAGTAAAGCATGAGCGGTCGAGGTTTGATCCTTTGCGTCCGGACATTGTCCGGTTTCTCATGTCGGGGAATGTGAGCGCCGATGAGATGATAGAAATGACCGAGGTTATTAATGAATACCTCTCAGTAGTAGGGGAAAAAATGATAGGAAATTGGTCAAAAAGAATGTCTATCATCCCAATATGGGAAACGTTTGATTCGATGCTCGCGCGGTATACTGGCGATACAAGAAGAGAGATATTGAGATATTTCTTGTCCTTAGATCACCAATATCGCTGGTTGGTGACTCCCAGCAACCAACATCTTATAACGAAAGATAGGGGTAAAGAATTGTATGCCGAATATCTCCGGGGCGGACAAGAGGGGCTAGGGATGACAGTCTTTGAACACCTGAAGTTTATATTCATGCTTTTTGAAATAGGATCCATCGATGAGGCGACAGCTAAAAAAGAGATCGAACAGTTGGATTTCGCGACATTACCTAAGATGGATTCATTTGATCTTTCGTTCTCTGCATTCAAGAGAAGCATTGAGAGGATATTGGGAAGAAGTATCGAAGAAAAATACGACGCGGACGCTAGGGCAAGGCCTATGGAGGGGGTGAGTGCTCCGCCATCCGAGCTCGAGGCGCAACAGGAAACAAGAAAGGTATTTTGGGAAGATAGCAGTTTGCGGGAGATAACTAAGGAACTTAGGCGGCTTGCTGATAACGTCACGATAAATTACACCGAAGAGAATTTTAAGGAAGATGTAGGGGTGATCATTGGCAGATACGAAGAGAACGCTTATATTGTTACTCAGCTCATCCCTCTGCCCCTTGCTCCGGGGTCTACCCCCTTAAACCCGGTTGTTGATAAGGAAGACATCAAACATATTATAGACACCAGGATCGAAAAAGGAAAAGAACAAGTTATGGGGATTTACCATAACCATCCTTATTTACGTCTCTTACAGGGGCAGAAACCTGGTCCCAGTTCGGGAGACATTCTTGACGAATATTTGGATATTCCAGGGTATGAGGAGCATACGTTGAAGGGGAAAGCTCCGGCTCTTGGACTGGTTTTGGAGCCCGTAGTTAGTGAAAACTTATCGATCAGCGAAGTCGTGAATGTGGATCCGGGAAAGCTTTCCGTGGTGATACACTCATATCTTACTCCGGAAGGCGCCAAGGTTGGAGAGTTCGAAAATATGCTTGTTCTGCCCATGCCGGATGCGGAAGCAGATGCTTCTCGAGGCAGTCTAATAGGTAAAGTAACCGACGCCGATGGCCGTGTTTTGACTGATGGATTTACAGCAGGGGAATTATCAAAGGACGGGAAGAAAGTGTTATTTGTCGCCCATGACGAGCTTAAAGAAGATATAGAGTTAGGCCTCGGAGAAGAAATTGAGGATGTTAACTCTGTGAAGGCTGCCGTTAGCGGGCTTTTGAAACGCGCTAAATTCTTGAATGCCGGGTATGACGCTGAATTAAAACGGCTTATGGAAAAGAAGCTTTTAAACATAATGCGAATAGTTACGCTTGAGCCTAATGAGAAGGTTATGGGATTTTTCGCGGGAGAGGTTCTTTATCTAAGCCGAGATCTTCTCTCCAACGAGATGGCGCTCATACACGAACTTGGTGAAAGCCTGGCCGGAGAAGACTTCATGGCCGGTCTTCTCGCCGAATATACCGAAATGAACATGCACACGTACATGCGCGGCGCGGGTAAAGATGTGCACGCGGCCTACAGCGCTCTCGGAGACAGAGTAAAGGACGTTACTGACCCGGAAGAACTCATTGAGGTTTTAAATGAAGAAATGGCAAAAGGCAGAACAAAAAGAACGGAGATGTCAAAAGCGGAGAAAGCGCTTGTGAGGTTTAATGCCTCTCAACATCATGAAGGTATTGAGGGGGCGGGTTCCCGGAGATTATTGTTCGGGTTCCAGGACCGGCTTGACCCCGCGGGCAGCATCAGGCTTTCGAAGCACATAAGGTATCTTTTAGAGGATATGAATAGAGGCGTCCACAATACCTTCATCATCCCGAGGGGGCCTGTAGAGAGCCGGTCCGCGCAGCAATCAGGCGGTAATGGGGCCGCGCGGAGACTGGAAAGGAGGTATGGAACGAATACGACGATCTTGCGATTTGACGACCACGATGAAGGTGACCTGAAAAAACAGATACGGAATGCGATAGAGACGCATGGCAGAGAGAATTATTTTCTTCACAAGGTTAAGGTAAGCTGCCAGAGTGAGGCTCAGAGAAAAGAGATAGTTAAGTATATCCTGGATGAACACGAGGAGTATAAGGATCTTTTCGTGGTGACATATGAAGAAAGTAAGGGCCACCCCATAGACGAGGTCAAGACGATAATGGTGGGAAGCGCGCTATTGAACGATCACAGGCTGAGTGTGGACCTGGGGCTTACGAAAGAAGAATTAAGCGAAAGCAGGCGAAGTATGATAACAGCCTTTGACGTTTCGGGCGTGATCACGCTTACGGATAGTGATAAAGATAAACTCGGGACACCCGAGGGACTTGACGCGATAATGTGGGAAATATACGAAGGAAAACGTCCTCTTAGGATAAATCCGATAGATTGGAACGAATTAAGAGATTTTCACGATTCCATGCAGCTTATACTTCAGTCGGTATAGAGCAGCCGGAGAAAACCGTTGACTCAGCCAGGGTGTGGTGGTACACTTTAGCTGACGATGATGTTGATGTTCAGGCGAGGAGGCCCCTATAGGGGGCTTTTTATTTAAGCGAATATGGCAAGAATAGAAATGCCTGAAGGCAAAGATGCCCTTTCGAATATATGATGTATTCTTGGAAGGGTATTTTTTTTGCCCGGAAAATGAATATTATGGAGGCGTAAATTGCCCAAATTTTGTCACGATACCGGGGAGGCGGGGGGTATGCGCGAAATAATGCTTAACGCTGAAAAAGGTAAAGTGTATCATAATGTCATGAGAGCCACGGAACGCGGGCTGATAGAGGAAGCTCTTAAGATGTCGTTCGGGAACAGGTCAATAGCATCCAAGATACTCGGTTTGAACAGGAATACTTTGAGGACAAAAATGAAGAAACTTGACTTAGACCCTGAGAGGTTCAGGATATAGAGGCATAAACATGAAAAGTCCTTATTTACCCGAAAAACAAGGTTTGTATGATCCCGCTTTTGAGCGCGATAGCTGCGGGGTGGGTTTTGTCTGTGATATCAAAGGCAAAAGGTCTCACGATATCGTATCAAAAGGCCTTGAACTGCTTGAAAGGATGACTCATAGGGGGGCGGTAGGCGCTGATCCCAGAACGGGAGATGGAGCCGGGGTCCTTTTGCAGATGCCTCACGAATTTTTCGTCAAAGATATGGCGGGTATAAAGCTTCCTCCTCCGGGGGAATACGGGGCGGGACTTGTATTTCTTCCACGTGAGGAAAGGTCGCGAAACGAATGTCAGGAACTTTTCCGGCGCGTGGTGTCGGAAGAAGGACAGGATCTCATAACCTGGAGGGATGTGCCGGTCGACGGTTCGATAATAGGCGAGGTTGCCAGGGAAACCCAGCCGGTAATAAAGCAGATATTCATAGGCCGCGGCAGCTCCATTACGGACCCGATGGATTTTGAGCGTAAGCTCTATGTTATACGGAAGGCCGTTGAGAGCAGAGTGGGCGGGTCTGAGATACCGGAAAAGGATTTTTTCTATATCACCGGGCTTTCCTCGCGCAAGATAATATACAAAGGTCTTTTAACTCCCACCCAGGTAGGTGATTATTTTCCTGATCTTCGCGACGCTGAGATGAAAAGCGCTCTTGTGCTTGCTCATTCCAGGTACAGTACCAATACTTTTCCGACCTGGGACCTGGCTCAACCTTTCAGGTACCTGGCGCATAACGGTGAAATAAACACCCTGAGAGGCAATATAAACTGGTTCCGTTCGGGAGAACGCCTCTTGTCTTCTTCCCATTTCGGGAACGATATAGCTAAAATAAAGCCGGTCATAACCGAAGGAGGAAGTGATTCGGCGACAATAGACAATGTTTTCGAGCTTCTGGTCCTGGGGGGTAGGACTTTACCGCATGCTATGATGATGCTTATTCCCGCCGCATGGGAAAATGACGGAGCGATGGACAGGAAACTTAAAGATTTTTACACCTACCATGCTTGTGTGATGGAACCCTGGGACGGCCCCGCGGCGATAGCTTTTACGGACGGCAAGAACATAGGGGCCGTTCTGGACAGGAACGGGTTGAGGCCGGCTCGTTACATAATGACCAAAAGCGGGCTTGTGGTGATGTCTTCTGAGGTCGGAGTTCTTGATATCGAAACTTCGGATATAGAAGTTTCGGGCCGTCTTGAGCCGGGAAAAATGTTGTTTATAGACACCGAACTGGGGCGGGTAGTGGAAGATGATGACATAAAACGCTCTTTTTCCTCAGCCAAACCATATGGGAAGTGGTTGGAGGAGAATGTCCATTCTCTGGAAGAACTGCCGGATGTTTCCGGTGAGATGCCCTTTGAAACGGATACGTTCAGGCTCCTCAAATGTTTCGGGTACTCTCGGGAAGATCTTGATACTATCCTGAGGCCCATGGCCGATGAGGCTAAAGAGCCCACGGGATCCATGGGGAACGATACGCCTCACGCTTTTCTTTCCAGAAGGCCGCAGGTTTTATTCGACCATTTCAAACAGCTTTTTGCCCAGGTAACCAACCCGGCAATAGACCCAATAAGGGAAAAAGTCGTGATGAGCATGGTATCTTTCGCCGGGCCAGGAAAGAACATACTCACGGAAAGTCCCGAACATTGCCGGAAGATACGCCTTAAGACACCTATTCTTTTTAACGACGAACTGGCCCGTATCAAAAATATTTCCCGGAACGGGTTCAGCGCCAAGACTCTGCACGCCGTGTTCGATCCTTCTGACCCGGGTAATTTTGCCAGGGCAATTGAAAGGATCTGTTATGAAAGTGTTTTCGCGGTAGAAGAAGGTCATGATTTTCTTGTTATTAGCGACAGGGGAGTTGACAGGTATAACGCGGCCCTGCCTTCGCTTCTTGTTGTAGGGGCGGTGCATCAGCATCTGGTCTCAAGGTCCATACGTAACCAGATAAGTATAGTCCTTGAAAGTGGAGAACCCAGGGAAGTCAACCATTTCGCTCTTTTACTGGGATATGGGGCTGACGCGGTTAACCCTTATCTTGCTTTGCGCGTTATAGAAGATATGGCCGCGTCCGGAGAAATAGGACACGCCGGGGAAAAAGCTCTTGAAAACTACAGGAAAGCTCTTGATGCCGGAATATTGAAAATACTCTCCAAAATGGGCATCTCAACCATTCGCAGCTATAAAGGGGCCCAGATATTCGAGGTTCTTGGTTTAAGTGACGAGGTGGTCGGAAAGTATTTTTCCAATACGGCTTCCAGGATAGGCGGGGTAGGTCTCGAGGGAATATGCCGGGATGTTATAACGAGGCATGAAGGGGCGTATTTAACGGAACTTGCCGGTGACAGGCATAGCCTTTCGTCCGGAGGTATTTTCCAGTGGAAACGCGATGGCGAATTTCATTTGTGGAATCCCGAAAGTATAGCGGCCCTTCAGGATGCCGCCCGGAAAGGGGATTATGCCAGATACATGGATTTCGCGTCGCTTATTGACGATCAAAGAGATAACCCCGCGACAATAAGAGGTCTTCTGCTTTTCAAAAAACGCGATCCGGTGCCGATAGACGAGGTGGAACCGGCGGAGGAGATATTTAAAAGATTCGCTACGGGAGCTATGAGCTACGGTTCCATAAGCCGCGACGCGCACGAGACTATAGCGATAGCGATGAACCGTTTGGGTGGAAAGTCCAATACCGGTGAGGGCGGAGAAGATCCGGAAAGGTTCGTTCCGATGCCCAACGGGGATACCAAAAGAAGCGCCATAAAGCAGGTGGCATCCGGAAGATTCGGAGTGACCGCGCATTACCTGGTCAACGCCGACGAGATACAGATAAAAATAGCCCAGGGGGCCAAACCTGGAGAGGGAGGCCAGCTTCCGGGGCATAAGGTGAGCGCTGTTATCGCCCGCACACGATACACCACCCAGGGAGTTACGCTTATCTCGCCGCCGCCGCATCACGACATATATTCGATCGAGGATTTAGCTCAGCTTATATTCGATCTTAAAAGTGTAAATTCCCGGGCGAAGGTCAGCGTTAAACTTGTTTCAGAAGTGGGTGTGGGTACGGTCGCTGCGGGCGTGGCCAAGGGTCACGCGGATACAGTACTTATATCGGGCGCGGATGGGGGGACCGGAGCGTCTCCCAAAACCTCGATACGTCATGCCGGACTCCCATGGGAGCTGGGGCTTTCAGAAACCCACCAGACACTTGTTCTGAACGGTTTGAGAGACAGGGTCCGTCTGCAGACAGACGGCCAGATGAGGACCGGGAGAGATGTCGCGATCGCGGCGATATTGGGAGCTGATGAGTTCGGGTTCTGCACGGCGGTATTGATAACTTTAGGGTGTGTGATGCTGCGGCACTGTCATCTTAACAACTGTTCCGTGGGGGTGGCTACTCAAGACGGACTTCTGGAAAGAAGATTTGCCGGCCGTCCTGAATATGTAGTCAACTATATGCGCTTTGTGACCGCGCATCTCAGAGAAATTATGGCTTCGCTCGGCATACGCAGTGTCTCGGATCTGGTTGGCAGGACAGATCTTGTCGAAGTAGACGATACGATATTACCTGACAAGGCAAAACAGACAGATCTTTCACGTATTCTTTACGCGCCCCGGACCCCTGAGGCCCTTGTTAGATGTCTGGCATCCGCGCGGGAAGAGTCCGGGATTTCTGAAAACGCGCCTGGTAAGGGCCGGACGCTCGACGATACGCTGATAGAACTTTCCGAAAAGGCGCTGGCGACCGGTGACCCGGTAAATCTTGAGCTTGGTATAGTTAATACCGACAGGGCCGTAGGGGCGGGGCTGAGCGGTCATGTATGCCGGGAGCGGGGATCTTCCGGTATTCCCGAAGACACAATAAGATGTGTTTTTAACGGTTTTGCCGGGCAAAGTTTCGGGGCTTTCCTGGCCAGGGGCATAACTTTCAGGCTTGCCGGCATGGCCAACGACTATGTAGGTAAAAGTATTTCCGGAGGGAGGATCATTGTTGTCCCCGGAGCGGGGTGTACATATGATCCCGGCAGGAACGTTATTATCGGCAACACCTGTTTTTACGGCGCTATATCGGGCGAGGCCTATATACACGGGGTCTCGGGAGAAAGGTTCTGCGTAAGGAATTCCGGATTGTACGCGGTGGTCGAGGGGGTCGGGGATCATGGGTGCGAATACATGACGGGCGGAAGGGTAGTGGTGCTAGGGGACACCGGCAGAAATTTCGCCGCCGGAATGTCGGGTGGCATTGCTTATGTCTACGACAAGCAGGGAAAATTTCCCGCCAGATGTAACATGGAAATGGTGGAACTGGAGGATATGACCCAGGATGACAGAGCTCTGGTGTACGGCCTTGTAAAGAACCATTATGAGTTTACCCAAAGCGAAGCGGCAGGAGCTATCCTGGAGGATTTTGACGGACAGACAAAGCATTTTGTGAAGGTTATGCCTCTCGAATACAAGAGAGTGCTTTCCGCGAGGCAGATGGAAGAGGAAATGGGATTGGCGGAGGTTTCCGATGGGTGACCAAAGAGGGTTCATGAAAGTAAAAAGGAAAGACGCTCCTTATCGCCCCGTTTGTGAGCGCCTGGAGGATTTTTCGGAGGTTTCGGCGCCTTTGTCTCCGGAAGAATCGGCCCGGCAGGCATCCCGGTGTATGGATTGCGGGACGCCGTTTTGCCATTGGGGCTGTCCGGTCGGGAACTTCATACCCGAATGGAATGATATGATGTTCAGGGGTGACTGGGCGGGGGCTTTCGGGCTGTTGAACTATACCAATAATTTCCCGGAGATAACCGGGAGAGTCTGCCCCGCGCCATGTGAGAGCGCTTGTGTTCTCGGCATAAATGACGACCCTGTCGCGATAAGGGAAAATGAGCTTTCTATAGTAGAAAAAGCTTTCGATGAGGGGATGGTGAAACCTTTTATTCCGGTAGAACGGACCGGTAAAAAAGTGGCGATAATCGGTTCGGGCCCGGCCGGACTTGCTTGCGGCGATCAGCTCAATAAAGCCGGCCACCAGGTTACCATTTTTGAGAAAGATGACAAGCCGGGAGGCCTCCTGCGATACGGTATCCCGGAGTTCAAGCTTGAGAAAAAGATACTTGAAAGAAGATTATCGCTTATGAAGGAGGGGGGGGTAGATATTGTTCCCGGGGTGAATATCGGTGAAGAAGTTTCGCTGGAAAAGCTGCTGGAAGATAACGATGCTGTATGCGTCGCCGTGGGAGCCGGTCATCCGCGGGATATTGACATTGAAGGTAGAGACCTCGGGGGGATACATTTCGCTATGGAGTACCTTACCCAGGGAAACAGGCTGGCTTTGGGGGAGTCTCTTCCCCGGGAAAAACTGATATCCGCCGGGGGGAAAAAAGTCGTGGTGATCGGGGGTGGGGATACCGGTTCCGATTGTGTGGGTACGGCTAACCGTCAGAAAGCTTCCTGTGTGGTTCAGCTTGAGCTTATGCCCAGGCCCGGGGAATGCCGGTCGGAACAACATCCCTGGCCATCATATCCTGTTATACTAAAGACTTCTTCCAGCCATGAGGAGGGTGTGAAGAGAGAGTGGGCGGTTCTTACCAAAAAATTTCTCGGTGAAGGGGGCATGGTAGCCAGGCTTGAATGTGTAAGGGTGGAATTTACCCGTGAAGGGGAATCCGCTTGTCCTGTCATGAGAGAGATCCCCGGAAGTGAGTTCTCTATTGAGGCCGATCTTGTTATAATAGCGGCGGGGTTCGTTCATCCTCAGTTGGCAGGTCTTTTGTCGAATAGCGGTATTGAGCTTGATGAAAAGAAGAACATAAAGACCGATGAAAAGATGATGACAAGCATCGGAAAAGTATTTTCCGCGGGGGACAGCAGGAGAGGGCAATCTCTTATAGTATGGGCCATAGCGGAAGGGAGAAGATGCGCTTACAACATTGACAATTATCTCATGGGTAGAAGTTTTCTGCCTGTTGTGTGAAAATTAGATCTAGGGAGGGTTAGATGGTAAGTACGGGACTTAAGAATCTTGACCTTGTTATCACGGGACTCAGGACCGGAGACAATGTCGTCTGGCAGGTAGATGACGTAAAGGATTACCGGGAATTCACGGACAAGTTTGTAGGCGAGTCACTTTCTTCCGGGAAAAAAGTTGTATACGTGAGATTCGCCAGCCATGAACCGCTTCTGACGGAACAGCCGGGAGTATCAGTCTATCAGCTGGACCCGCATATCGGGTTTGAGGGGTTCTCGACAGAAGTGAACAAGATAATAACCGGCGAAGGACGCGGGGTTCACTACGTTTTTGACAGCCTTTCCGACCTTTTGACCGTGTGGGCCACAGATCTTATGGTTGGTAATTTTTTCATGGTCGCGTGTCCCTATCTCTACGAACTTGATACTATCGCTTATTTCGCGCTTATCAGGAACCGCCATTCTCACAAGACCATAGCCCGGATACGCGAGACCACACAGGTGTTGATAGATGTATATGACTGCAATGGAGAACATTATGTTCATCCCCTGAAGGTCTGGAACAGGTATTCGCCTTCCATGTTCCTTCCGCATCTCAAACAGGCGGACAGTTTCACCCCAATAACCGACAGCGTTGAGGCGACCAAGGCGCTGTGCTACATAAAGAATCCTGTGGCCGAGACCGGGAGGAGGAACCTGGATTATTGGGACCGTCTTTTCATGAAAGCGGAAGAACTTATATCCGGAGAGGTTTCTGAAAAAGAAAAAAAAGATCTTGTGTCGATGTATTCCGGTATAATGATGTCAAAAGATCCCCGTATTTTGAGGCTTGTCGAGGATTTTTTTTCGTTAGAGGATATACTGGCCGTTAAATCCCGCATGATAGGCACGGGAGTAATAGGAGGTAAGGCTGTCGGCATGCTTTTGGCCAGAAAGATGCTTGCTAAAAACGAAACCCTGGGGTGGGAGCAGTGGTCTGAACCTCATGATTCTTTTTATGTCGGATCGGATGTTTTTTACAGCTATATAGTGCAGAACGGATGGTGGAAGATAAGGATGGAACAAAAGACCGATGAGGGGTATTTCGCGGCGGCAAAGGTGCTGGGCGAAAAAATGCTTCACGGAAAGTTCCCGGAAGAAATAAGAGAACAGTTCCAGCGCATAATGGAATATTTCGGACAGTCACCGATTATCGTCCGGTCTTCCAGTCTTCTGGAGGATGGTTTCGGCAACGCTTTCGCGGGTAAGTATGAAAGCTTTTTTATTTCCAATCAGGGCACGCCCGAAGAAAGGTTTGTCAGGTTCGTAGAGGCCGTGAGAAAAATATACGCCAGTACCATGAGCGAGGATGCCCTGGTCTATCGCCGCCAGAGGGGCCTGGACAAGGCGGATGAGCAGATGGCTCTTCTTGTTCAGAGGGTTTCAGGCGGATATCACGGTAACTATTATTTTCCCGACATGGCCGGAGTAGGGATATCGTACAACACTTACGTTTGGAATAAGGAAATGTCTCCTGAAGCAGGTATGCTGAGGATGGTCATGGGCCTGGGAACCCGGGCCGTAGACAGAGTGGAAGGGGATTATCCCCGTATGGCCGCTCTGGACGCTCCGCTTTTGAGGCCTCATTCGGGACGCGACGACCTCGTGAAATATTCACAAAGGGAAGTGGATGTGATAAATGTCGCGAAAAATACTTTCGAAACTGTGGCTTTGTCCGAAGTAGATTCCGATGAGATGAACTATCTGATGGATGTGATAGCTATTGCCGACACGGAGGGAGACCGGATGCTGGCCGAAAGAGGCGAAGGAGGCAAAGCCGCGAGGGTAATAACTTTCGATGATTTCTATGCGGAAAGTGATTTTATAGATAACATGAAAAAGATGATGAAGACTCTGGAGGCGGGTTATAGCTATCCTGTTGATGTGGAGTTTACTGTCAATTTCGCCAGGGACGGGAATTACAGGGTAAACCTTCTTCAGTGCAGGCCCTTGCAGACAAGAGGTATGGGTAAAAAAGTTGACATTCCCGTTGATGCCGACAAAAGTAACATAGTGTTCTCGTCGGACGGATGTTTTCTGGGAGGTAACATACTGCAGAACATAAATACCGTCATTTACGTTGATCCTCAGAAATATGTGGAACTCCCCGAAACAGGAAAGTACAACATAGCGCGCGCGGTGGGGAAACTCAACAGGAAAATATCTTCGCGGGCCGAAAAATCCGTGTTCCTTCTTGGCCCGGGCAGGTGGGGCACGTCCACGCCGTCTCTGGGAGTACCGGTGAGGTTCGCTGAAATAAACAACATTGCCGTTCTCGGCGAAATATCTTTTCCTGGAGGAAATCTTATGCCGGAACTTTCTTTCGGTACGCATTTTTTTCAGGACCTCGTCGAGACAGAGATATTCTACGTAGCCATATTTCCTGAAAGGCAGGGGACCTTTTATAACGGATCCTGGACAGATGGACTTAAAGATTCTTTTTCATCTAATCTTCCGGAATTCGCTAAATACGATGGTGTTATAAAGGTGTTCGATGTGGAAAAGAAGTCTCTCAAAGTGTTTTCTGACGTTAAGTCCCAGAAAGTCATCGGCCTTTATACCTCTTGAACGAGATTTTTCTTGTGTAAAAGCGTCTTTTTGGTAATATATTGACTTGTAAGAGGGAGTGCGATATTGACCCGTTAAGATCAGGGGGATGAGATGAAAAAAATTATTATTGTTGCTATTTTGATGGGGTCTGTCATGATGCTGTCTACCGGATGCGCGGGGCCGGGTACAAGGGAAATAAGCGGACTTCGTACCCGTATAGCCGCTTTGGAAAGCAGACAGGATGTTCTGGAGGCCAATGTAGCGGCACCTCGGGAGAGTGTAACACATGTTTCCGCGGCTCCGGCGGCTCCCCGTGTGGATCCCGCGTCAATGACAGTAAGGGACATACAAACCGCGCTCAGGAACGCAGGGCATTACAGCGGGGCCATAGACGGTATAGCGGGGCCTCTTACCCAGAGGGCGGTAACAGACTTTCAGCGGGCGAAAAGGCTTAAGGTGGACGGAATAGTTGGGCCGCAGACCAGAAGGGCCCTGGTTGAATATCTTTGAGCCTCTTTTTCGCTCTTTGCCGCTCAGTCAGTATGAAGTAGTGGGCGGCGTAGCGAAAGTCAGAGGAAAACAAAAGTAGCACGATGTTTAAGGAAGTGAACAAAGGCGTTCATCCTCAAACTTTGTTTGGGTATGTCGCCTTTTTTTTGAGATGTTATGTCCAGTTCGGGTAAACGGCTCGAACGGGGCCATGGAGTTGGATCGCGACAATCGCACATAAAAGGGAGGCAGGTAATGAGTTATGTGGATGAGGTTTTTCAGGCAGTATCACGGCACAATCCGGGTGAGCCCGAGTTTATGCAGGCTGTCAGGGAAGTTTTTGATTCCCTGAAACCGGTAGTTGAGCAGCGTAAAGTTTACAGGGACGCGGGGATCCTTGAACGTATAGCGGAACCGGAACGCCAGATAGTTTTTCGGGTGCCCTGGCAGGATGACAAAGGCAAACCCCGGGTTAACAGGGGTATTCGCATAGAATACAACAGCGCTCTCGGGCCCTACAAGGGAGGTATCAGGTTTCATCCCACGGTAAACCTGAGCATACTTAAGTTCCTGGGATTTGAACAGGTATTCAAGAATTCCTTAACAACCCTTCCTCTGGGAGGAGGTAAAGGCGGTTCTGATTTCGACCCGAAAGGCAAATCCGACGGCGAGGTTATGAGGTTCTGCCAGTCTTTCATGCTTGAACTTCAAAGGCACATAGGACCCGACACCGACGTTCCCGCTGGTGATATCGGTGTGGGAGCCAGGGAGATAGGGTATATGTTCGGTCAGTACAAGCGTATAAGGAACGAATTTACGGGTGTTCTTACCGGAAAAGGCCTCAAGTGGGGTGGTTCTCTCATAAGACCGGAAGCTACCGGTTACGGCGCGGTATATTTCGCGGAAGAAATGCTCAAGACCCGGGGCGAGACCTTTAAGGGCAAAACGGTCGCGGTTTCGGGTTCCGGCAACGTGGCGCAGTTTACTACGGAGAAAGTGACCGAACTTGGCGGCAAGGTGGTATCTATGTCCGATTCCAACGGTACGATCTATGATAAGGACGGTATAGGCGATCAAAAGCTAAGGTACATTATGGAGCTTAAAAATGTTAAAAGGGGCCGCATAAAAGAATACGCTGAAAAATTCGGGTGTGAATACCGTGAAGGGGCTAATCCCTGGTCGATAAAATGCGACTGTGCTTTTCCTTCGGCGACACAGAATGAGATAAGCGGTAAAGACGCGGCGGAACTTCTGAAGAACGGCTGCATGCTGGTAAGCGAAGGGGCAAACATGCCTTCCTCTCCAGAAGCGGTATCGCTTTTCGTTGAAAAGAAAATACTTTACGGGCCCGGTAAGGCGGCAAACGCAGGAGGAGTCTCGACTTCTGGCCTTGAGATGAGCCAGAACGCGCAACGGCTTTCATGGTCCCGTGAGGAAGTGGACAAGAAACTTAATTCGATAATGGTGGCAATACACAAGCAGTGTGTGGATTCGGCCCGGGAATACGGCGATGCCGGTAACTATGTTCTCGGAGCCAACGCGGCCGGTTTTGTGAAAGTTGCCGACGCCATGATAGAGCAGGGTATAGTTTAGTTTTCATTTAAGAGCGTGTACATAGGGTTTTCTCTTGATCTTCGAAAGTAAAGCCACCTTAAGTTCTTTTTGGACCGTGTTTAGTTTTCCGGAGGGAGCCAAAGGTCCCAGGTACAGATTCCCCCTTGTTTTTCAAATATCAGGAAGAATGCATTTTGCCGGCAGACAGCAGAATGCAAAAACAATAAATTAAGTTAATTTGAAGTATTGGTAAGGCGGGGGATAAGACTCCGGAGGCCGGCCCGGGGACCTGATGTCCTTGACAGGCTTATCAGATTGACAGTGTTTGCGGGATATGATGTAATGTCATTGTAATATTGTCCGGGGAGGGCGTGAATACGCCCTGAGAGTTCCGATAGCCGATCGGATTACCCGAAGCACCTGATCTGGATAATGCCAGCGTAGGGAGGATCGAAACATGAAAACCTCATGCGCGGCATGGGGTTTTTTGTGTTGAAACATTTAAACGGGAAGATAAGGACTTGATCGAGGCGTTTAGATAATGATGCGAAAAGTATTCAATGAAGGAAGTCTATATCTTGTAACAGGCGCGCAGTGCTCGCTTGGGAGGGCTACGATCGACGTTGTTTCGGCGGCTATACGGGGCGGAGTGGATATAGTTCAGATGAGAGAGAAGAACGCTTCGAGGGCCGAACTTGTCGAACTCGGAAGAATACTGAAAGATATCTGTAAAATGAATGGTGTAGTGTTCATGGTCAATGACGATCCGTATCTGGCCCGTCATGTGAAAGCTGACGGTGTTCATCTCGGACAGGAAGACGTCAAAAAATACGGGTTACCTGCGGTTAGGGAGCTTGTCGGGCCTGAGGGAATAATAGGCCTTTCCACGCATACGGTACGGCAGGCAAAAGACGGCGCGGCGAGCGGCGCGGATTACATCGCTTTCGGCCCGGTGTTTCCGACAAAGACCAAAGATTATTTTATCGGGACAGACGGCTTGCCGGAAGTTCTCGGTTTGAGTGATAAGCCAGTAGTCGTAATAGGGGGTATAGACGGGGAGAATCTGGATAAGGTCCTTTTTTTAGGAGCGCGAAATGTCGCTATGATACGATATATAACCGAGGCGCCTGACATAGAGACCAGGGTAAGAGAGGTAAAGGAAATTATGTTACGGCGAGGAAGTGCGGTCTCGAAGGTGAATATCAGAATAAACGGAAATACAGAATCACTTGATAAGGTATTGAGTATAGGCGAGTTTGTGGGGTCGAAGGGGTTTAAGCCGGAGCAGGTGATAGTAGAACACAATAATGTCATAGTTCCCCGCGAAAAGTGGCGGGATGTCTTGCTTTCAGCGGGGGATAATGTAGAAATATTGAGTTTTGTGGGCGGAGGATGATATGGAAGATATTTTTGAAATAGGAGGACGGAAATTAATAAGCAGGTTTTTTCTAGGTACGGGTAAGTTTCCTCGAAAATCAATGGTAGGCGAGGCCGTACGGTCTTCCGGGGCCGAAGTCGTAACAGTCGCCTTGAGGCGTGTGGATAACGGGTCCGAGGACGAGAATATTCTTGACCATATTCCCGAAAACTGTGTGGTAATGGCCAATACGTCGGGAGCGAGAACCGCTGAAGAAGCCATAAGGATAGCCCGTCTCGCCAGGTCCGCTGGTTGCGGCAATTGGGTAAAAATAGAGGTTATTCCCGACAATAAATATCTTCTTCCCGATAACACCGGGACATTGCAAGCCACGGAAGTCCTTGTGAAGGAAGGTTTCACTGTGCTTCCATACATGAACCCCGATCTTCATTACGGGTTGAAGATGGCAGAGGCCGGGGCCGCCGCCGTCATGCCGCTGGGATCTTTGATAGGCAGTAACAGGGGCCTCAGGACCGAAGAGATAGTCAAGGTCATGATAAAGGAAATTGATGCCCCCGTAATAGTCGACGCCGGAATAGGTAAACCGTCTGATGCCGCGAAATGTATGGAAATGGGAGCGGCCGCGGTGCTTGTAAACACAGCCCTGGTGACTTCTGAGGATCCCGTGGCCATGGCTAAAGCTTTCAGTCTTGCCGTAAGGGCCGGACGCCTGGCTTTTATTTCAGGGCAGCCTCTAATGGTGAATGAAGCGAGGCCGTCTTCGCCGTTCAAGGGTTTTCTGAGGAGTCTCACCGATGGCGAGCTGTAGGACTTTCTACGATGTGTATTCTGAAATCAGGAACAAGGTCCTTCCGGAGACCTGTCCGGATCCGGACGATGACGGGGCCCTCAGGGCCATGATGTCCGAGGAGATAACTGCGGAGGGCCTGAAAAAACTTTTATGTTCTTCGTCGGAGAGAGTCATAGAAGAAGCGGCCCTGCGGGCTTACGAGGGGACCGTGCGTAATTTTGGAAAGGTTGTCCATCTTTATACCCCGCTTTATCTTTCCAGTTTCTGCGACAATGAATGCGCGTATTGCGGTTTCAAAAGTGGTAATAATGTTAAAAGAAGAACGCTTACTGTCGACGAAGTAAAGCGTGAAGCGGAATACATATATTCAAAAGGTCTGAGGAATGTTCTTATACTTACCGGCGGGTCGAGGAAAGAAGCCCCGTTGGAATATATCAAGTCTTGTGTGCGGGAGCTCAGAAAAAAATTTACGTCCGTGTCTATCGAGATATATGAGCT
>SLID01000006.1 GCA_007135805.1 Candidatus Omnitrophota bacterium | reverse complement strand
GTTTCTTTAATATCATTAATTTCCCGTAGCGATCCCGGATATTTTAAAATACGCTCTCCGAGAGCCGGCTGCGTGAAACTTTTATCCGGATCTTCCGGACGGTCAACCATCTCTTCAAATATCAGGGCCAACTCATTAACTTTTTCATATAATTCCTCAATGGTCACTCCCGGCGAATATATCTCCCTTATACCTCCCGGATATTTTTTCCGGAAGGAATGAAAACCATCTATCCACACATAGGAAGGAACTTCAGGATCGGTTTCCAGCAGTACCGGGCCATGCTTGGATAAAAACGCCGCATAAGGGGCTTTTTTTATTTCCAGCTCATCCGCGATACTCTTTAACTTGCCGATAAAATCCTCATCTGACATTCCGATATCCCCCCAGCCATGCAATATGCCGGGATTAAAACGCCTAGCCGTATCATATGAAAGACTAACCGAGATATCGTTGAAACGCAGCCCTCCGAGGTTTATCATGTAATCCACATAACCGGGAAGAGCCAACGTCCAATCTCCCTCACTCACCCTGTGGGCTATGACGCCGCTTATCTCACCCCGGCTATCATATCTCACATTGACCTGTATTCCCACCCCTTCCGTAATGTGCTTTATGTCAAGCTTCTCACCCTGGAAATGTCCCGGGCCGGTAGAAGTCGTTTGCGCGGACCCGGGAAGAAGATCATTGATAAAATATGTAGAATGTAAGGTACTTACCCTGCCGTCCATTGTGGCTTCAATAAGGCCCTCGGGTACAGGTACAAACCCGTGGTTCATCAAATACATCACGAAGCGTTCTTCTCTTCTAATATCGTAAGCATGTTCTTCCGCGCGTAAAATATCGAAAATATTCGTTCCAAGTTTGCTTATCTTCTCTACCCCTCTCCAGTAAAACCCCGCGTCACCTTCTCTATAAGCCGCGCGGAGATCTAACCCGGCAGGTATTTCCAAAAAACTGGGTCCCCTGTCCTTATCCCCTACTCTGACCATTTTTTCGTTATCAGCGGTAATCCGCAATTTAGAGGCCTCCTCAAAACCCTTATCATACCATCTCAAAACATTGATCGTTTGTCCAGCCATGATCTTAACAGCTTCGAGAACATCTGGGGATACGGAAAAATCTAGCATGCCGTCTTTTACCGCCTTGGTAAACTTTCTTGCGTACTCAACCCTGAGATTGCCCCGCTGTACCATATCTATAATACGATTAAAAATACCCGCCGCCGCGGGAAGATCACCACATCTGTCCTGAAAAGCCTGATCAGTAAAGAAGATTCTTACCGCTCCCTCCGTATCCTGTCTTTCAAGCATTAGGGATATTCTGTGCATCACGTTAATAAGCGGGTCAGATCTGTAAATTTGTTCCATGAAACTCCTTCTTGTCCTCTCTGTATCACCACCTGAGATAACATCTTTTTTCGGGGCCGTTACAGAATCTTTCGTTCCCGGATCAGGTGTACTCGCGACATTCTCAACAAAAAAACTATATTTGCCCAATTTTTCCCATGATCTATCGGACAAACGTGTTACAGAACCGCTTTTACTCGGGGATATCCCCAATATCCCGGTAATCCGACCGTCCGGGGAAACAAAGGGCAGTCTCAACACTCCGTCCGAGGCGCGGGGGTTTTCGGGAATATTGTCAACGCATATCCAGAGATCCCGCAAAAAATCATCGTCCCAAAAAAACTTCTCCGCCAGGACTCTGAATAAACTTTCTTTGCTCACGGCCCCACTCTCAAAAAACGCTTCGGCTATAGAGTAAATGACAGCCATAAGGCGCATATCATTTCGTATGGACCGATTAAAAATATAGGCCTCTTCGGTCATAATATTTTCGGAAGATATCGGGTGGGCGGCTAAAGCCGTGGGAAAAACCTTATGTGCCCGCTGTCCGGCCAGAGCGCCGTTCGCGGTAAATATCAAAACTATAAAAAGCGACAAAGATCTTGACAGCTTTCTATATCTGACTTTCAGCAAGTTAATTCCTTTCCGGGGGAGTCCCCGCTAAACGAGTTCCTTGGGCTTACAGGTTTAGGAAACACAGAGAAGAATGCAAAAAAGCTTTTAGAGCTCTATGTATTCTATTTTTTTATAATTCTAACTCATACGTAAGGCCATGTCAAGGCTTTCATCAGGTGTAACATCTCAGTCATCCGCAGTAGAATCCAACGTCGTCATTACGAGGAGCCCAAAGGGCGACGAAGTAATCCATAAAATGAAAATATTTCGGGAAGTGACTGTTTAGGGAGAGCTTGTTATAACCTCAAGAAGCGCCTTACTTTTTCCGGTCACGAATTGGCTTTTTAGCGTATCGATCACATCTACACCGTTCATTTTTGCCGTTTGAATGACACTCGTCAACATATTGTGATCCGTTTCGTTCCCTGTCACCGGATAAAAAAAGGGCCGTGGTAGAAATAAGGGGGAGTCAGCTTTTTATCATTACAAGAAGCATTTTGAACCTTTCTACAGCTTTCACCGAGTGGGGTTTTCCGGAAGGCATGATAATTGCCTCTCCGCGTTCTACCTTATGCCACTCGCCGGATATACTTATCCGGGCTTCGCCGTCCAGTATGACCACTAGAGCGTCAAAGGGCGCGGTATGTTCACTAAGCTCCTGCCCCTTATCAAAAGCAAAAAAAGTTACCGTACCCGCGGGCTTGTTTATCACCGTACGAGATACGATAGCGCTATCCTGATATTCCGCCAACCCCTCAAGAAGAAAAGGCTCCCGCAGGATATCTTTTTCAATATCGCGCCGCGCCATAATCTAACACACTCCTTTTTCAATTGAAAATTCGCTTTAATTTTAGCGGATCTGACCTCAAACCCTCGGCTGACTTTAGAAATCAGATTACCCTGACACGATACAATTTTTTGGGTACTATCCTCGCTTTGTATCTTTTCTAACCATATCAGATATAGAGACGCGCTTGAGCTCTCTTATCAGATCTTTTTCCATCCTGTCCAATTTCCTTTTCAGAAAACACACCTTCACCATCGGACACATACCTCCCTTGAACAAGTGCTCGTTGAGACAGAAAGGCCCCTGAAATATCTCCATAAGGGTGAAAACCGATATTTTCGAGGGATCGAGGGCAAGAGAAAAACCTCCCCCCCTACCCTTGGAAGACGTCAGCACCCCTTTCTGGTTGAGAACTTGAAATATCTTTCTCAAAAAGGGCCGGGGAATATCGAGTTTTTCCGAAATCTCCTTTACCGTTACAACTCCGCCGCCAGATCCGGCCACACAGGCCAAAGCCCTTATAGCGTAATCGGTATCCCTGGTTATTATTTTCATTATGCGAACCGCCTTATGATCAATGCTACCGCCATACCGCTCGTGGCCGGATCCGGCTACGAGCTTTATCACAGTCTGTCAAAAATTGAGAACTTCCCCGCACCCATAAGCATTATACATACACATGAGGCTAGAATAAGCATCTGGTATTCAAATCCGCCGTCTTTCATAAAAAATCCCGCCGGCGCATGGATCCATGTTATCGCCGCCACCATTATGATACCCACAACCCCCGCGCTTATCCTGGGAAGAATACCAAGCACAAGAAATACGCCTGAAACAAGCTCAGCTAGGGCTACTGTCCACGCCCAAACCAAAGGAGGCGTCATCCCAAGATTCTCCATTAAAACAGAAAAAGGCTCAATACCTCCACCGCCGAAAACCCCGAAAACCTTTTGGGCCCCGTGCGCGATAAATATAGCTCCCAAAACCACCCTCAAAGTCAAAAGAGCAATGTTCATGGCCTTTTCATTTTTCATCGTCACCCTCCTCCCTTTGTTTTATCAGAATATCCCTGATCATCTTCATCTTACCACTCAACGTTGCCCTGTAAAAACACATGAAATAGTGCAGAAAAAAACCGATACGGGGAGGCGTTTTCACCCCCAATACTATACCGGGCGCCTTTCCTCCGGTGAGCGGTATCACATAGCCAAGATCTTTAACACGGCACTTCAGCGGCGCCTTACCCCTTATGTCACGCATTATGTTGGCAGATGCCACCCTACCCTGGGCAATGGCGAACATGACGGCCTGCCTCAGAGGTATTTCACTGTTACCCGGATAGAAACCCGCCGCGTCACCGGCGACATATATACCTTTTTCTCCGGTTTGTCCATATAGTGCCATGGAACTTCCCACCTTGAGCCGTGTCCGAAAAGTTTGAGCGGGGACATCATCAAGAAATTCCGGGTTCCTTACCCCCGCGGCCCAAACACATATAACATCCTCTATTGTCCGTCCGGAACCCAGTAAAGCCTGGCCTTTGTCTATCTTTTCCAGCGATTCATCCGTAAGGACCTCGATGCCGCGTCCCTCCAGATGAGAGCGCGAAAAATCCCGGATCCATTGGGGAGAAACACTTAAAAGAGCGGACGATTTCTCCGCTAACATCACTCTTCCCCGGCGAGCGGCATTCTCCAAAAGCAGAGAGACAGCGCAGGCCGTTTCGACCCCAGTGTAGCCTCCTCCGACCACAAGAACGTTTATCTCACGTTTTGAAGAGATCCTTGCCAGTAATTCCCGCCTCAGGGAAACGGCGTCTTCCACAGAACACATGGTAAAACAGGATCTTTTAAGTTCACTGTTACCGTAAAAATCGCTCTCAGACCCTGAAGCGATAATAATATACTCGTAACCTAGTGTTTTCCCTCCCACTTTAACGGTCTTGCCGTCAACATCCACATCGGCAACACTTTTGTTCAAAAATACGCATCCCCGGGAATGACAAGCTTCCTCCAATGATTGGCGCAAGGTCTCGGGCCGGACTCTTCCCCTAACCACATCCGGAAGCATGGGCAGGAACTCAAAATGTTTTTTAGGGTCTGCCAGTATCAAACTGAAATCACTGTCCCATACGCGAGAATGCGCGGCGAAATTACTCATCGCCGTGAAACCCGCGAACCCCCCGCCCACTATCAATATGTTCTTTTTTTCCAAAATTAATTACCTCCCCTGTCTCGGATAGCCGTCAAGAAACCTTTAAGCCGCCCGGAAAAGAATACCGGCAGCCGCCAGAGTTACCACAAAATGGGTAAAGACCGCCCATCCGGACAATACTACATCAGTATCTTCGGAGCCGTTAAGGGTCACCTTACATATTTTCCGCGCAAGAGCCGGAATATACAAAGGAAGACACACAAGGGCTATAGCCGGAAGAGTACCCCGCGCTATACTGACAAAAAGAGCGGCTGCTGACAATACCAAACCGCACATGTAGAGTCTCTCAGCACCTGAGAGTCCCAGAATAACAGCCAGATTGTTCTTACCCGCTTTTCTGTCGGTAGCGGCATCGGGTATTTCGTTACGTGTGATCACGCTCAATATCAGTCCCCCGGGAATGAGGGATACCATGAAACTCTCCAGTGTAAAACTTCGGGCGAAAAGATAATACGCGGACATCACGAGGAAAGGCCCGAAAAGAAAAAAAATATCGGCCTCACCCAGCCCCCTGTATGAAAGACGCAAGGGTCCGGCGGTATATTGCAATGTCAGAAACCCCCCGGACGCGACAATAAAAATAAATACCGGATCCTTTGTCATTAGAAAAATGGCGACCCCTGAGATCAAGGCGGCCGTTCCGAGTACCAGTGCCGCCCGTAGAGCCGCTACAGGGGATATGGCTCCTTCGACCAGAACCCTGGTACCTCCGAAAAAAGGTGTTGTCCTGGTATTTTCGCTGTCGGCGCCTGTCACGTGATCGCAATAATTGTTAACGGTATTCCCGGCAAGATGCGCGAAAACAACTCCCGCAAGCCCCACAAAGAACCTCGGGGGATTAAGAGAATAACCGTTACGAAAGGCCAGTCCCGCTCCGAGCAAAAAAGCCGTTATACTCGCCGGCAAAAAATTAGCCCTCAATAGCAAAACAAGAGATCCTGGTGACACGCACTTTTTTTCAGCTTTTATTAAGTTTGACATGTTTTTTCGTTCGTTTTCAGATACGTCGTGCCTTAGATCTATACCCTGTTACCGGAAACCGCCAATATTACCTTAACATCAAAGAAGATCCCTTATGGCCTCTTCGAAATATGCCTTTCCTTTGGGGCCGCTTGCTTTATCAACAATGTTACCGTCGCGTCCCATGACATAGGTCGTGGGGATAAAACGGAACCCGCCCAATTCCCTGATAACCTGGCTCAATTCCGCCATGTTCCCCGTAAGAAGCGGATAGGTTACACCATACTCGGACGCGACATTCGCGAGCGAGGACACTCCCCGGCCATCCACATCCACACCTATAACTATAAGCCCATCATCTCTATACTCGTTATAAAGCGCCACAAGATTCGGCAACTCAACTTTACACGCGGGGCATCTTTCAGCCCAGAAATTGAGTATGACTACTTTACCCGCTGTCTCATCGTAAAAATTATAGTCAGCCCCGGAAGAGTCCCTTAGCGTAAAGTCCAGCGTTCTTTCCGAAGCGTTAACAGCCGGACCGCTTTCCCTTTCGCAGGAAACCAGACCGCATGATAACATCAAAACAGATACCACTAATATAAACGACTTTCCCCTGATCGCCGCCACTTGCCACCTCCTTGGGTTACCATATCATCCCTGTCTCCTGAAACCGCGCCGTGTTTCGCCGGATCGTTTCAGATAATTTTTTATCCGCTTGCGCCGCGGATCTTCAAAAAGAACGGGTAAACAGATCCTGTATCCCGTATACGACAGTTCCCAAATTATCAAAAAAGATAAGTCCTCCCAGGACTATCAGGATCATTCCCGAGGCTATCTGTCCCCACTTAAGGAATTTTTTGTATTTTTCAAAAAATTTGGTAAACCCGCCTATGGCGAAACCCGCCAGAATAAACGGTATCCCGATACCCAGAGAATAGAACGCGAGAAGAATGGTCCCTCTTTTCACCGTTTCCTCCGTAGCTGCCAGCGCGATCATACTCCCCAGAATTGGACCTATACAGGGCGTCCACCCGAAAGCGAAAGCCAACCCTACAAAAAAAGCCCCGAAAACACCCCGTTTCGTTCCGGTTACGTCCATCTTTTTGTGACGATGTAAAAAAGATACCTTGAGAAGGCCCACAAGATGCAACCCGAACAGCACCACTATTACGCCCGCTATCCTTGTAAGTATCCGTATGTGCTCTCCCATCAAACTTCCCAAAGAAGTAGCCGTGGCCCCGAGAGCGACGAAAACCGATGAAAAACCCAGTACGAACACTATAGACATCAGTCCGGAATGCCTCACAAGCTCACCGGCGGACACATTACCCCTGAGATCTTCCAGAGAAACCCCCGAAATAAAGGATATATAGCCGGGAACCAGAGGAAGAACACATGGTGAAAGAAAAGAAAGTATCCCGGCAGTGAAAGCTACCCACAAAGACAGTTCATTCATGCGCTCTCTCCCTTATCGATGTCATGGGCTTTTTTACCTCCCACGCTCTTTTCAAAAAACTGGCCTTTCCCCGACCTCAACAAAACAACCATCCTCTTTAAAAGGTCAAGCGATATCATCGCCGCCAAAAATACGCTTGCCGCTCCGGCGGCCCCCCTCATGGAAAAAGCGGCATCGTGGACATGCGCTATAGTCAACTCAGCGCTGAAAGCCGGCCATAAAAAGTTAAGCAAAGCCCCCATCAAAAAACTGCAAAATATTATTGAAGAAAGGTATACCGCCAAGGTCTTCTTCCCCATGTTCCGGGCCACTACGGACATTGTAACAATATTGGTCGCTGGCCCCGCTACCAGAAAAACAAATGCCGCCCCGGGCGCCAGCCCCTTGAGCATCAAAGCGGCGGCTATCGGTATGGAAGCCGTCGCGCAGACGTACATCGGAAGAGCAACCACAAGCATGACCAGCATGGGCAAAAAACCGTAGCCGAGATATGACTCGACAATATGTTGAGGCATCAAGAAGGATATTACGCCTCCCAACAGTATACCGGCTACGAGAGCCGGGCCCGTATCCTTTATCAGATCCACGTAAGCGTATCTTAAAATACCCTTTATTTTTATCGAGACCGTACCGCCTGCTCTCACTTCGCGACCCGCGCACTCCGGACATCCTCCGGAGACGCCATCAACATGGCCGTCCTTTTTTAGCAGAACATTAGCAATAGTACCCGAAAAAATGCCCGTTATAAGGGAAGCCATTACGCGATATACCGTAAAAAAAGGGCCGAGCAGCGCGTAGGTGGCCAGTATGGAATCTACGCCGGTAGTAGGAGTGGATATCAGGAACGAAAGGACCGCGCCCCTGGACGCGCCATCCTTTTTCAGCGCCAGGGACGCCGGGATAACCGCGCAGGAACAAAGAGGTAAAGGAGCTCCAAAAAGAGACGCCTTCACCACAGAAGCGAGACTGTCCTCGCCGAGATGCGAAGATATGGCCCCCGGGCGCGTAAAAACATGAAGCATCCCGGAAAGTAAATAGCCAAATACAAGGAACGGCGCCATCCTCCCGAAAAGAAAATATGATTCTCTCAAAACCCCGAGGACTATTTCCATGACCATCTCCAAAAGCGTCATGCCGGCGAAGCCGTCACTTGAATATAATACCGGTCTCCATCGACCAGAAAAGAATATCCAATTCAGCTAAAGGTATCCCGATCTCTCGGGAAAACTTTCCAAGCTTTTTCTCAAGCTCCATGTAACATGATCTCGATACGCAGGACGGGACCTTGTCCAGAAGGCCATACCTCAACATATTCTTCATTATGTGTACATCCAGTATGGCGAGATCCGACCCATGCCCTATGTTGCGCAGAAAATGACTGGCTTCCTTGTAGCCGATACCTTTTACGCTCGTTACGAAAAATTCACGCGTTGAGGCGATATCCGAAACATCCACGTTCTTCTTTATCTCAAGCCGTCCCCCCGAAGAAAAAATGTCCCTCGCCTCCCTTATGTAACGGGCTTTGTTGTTCGGGAACCTTACGGCTTTTAAAGACGCCCTGATCTCATCGACCCCGCCCGAAAAAAGCGCCCCGCTTTTCTCGAGATCTTTTATAGCCCTATCACAATAAACAGCCCTTGACTGCGGAGTACATATGCAAAAACAAAGTTCGGCGAATATCTTTTCATCGGGAAGACGCCAGACATCAGAAAATTCCCTGAGCCTTTTTTTTATGGCCTTTTTTGACCTGCCATATTCTGTAGTAAGATGCTCTAACATGCTATCTGTATAGCGCCAAAAGAAAGACCGAGTTTGTGTCAGTCTCAGTCCCAGTCCTCCGATCTCGCGATATAGTTGTAAGCGCTTAGCGCCGCTTTAGCGCCTTCTCCGGCGGCGATTATTATCTGCTTTTCAGGAACATCCGTAACATCCCCGGCGGCAAATATCCCCGGCACATTTGTCTCATTACGGCTGTTTACTTTTATCTCTCCCAGCCCGTTAAGGGCGAGGGGGCTCTTGAAGGAAGTATTCGGTACAAGGCCTATTTCCACAAAGACCCCGTTAACATGAAGAGTCTCATGCTTTTCTCCCGACTTGATATCCAGAGCGCTGACAAACTTTTCACCTTTTATCCCTACGACCTCGGTATTATTCATTATGCTCACCGCGGTTTTTTTCTCCAGTTTCTCTCTTATTATCTCATCGCCAGTGATCGAGCCGGTTATGTTCAAAACATATACTTTCCTAGCTATACCGGCAAGTTGCAGGGCCGCTTCCAGGGCCGAATTCCCCCCGCCCACTACCGCGACGTCCTTACCTGAAAAAAAAGGCCCCTCGCATGTCGAACAGTAAGCTACTCCCTTGTTCCGGAACTCTTTTTCTCCCGGAACGTTAAGTTCGCGCGGTTTTTTACCCGAAGCCACTATTACTGTCCTGGAATTATATTCGCCTTTTTCAGTGACCGTGCGGACCAAAGCGCCTTTTTTCTCTATAAGCGTGACCGGCTCTTGTTCCCGGACATCTATGGAATACTGCTTTATATGTTCCTCGAACTTGCCTACAAATTCCAAGCCGCTGATGAACCTGTACCCGGTGTAGTTCTCTATATCACCGCTCCAAACGGTTTGCCCGCCGACATCCACAGTAACCACTTTAAGGGACATCCTTTTGCGAGCGCCATAAACACTTGCCGTTATCCCGGCCGGCCCCGCTCCTACCACTACGATATCGTGGATATTTTCAGACATCAAGGCACCTTATGAGGAAACAGCCCTTTCGATGGCATCCCTGTCGAACCCAACTATGATCTCTCCCTCAACGTCCACGACAGGAACCCCCATCTGTCCGGATTTTTTTACCGCTTCGTCCGCGGCGGACTGGTCGGAGGAAACGTCCATTTCCTCGTACTCCACTCCGGATTCTTCCAGGAATTTTTTCGCTTTTATACAGTAGGGGCATGTGGCGGTTCCATATACTATGACTTTTTTCATTTCGGGACCTCCTTTTTCAGCTCGACAAGACGCGTCAGATGTTCTTTTTCGTTATCGATAAGCTTATCGATCTTTTCCCGCTCTCCGGGAGGAACGAACTTTTTCATTTCCTGGTAAAAAAGTATCGAATCTTTTTCAAGGGATATACCCAGCTCTATGCCTTCCCGGTAGGTCTTTACAATGGAAATAGCGTTCCGGCCTTCACCCTCCTTTGTAAAAACATAATCAGAAGCAAGACTGTTCATGTACAGAAAATACTCGTCAGGGTACGCCCCCTCGGGCTGGTAAGAACATGACCCTGAAAATATTTCCCGAAAAGTCTTTATATGGCTATCCTCCGCCTCGGAAAGTTCCTTAAGGGCTTTGGCCGCGTCCGGGGACGGGGTCATATCAGCCAATCGTTCGTAGAAATCCTTCCCGTTCTTTTCTATCTGTATGCCTATCTCGATGATCTCGCATGCCGAAAACTTCTTTACCATGTTTTTCCTCCCCCGGCGGAAAGGGCCGCGGGGATACTTGTCTGCCCACGCGGCCCTTTTACCGGCTAATTTCAATAATTCTCCGCCAATATCTCATAATGGGACCGGGGATGCTTACATGCCGGACATACATTGGGCGCTTCCTTGCCATTGTGGACATATCCGCAGTTACGGCAATGCCACTTTACATCAATGTCCCTTTTAAAAACTTTGTCTCCCTTTACGTTCGCGAGGAGGGCCCTGTACCTTTTCTCATGCTCCTCTTCAACTTCAGCTATCTCTTTGAAAGTGTCCGCGACATCCTCGAACCCTTCTTCTCTGGCAGTGGATTCGAAATCCTTGTATATGTCGGTCCACTCCATTTTTTCACCGTCAGCCGCCGCCTCAAGATTTTCGGCGGTATCACCGATCTTTCCCGCTGGATAGGCGGCCGTTATCTCAACTTCTCCCCCTTCAAGATGTTTAAAGAACATTTTCGCATGCTCTTTCTCGTTGTCAGCTGTTTCCAGAAAGACCGCCGCGATCTGCTCGTAACCCGCTTTTTTAGCCACTCCGGCAAAATAGGTGTACCTGTTCCTGGCCTGCGATTCACCCGCAAAAGCCGCCAGAAGATTTTTTTCTGTCTTACTTCCTTTAATACCCGCCATTTCCGTCTCCTTTGTTCTTTGTTTTGATTTACGCGCCTTACGCTTTATTCTGCCATAACATATGAATGTTACAAAATTCCCTGACCGCTTGGACGTCATCTTTCGACACCGCGAAAGCCGCTTCGGGCTTCTGGCCCGGTTTAAGTTCCGCCCTGAGAACCTTATCACCCGTCATAACCTCGATAAACTTTATATAATGTTTCTCTTCCATGGGATGCTCCGCGCTTCCCACCTTCACAAGTATCCCCGTATCAGTTCCATCTACAACGGGAACATGTTTCTCAGAACCCTCATCCTCGGTTTTAGCTTCCAGAAGGCCCATCGGCTGTCCGCAGCAGTGAAGATCGGGGGCTCCCTCATTTACCACTTCCACAACATTGCCGCATATCTCACACCTGTAAAGTTGTCTTAATTTTGTCATTTTCACCCTCCTTTTGATATTTCCTCAGCCACCCGCTCGGTTATATCACATAGCTCTTCGCGGGAAGGTACCCACCGCTCCTTTACCGAGTTAAACATGTCGAAACCACAGCCTTTCAGTTCATCGTCTATAATGCCCACACTCTGTCCACCCCAACCGTAAGACCCGAAAGAAAGCCCTTTCCGGTTCCGAGGGGCAAGGCCCTTCATATAGGCAAGAAAAGACGCCACCGTGGGCAAGATACCGTTGTTCAAAGTAGGGGATCCCACACATATGTATTTCGCGTCTAGAAGCTCTGTCATTACATCTGAAATATGAGTAAACGATAAGTTCATGGGAAGCGCCTTTATCGAATTCTCATCGAACGCCCGCCGCACAGCTTCCGCTATTTTTCCGGTGGAGTTCCACATCGTGTCGTACACTATTACGGCTTTTTGTAGCGTTGTGTTACTCGACCACTTTGTGTAAAGTTCCGCTATTTCGCTTATGCGCTCTTTCCATATTATTCCGTGGCTGGGAGCTATCATATCGATATCAAGTCCCGATACCGCCTCAAGAGCCTTGGCTACCTGCGCGCCATAAGGCAGAACTATATTGGCATAATACTTCGCCGCCTCCGAGCGAAGAACTTCCCACTCTACCTGATCATCGAACCTTTCAACCGAAGCTATATGCTGTCCGAAAGCGTCGTTGGGGAGAAGAAGCTTATCTTCCGGTATGTAAGTAGCCATTGAATCGGGCCAATGCACCATCGGGATCAAAAGAAAATTAAGTGTTCTCTTTCCGATAATGACCTTATCCCCTGAATTGACTACCCGGACCTTCCAGTCATGGGAATAATGTTTTTTCAACGACTTTTCGCCGTTCGGGGAAGTTATTACCGTGGCCCGCGGGCACAACTTCATGATCTCGGGAAGGCACCCCGAGTGGTCCATCTCAGCGTGACTGGATACTACATAATCCACCTTCGAGATATCCGTGACCGCCCGAACGCGTTCTAACATCTCTTCTAAAAACGGACGCTTGACCGTATCTACCAGGACAGTCTTTTGGTCTTCCACCAGGTAAGAGTTGTAAGTTGTACCCCTGTTAGTGGAATACCCGTGAAAATTCCTGATGTTCCAGTCTATCGCTCCTACCCAGTATATACCACTCTTGACAGCTGTTTTTTTCATCGCCTTACCTTCACGCGTCCGGGGCCGACGTCCTCTGGCCGAGCTCTTTGTCTATCATTAAAAGAGCGTCCCCTTTCTCCCCGAACAAGTTAAGTTTCTGGAGTATTTCCGCGACGCTCGCTTCTTCCTCGACCTGTTCCGTAACAAACCACTGAAGCATAATCTCCGTGGCCTTGTCTTTCTCCTCCGCCGCCATGATCACAAGGTCATTTATCATAGCGGTTACCTTTTTTTCGTGTTCAAGCGTCCTTTCAAAAAGGTCCGTAACCGAGGAAAAATCCTGCGGCGGTTTCTCGATATCAAGCAACATGACCCTCACACCATGCTGCTGTAAATACCCATATAACTTCCCGGCGTGAGACAGTTCCTCTCGCATCTGGCCATTGAACCAGTTAGCTACCCCCGAAAGCCCTATATCCTGGGCGTAAGAAGCCATCGCCAGATAAAAATACCCCGAATATATCTCCCTGTTCGCCTGCATTGTCAGCCCTTCAGCCATCTTGCCGCTTATCATATCTCTCACCCCTTTTTTTTATCCGCTCTTCGCGCCCCAGACCGAAACTCCTTCAACAGCCGTCGGTGGACCTTACTGTGCTTCGAACTGGTCCTTTCCTACACCGCACTCAGGACATACCCAGTCTTCCGGAAGGTCGTCGAAAGCCACATTTTCGTTCTCCGCCGGGTCATATATGTACCCGCAAACTTTACATACGTATTTTTCCATCATGCCCCCCTTTACTTTTTTATCATGCACTCCCCTGCCGGGTTCGTACTTCTCGCTTTAAAACCCTCCGTTTCGGCGCGCTCACCTTCCGCGCGCCGAAACGGAACCGGGGCAGTTTAAAGTCTTGCCCGGGACCGCGTACAGCAGCCTTCTTTGCAGTGGGCTACCGGACGCAGCATGTACCTTACAGTGACTTTCATACCGCCTCCTTTCTTGTTTTTCCTCTCGTTTAAAAAGAACTGGCCGGAAAACTAACCGCGCTTATGCTTATAATGATACCATTTTACTCTCATTTGTCAAGCGACTTGAGTGATTTCCCCGGTTCATGAGTTATCCTCCCCAGGGATACTATCAGCAGCCTCGCGTCCAAAATGCCGGGTAATATACTCTCCCAGGAGCTTCCGGGCCTCTTCCCCGCACTGGCCGCATACAGTGCCCAGCTTTGTGTGTTCCTGCAGTTCAAGATAGGTCCTGGCCCCCTCGAGAACAGCCTGCTCTATCTCAAGATCGGTAACGCTCATGCACTGGCAGACAACGCGGGCCTTTTCCTCCCTGACGAGATCCTCCTTACCGTTTTTCCTGTAATAGTCGTTGATAGCTTCTCTCAAAGCTTTGTCGCCGAGAACGGAACAGTGTATTTTATGTTCCGGTAGCTCCCCGAGTTTATCGGTTATTTCCGAGGGAGAGATGCGGTAAGCGTCCTCAAGTTTCATCCCTATTACCATCTCGGAAAGAATCGAGGTGGAAGCGATGGCGCTCGCGCATCCGTAGGTCTTCCATTTACAATCCGTAATGACGCCGGTCGAAGGGTCGACTTTTATCAGCATCATCATCTGATCCCCGCACTTGATATTCCCTACAAGCCCCTTACCGTCATATTCGTACGCAGATTCGTCCTCAAGGATATTCCGGGGGTTCATGAAGTGATCCTTGACCTTATCCGTATATGCCCAATCCATATCTTTCCGCCTTTCAGTGAGATCTGATCTCGGTTATTTACACTTTAAGAAACCCGCGCGCCTTGCCCGTATGATGCAGCGGCTATAGCGCTTTTTTTTCGTACGCCGTGGATATACTCCTTATCCTGTCAACTATTCCGGGAAGAACTTCCATCAACCTCTCGACATCCTGTTCCGTGTTCTCTCTTCCGAGGCTTATTCTTATTGAATCGTGGGCTAAAGCAATATCCAACCCCGTTGCCAGAAGTACGTGGGACGGGTCGAGAGACCCCGAGGCGCAAGCCGACCCCGTGGATACCGATATACCCTCAAGGTCAAGCGCGAGCAGTACCGACTCGCCTTCGGCGCCCCCAAAAGACACATTAAGCGTTCCGGGCAGGCAATCTTCCGGATGACCGTTAAAGGTAACGTCCGGAATATCGCGTTCAATACCCCTTATGATATTTGTTTTGAGTTCCATAAGACGTTTCTCTTCGGATTCCATCTCAATAAACCTCATTTCAAAAGCTTTGCCCATACCAACTATTCCTATGGTGTTCTCCGTCCCGGCCCTTCTTCCCATTTCCTGATGTCCGCCTCTTATCATCGGGCAGAACGGCACCCCTTTTTTGACATACAAAGCACCTATCCCCTTCGGGCCGTATACCTTGTGTCCGGACATGGTCAGAAAGTCCGCGTCAATATCACGCACATCTACGGGGATCTTCCCCACGGCCTGAACCGCGTCTGTGTGGAAAAGAGCTCCCTTTTCGTGAACCATCCGCGCTATGGCCTTAACATCCTGTATAGTACCTAATTCGTTGTTCGCCATCATTACGGAAACCAGACCGGTCCCATCATCGATGGAATTTTCAAGATCCTCCATATCTACCTTGCCATAACGATCCACTTTGACATATTTGACAGGCGTACCCTTTATCTCAAGGCATTTCGAGGTTTCTATCACGCACGGATGCTCTATTGACGTGGTCACTATGCCGTTCCTACCCTGGCGGCAGCCGTCACATCCTTTCGGATGGCAGGCGAATATCGAAAGTACCGTATTGTTGGCTTCGGACCCGCTGCCCACAAATATCAATTCGTCCGGTGAAGCCCCTATCAGATCGGCTACCCGAGCCCTGGACGTCTCGATCATGTTTTTGGCTTTTCTTCCGAACCAGTGAAGACTCGACGGATTACCGTAAATATCCAAAACCTCTGACATCGCTTCGCGTACATCCGGATGAAGAGGAGTGGTAGCGTTGTTGTCCATGTATATATTTCTTCCTGCCATATTTTTCGCTCCTTCGGCATATCTATTAGCGTTTCCAGCTTTGAATAACTACGAAAGATATTATAGCACAAACCGCCCGGGCTACAAAAGCTTGCTTGCCGGAAAGTAGTGTAAGGAAGGTGCTGGCTTTTTATTGATAAGACGTCACGGCCACGTTGTTTTTCCAACCCCACCAGAGTAAACGCGTCGCCGTCACCTGGTTCCAGCCGCCAAACATAAAACCAAGCAATAAACCATGTGGCAAGGCCCGCGCCTCACAGACACCGGGAGCTGTCACGTGACCTTCGAAACCTCTTTAACCGAGTGAAAGTTCGCTCGTCACGGCGTTCCCCTGAATAACGAGCCAACTTTTACGGCCCCGAAGGGGCGGTTCGAAAACAATATTGTATTAAAGGAATCAAAAATAGGTGTGACCCCTTTATTTGAAAGGGGCGGTTCGAAAACAATATTGTATTAAAGGAATCAAAAATAGGTGTGACCCCTTTATTTTACACGGACTGCAGGATAAGACGCATCGAGTCCTGATAATCGCGTATCTCTTCCCAGTTGATCCTGTTTATCCTTAACGATCTCAGACCCTGATATATCTCTTTCATTATGTTGTCAAGAACCCCCGCGTCGTTCAGATCCTCACCTTCGGCGTCTATTATTCCGGCGCGGGAGAAGGCGGTAAGCATATTGCGTCTGCTTTCAAAAAGCGCTTCCTTGGGCAGTCCGAAATCCACGCTCAGCCTGTGATCGTTCAATATTGCCGTACCCACCATTATTGTAGCTACTTCATCTATCCTTGTCGTACCGGGATCGGTGATATGCTCGTGGTTTACCACCACCATGTCGCGGACTTCGCGGGACAGCCCTTCCAGATAAGGTTCAACTATGTTCCGTCTCTGTTCAAGGCTTACGCAATTGACGAATATTTTAGGATAAAGCTCTTCCCGGGAATCTTTAGCGGCATTTTTGGCCTCTCGCACGGCGGCTTCAAGTTTCTCTAAAACATCCTCATCGGAATTAAAATTCGAAACCAGAGTGTCTGTGCCGAACTTCCTGAAAAGTTTCCTGGCAGCCCGCCTGCCATTAGAGGTCTGGGTTGATCCCGAGGTAATGTCATATGAAGGTATCAACATTATATTGAGAACCTTCCTGTTCATGCCGCGCAGAATGAGATCTATGTGTTTGGAAAGTCTTACGTTCCCGCCAGGGTCAAGCCGATCCTGAAAGCCGTAGAGAAAACGTCTCGCCCGATCCCTTTCGGGGACTTCTGACGCCGAAGACGCCTTAAAGTTAAGTTTTATCAGCGCTTCCTCCGCGGGCGTCATCGCGTCCCTTTTTGTAACACCTTCGGCCATTTTGCTGTTTATCGCGTCAATGAGCCCCTCCGCTCCGCCTGAGGCGGTTATGGCTTCCGGATCATCCAGCATACCGTAAGCGATATGTACGTCTTTTCCCGCGCCTCTCATGTATGTGTGCATGTTCAAAGCTTCGATTCCCGCTACCCGCCCCTTTAGATACCCTTCAAGAAACTCCCCGGCAAGACTCTCGCCGAGTTCATGTATAAGCGCCATCTCATTACCGATAAGATCCTTACTTATGTAAAGCGCGTCATCGCTGAAGATTCCCATTATCTCGGGGTGCCTCTCAATAAGGACTATTCTTTGAATACCCACAAGCTTTGCCTTTATGCCCGCGGCCAGCTCGCTGTCATGACCGTTCAGGAATTTCCCGCTTCCTGGTACTGCAAAAAGATCCATGACGGTTTTTTTCAGGTCGGAGGCGTCCGTACCGGAAATTTCATCCACCTTCGCGATAAATACAGGCTCCGGCATATTTTCATGCGACACCCTGATACCAGTCTCTTCCGAAGCTACCTTAAACCCGCCGGTCAGTACCGTGGTCCGGCCATCAACCTGGGCCCGAACCTTACCTATAAGACCACCGGGAGTTTCTGTACCGTCCGTTTCATCTTTTTCCCGGTGAAACTCGGCGCCGGGCCCGGAAACCCAGAAGTCAATGTCGTATACTGGCCGCGCTCCTTCTACTTGACGGCGCGTATTTTCCCAGTCGATATCTTTCTCTTCCGCCCTGTCTATACTGTCAAGAAGATCAGCCGCCCCGCTTCTCGCGCTGCTTGCCAGATTAATGAGATTTGACGGTTCCCACTCGTGCGTAAGTATTTCCTCAAGTTCATCTTTTAAAGTATTAAGGTCTTCATCGCGGATGGCCCTGCGCACGGCGTCCGCCTTGACGGCCATATAACGGATATTGGCGCGCACGCTGTCCTCCTTGACACGGCCATGGGAACTTTTCAAACTCCGCGCCAGATGTTGAGCCGCGGAGCCGGAAACCCAGGAAGAATAAAAACTACTTACATAGTCCGGAACTTTTTCCACCCCGAAACTCATCCACCGGCTGTACCCCCCCGGCAGCATACTCGCCGCAAGGTCGCCCAGAACGCTTGCCATAGCGAAATCCGGACGCGCCTCACCTGTTCTGTCGTAATAAACAGCGCATATCACTTTAAGCATATCATCACGAACGCCGCTTTCCATGTCGGAAAAGCTGCCCTCAGCAAGCCAAGCCTGTATCTTTTCCTCATTCTCACCATAATTATAAGGATAATGACTCGAACCTTCTATCCAGGTGAAAGCCGCAAGCGCCGACGCGAGTTTTTTCCCAGTGATGCCCCTCACGCCCAACCTTTCAAGCACCGGCATCAACGTCTCATCAGTATCCCCGACAGTGACCCAGCGCAGGACTCCCCGGGCGTGTGTATCCGCCACTTCCCTGATCAGAGAAGCCTGGCTGGACATATATGAGGCGAGTCTCTGGTATTTTTCCTCCAGACTTCCGGTCCGTCCGCCCATTTTCTCCTGTATGCTGTCTATACCCTGCCTTACAAGTATAAGATCAGCGTAGGGCAATGCCTTCACCGATCCGACGATTTCCAGCACATTGTCCGCGTGTATACGCCCGGCAACAGCTGTTTTCAGATCTAAAAGCGCTTTGACAACTTCTATGCTGACTCCCTCACTTTTCGCGGCGCGTTCATCAAGCTTTTTCCTAAGTATATAATAAACTCCTCCGGCCAGAATAGCGGGAAGCCGCTCCGGAGGCTCCTCGCTCCAAATACGTTCAAGAGTGAACAAGGGATGTTCTCCCCTGCTGATGAAGGATATCGCTTCCCTTAGACCTGTCACAGCGTCAAGCGGATGCAGCTGCGCCGGATCGATGCGCATATCAGCTCCGGCCGCTACAGGAGTACCTTCCATGGAAAATAACGGAACACCTCTCCTGTCATGAAACGTAAGCGCCGACTGCACAACCTCATACTTGATACGCCGCAATTCAGCGGAATCCCCGATATGCCGGTCAAGCTCAAGATCTTCGCGCAACATATGTAAAGTCCGGGCTATCTCGGGTAAAATGATGTCCTCAGGTAAAACCTTCCCGGCATCGGTACTGTTTATATCACGCAAAAAGTCGAAAAAATCCCCGAAAAATTCACCAAACGCGTCTTCAAGTTCCGCGTAAATTAAAAACCGCTCAAAAGCGCCGACAAGTGACGGACTTTCACTAGACAACGTCTTTCTTATGACATCCAGACCTTCTTTTCTTCCGGCTCTCTCAAGCTCGAGGGCAAAGCGCGCCAAACTCGGCATATCATCCCTAAGCCGGGACGCTTCTTCAGCTATACGGGAAAGCGGCATCGTCATAATGTCGACAGGACCCGCGCCTCCCATGCCGAGCATACCAAGAACTTTCCCGCTTATTTTAAACATCCTGATCTTCTCCATAACATCGGGAATATTGAGCTTTTTCAGGTCTTCGGCCCGTATTTCGGGTACTTCAGCACCCCGGGAAGCGATCTGTTTTTCCCGGATAAGGTCCGCCAGCGACACAAGCTGTTTCCTTATACCAAAATTGTGCCTGATATCAATATCCAGCAACCTCATGAGGTCTTGCAGTATCCCGTCTTTTCTTTTCTCCGCGACATAGAGCATCGACGGATCTTCACCATAAAAGGGTTCCGGAAAGACCATCAACCCCGTTCCCTCTTCAATTATCTTACGAACATTTTCTCTCTCGGAATTCACCAAAAGGGCCCTGCCGCCGGGGGCAAGACATTTTTTAACTATTTCCGCCGTAGGTCCAAGAAGCATACCGCCCGGGTCTTCCGTCGCGGAAAAACCCTTTTCTCCGACATCTCCGAATTCGTTATAGTGGGGCATGTTAAAAATTATTACGTCGTACGCGTCGGCAAGTTCCTTTTCACGCGATCCGCCGGGCATAATATCGTATACGAATGTCCGTAAAGTACCCTTATCCGGGGATGTTATCCCGGAGCAAAGTTCTTGGGTGGCATCAAGAGAATCCGGATTTATGTCCACCGCGTCTACATGAGCACCTTTTTCCACCGCGATATAAGCTTCAAGCCCCATACCGGTTCCCAGGACAAGAACACGGTCTCCCCGGCCTATATTATCCTGAGCCGCCCTCGCGCTTATTACGCTCGAGATATGTAAACCGCTGAACACGCTCTCCGGTACCCTTATGGGCAAGGCCTCGTAATCCTCTCTTGAGTAAAATTGAGGACTTTTGTCTTTCCAGAAATTTTCCTCACTTATCGCGATGTCGACCAAAGCCCCCCTGATCTTGTTGAAAAAAGCATATACATATCGAGAATCTTCGCTTCCCGGGGACATTGAAGACGGCGGTCCGGCGGCAAGATTTATATCGGTATCCGGAACTATATCTACGGTAAAAAGATCGCTAAAGATGCCGGTAAGAGCCTCTCGGGAAAAGGCGGGCGCGCTTCCATAAGAATATTTTTCCAGCTCTATAGAGCCTTTTGCGACATCCTCCCGCGCGGTCTTTTCGACCTTTTCAGCGGCCGCGGCACCCATAACGAGGCCGGCATTAAACGCGAGACTCGCGGCGCGGACCCCGTAGCCGGGATGAGTGTTGAGGTGAAAAGGAAGAGGCGTCCGCGGAACTACCTGACGTTCCTGGAATGCCTCTATCTTTTTGAACAGCTTTTCAATATTCTCTTTGAGCGGCGACTTGAAACCGTCGGATAAAAGGTCCCGGACCAGAAAAAGGCCTATCTCATCGGCCAAAAGTTCCCGAGCGTTGAGGATGTCCTCAACATCCTGGATCGTCCCTTCAAACAGGGGAGCCAATGTCCGTAAAAGCGTCTCAGCCGGTATGCCGGCCAAAGAAGGAAGAACGCCGGAGCCCTTGTCTCTCATCAATCCATACGCCTGAATGAACCGGGCGAGGCCGTTGTCTAATTCGGGTATCAGGATACCGGCCAGCTCATGTCCTATCTCATGCCCCATAATGAACAGCATCTCGTCATCACTCATTTCTTCCGCGAAATCCAGGGAAAGTTTTATCCGACCTCCATAAAGCGCGGCCGGAGCGGCAGGTCCGGAAATAACATCCACCCCTATCTCCGACAAGACACCAAGTAATTTACCCTCGTCAAACCTGTATTTATCAAGACCAGTTTTCTCCAGCGAAGGCAGTTCGGACAACGCTTCTATAAACTTTTCAAACTTTTCCGGCGAAAACAGCGCTTTGAGTCCCAGAAGTAACCCCTCAAGCCTGGGTATCTGGGCGTTTACGCCACTCTCCTGGAACAATGTCTCAAGACGGAAGACATTCTCATCATGCCACTTTTCGGCCAATTCCCGCGCCTGGTCCAGGTTCAATTTTATCCACCACCGCATCATCTCAGGGGCAAAAACCTTTCCGACGCTTTGGGGTCCGAAAAGCTTTTCGGCCTCCAGGACGTCTTTCTCTCTTAACCTGCCCGAGAACAATCCCTCTTTAAGGAAAATTTTAAGTTTCTCTATAAAATCTTCGCTGACCTTCAAACTCAACCGGTGATCCTCCCACCTGTCGATCTCCTCGAGCTCATGTCCGATAACGGTTTCATTGTCCTTGTAGTCCTCGTCTATCCATATAACGGGCCTACCATAAGCCCTGCCCAAACCTATATGCCCGAACTGCCCGCAAGAGTTGAAAAGGCCCTTGATGGGGACCAGATAGACATCTCTGCCAAGAGGTGTTTGCCTCGTCAAGACCTTACCTTCATCGACAAGCCGGGTGAGCTTATCCAGCCTTCTCTCAAGCGTATCTTTTCCCTGAAGCAAATTTATTCTAAGCTCTGCGGGAAGATTAAGGCGTATGTAATTGTCTACCTCCCTATGCCGCGCCTTTAGAGCGGACCCCGCGGCCAAATTTATATCCTCCGTATCTCGAGGACCAGGAGAAGTTTCATCCCTGTCTATCCCGTGTGCCAACCTGGTAACAAGTACCCTCTTTCCTTCGATATCAAGGCTGATGCTGTCAGCGGGATGAAAAATGTCACCCGCGTCCCGGAGCACCGTATACACGACCCCGCCCGGGCCTTCAACTGTAATACCTTCATTTTCTGGAAGCGGCGTTGAAAAAACCGCTTCAACTAACTTCACCCACGTTTTAACCCCGTTTACCGCCGTTTCGCCTTTGACAAAAGCTGAAGTATCCTTACAGAAAAATCCGAAAAGCGCCAGGGCGGACCTTTCAGCTCCCGAGTCCCTACTGAAAACATCCAGAACTTCGGGATTTTCGCCCGCCAAAAGCCTGAAGTACGGGTTATCACTATCTTTACCGCCTTCAAACTCAGGCATTATGGAAACGTACGACACCCCATTCTCCCTGAAAAGCTTGTACAGATTCTCGGAGTGGAACCCTCCCGTAACGAGTATCGCGTAGCTATTCCCCCCTTGGGTCACAGGCTCGTCGAACCTCAGGTTCTCCACAAAAGCCCTATCCCTTTTGAAAGAGTACTCGTAAAAAGCGGCCATCTTTTCGCGATGGGCGTCCAGAGTCTTAACTCCGGCGACGATCATGGGTTCCAGCCGATGGGAAGGAGCTTCCCTTTCCATAAAAGCTAATATCCTGGACGAGGAAAAATTTCTTTCATTATCCCGGTAATACGTGTAATCTTCCCTGGTAAGACGTATCTTGAACATATTTTCAAGAAGCGTCATGTCACGGGAAATAGCGCTCAGCTCTTTCTGTTCTTCATTTTCAAAGAAAAACAACTTCAATTCTTCTTCCAGAGCGTTCAGTTCAGACATAACCCGGGACTTATTGACCGCGTCATAAAGGGATACATAAACTGTGAACTTTTCGAGTTCCCCGTAATCACTGATCGAAAGCCCCACTCTTCCCGCCAAACCGGCAAGGTACCAGTAAAAATCCTTTTGTGACATTTCTCCGGACCGAAACCGCAGTGTTTTCATCGCCAGATCATCCATCTTCCTTAGGGGCAGGCGTTTACTTATCCGGTCTATCAAAATACTCCGCTCGACATTCGCCTGACGAAAGTCAATACCTTCTTCCATCTTCATAGCCCGGCTAAGGAGATAAACATTAGCGTATTTTCGGGCGTCGAAACCCTGCTTTGCGGAGATATCGAACAAAAAGGCCAGATAATCCCTCATATCTATTTGCCCGGACTTGAAACCGGAAAATCTCTCATCCATTTCCATGAGTTGATCGGAATATACTCTTTCCTTGATGAGTCGCAGGTGACGGCTCAGAGATCTAAAACTCGCTTGAATCTCACCCTGATACGTAAGAGTACCTCTGTAAGAATCAAGATTGGCCAGATAAAGTTCTACATCCTCGATACCCCAGAGTTCTGTCCGGTCGGGATAATTCGCGGCGTAGTATTCGGCCCCGTTAAGTATCCCCTCTTTTACAAAATAATCTGAAACCCTGCTCCGAAGATCAGTATCTTCTATTCCAGTAAAAACAGAGAGGTCGTATTCGCCGGATCCGCCCTCCAGATTAACCGTTCGGATGCCGTACTCGCGGCTCATATGCGCTATAAGCTCGGCTATGGTTTTCTGACATGCATAATTACAATGGGCGTCCTGAATATGTATGACCTTTTTTCCCTCTCCCGGAAAAATTTCACGGGCCTTGACGGCGCCAAGACGCGAAGGGATATCAAAGAGTCCGGCATAAAGTGAATCGGCTCCCAAGGAAGAATAATTTATTTGTTCCGCATGGGTGGACTGAAGTGAAAAAGTTTCCATTCCAAGGCTTATATCGGACGCGAGAGTAACAACCAGGAAAACCAACGCGACCATAAGACCAATAACACGCCTTGCGGGTTTTACTATTACTATGAAGACTATATCCGACGCCGTTCTATGCTTTTGCATACTGAAACCTTTTTTCTTGGTTTTTAAAGGCCTAACAAATGAGTTTCTAAAAAAACCTTCCCCCAGCTGTCAGTTGCTAATGGGTAAGGTCTAAAAGGCCACCTCTCCTCTCTCTTTAGATAGTATACACTAAATCTAGCATAAAACAAACTGCTTTTTCTAGCTTTTTTATAATTAACAAAAGGGGAGGCCTCAAGTTACACATCAATAATGGCAATAGATACCGACACCGCCTTCGCGGCAACAACTCTACTACCCCTACGCCGTCTTCGCGCTAACAACTCTACTACCCGGAGTAGATCCGAACGCCATCATCGCGGTAACTACTCTACTACCCAGAGTAGATCCCAACGCCATCATCGCGGTAACTACTCTACTACCCAGAGTAGATCCCAACGCCATCATCGCGGTAACAACTCTACTACCCCAACGCCGTCTTCGCGAGGAGTCCCCAAAGGGGGCGACGAAGCGATCCCATAAAATGAAAATATCCCCGGAAGCAACTATTTACGAAGGGCTTGTTATCGCCTTAGGTAAATTTGTACTTTTTCCGCGTGAAATTGATCTTTCAACGCGCCGTAGGCCCGTGTCACCAAAACGTGTGAAATTCGGGAATATC
>SLID01000086.1 GCA_007135805.1 Candidatus Omnitrophota bacterium | reverse complement strand
GGAAGCCATCGCCAAAGCGGGAATAGCCGGAAGCATGTACCTTTCTTCACGGGTCTTCCTGAGGAGGAAAAGATATAGAACAAACCACAGGAATACCAACACCTCCCCGTCTCTGGCTTTCTTTCCCGCGAAGAGATCGAGCAAAACAAGATACCCCAGAAAGAGCAACGGTGTCTGCGCCGGGATGTTGACCAGATACAGGAACCACGGCCGTGCACGGATCAGGACAAACCACGGCGCGTCCGTTTCTATGAGGCCCGCCTCTCTCATGTACCATGGGGCGCCGTAAGTCCTTGTTATAAGGCCGTACCAGGGGGTTATTGTGACAAGACCCGCAATAAGAAAAAGCAGGACATTTTTATCAAACAATACCGGAAATACGCGTCCTTTAAGGATATTTTCCCTTTGTGTCCAGATATGGAACAACACTATCACAAAAACTACGAAACCGCCCGTTGCTTTTGTAGTCGCTCCCAATCCCGCGCTGCATCCGGCCAGGACAGACAGTATCATACTTTTATGTTTTCGGGCCTTCAGGAACAGCAGTAGCGCAAGCGCTACAAAAAAAGCCGTCATGTCATCCGCCCAGACCTTCTGCGAAGTAAGTATATCAGTGGGACATATCGTAAGAAGAAAAGCGGCCCATATGCCGGCTTCAACCCCGAAAAGATGTTTACCCAGAAAAAATACCGTCAAGATTAACAGCATGCTGAAAAAAAGAGGCACTATTACGGCATAAAACTGTTTTCCGGCATACTGCTTTGCCGTGTAAAGATCGTTCCCCGGCTCCCATTTCACATTCGGGATAGTGAATTTATCTTCCTGAGAAAACATCCTGTAAGAAAACATCAAGGCGTAACTGAAAAGAGGCGGCGTGGTCAGGACAGGCATATCATAGTAATGTACCCCTTCACCCATACTTAGATTCCGAAGGATGCTGCCCCTGTCCCCCGGGCGGGAGTGGTCGAAATAAGCAAAAAAGGCGTCCTTCTGTTTTATGTCTATACCTCGAAGAGAATACCCCTTTATGCCGTCTCTGTCCAGTTTCATAGCGGTCCCGAGATAAAAACGCTGATCCCCGCGCAAATGAGGCATAAGGTAGACATCTCTTCGAACAAAAAGCGCTACCGCCACCAGCAACAGGAGAATAAAGAAAACAGCGGATCTCATGGCAAAAGGATGATCCTTGAAAAGATTTCCAAGGGAGAAACTGCCGTGCCCGGTCTCGGTACGGAAAGCTCCGGGATCACTGAGAACTTTTTCAACATCGGAACGCGAGACATCGAGAGCTTTGGCTATCTGTCTCGCTGTCTTTTTCCTACGATGTGATACTATAAACTTGATCTGTTCTTTGGTAAGATCTGCCATAGCTGCCCGAATTGTGTTAACTCATCATTTTCTTTAACTCTGCAAATAAAATGGAGAGCATCCTCACAGTCCCGTGCTCTGTGGTGAGCCGAAACCGCTTTTTGAGCGACTCTACAAATAGCACCGGACGTCTACATCGTCTTTTCAAGGCAACGGACAGCGCTGATATCTTTTTCAATCTGCGAGGCGAGCTGCCGGCTGCCGCTGAAACACTTTTCATCGCGTATCTTGTTTATAAAAAGGACCTCTATGTCCCTACCGTAAAGGTCACCGTCAAAATCCATTATGTGTACCTCTATCGAAGGTTCTTTTCTTTTGTGATCTCTCCCGTAAAACGTGGGCTTGTGACCGATATTAAGGGCTCCGGAAAACATTCCGCCATCAATATCCACTTTTACGGCATAAACTCCCACGGGAGGGATTACCTCATGATGCGGGTCCAGGTTGGCGGTCGGGACCCCCATACGTCTGCCTATACTTTCTCCCGGGACCACTGTACCCAATACCGAAACAGGACGGCCGAGAAGTTTTTCGGCTTCGCTTATGTCTCCTCCGGCCACAAGTTTCCTTACACGCGTACTGCTTATTATCTTCCCTCCCATCTTGAGAGAGGGCACTATACAGATATCTACTCCCGCCTTTTTCCCTATCTCGCTGAGGCGCCCCGTATCCCCTTTGCCGCCCTTACCAAGAACAAAATTGTCTCCCACGTAAACCCGCCGGCATCCCGCTCCCCTGACAACCACTCTTTCCATGAAGTTTTCCGGCGACATCCCCGCTATATACTTTGAAAAACTTACCACAATCACGGCGTCAATGCCAATTTTTTGGAAAATATTCAGGCGGTGTGAAAGGGACATTATGCGGGGAAGTGGCTTACCGGGGGTTAAAACCGTGTCAGGATGGGGATCAAAAGTAAGTATCACCCTATCCCCTGACCCGGGTGATCCCATCATGCGGCGTATAACTTTTCTGTGTCCCAGGTGGACACCGTCAAAAATGCCTATCGCGATAACCGGGTCGATGAGCTTTTCACGGGCTTTCCTGTATCCCCGTAACACTTTCATAAAAACGCTCCCTGCTCATACTTGAAAGTTCAGTGACCGACACCGCGTCTCGCACGTGAAAGTTTCCGCTTGATATGCGCCGTAGACCCGTAAGATGGGCCCCGCATCCCAGTTTTTCGCCTATATCGTCGGCAAGCTGCCTTATGTAGGTCCCTTTACCGCAATCAACGTAGAACTCCACCTCGGGAAGAGCGGCCTCCGTCACACCGATGTCATTTATAGTTACCTTGACCGGGGGTCTTTCAACTACCGCTCCCTTGCGGGCCAGCTGGTACAGTTTTTTGCCTTTTATTTTCTTGGCCGAGAACATTGGAGGGATCTGTTCTATATCTCCCCTGAAACTTTCCACTACCTTCCGCACGCGCTCCGCGTCTACGGACACTTCCTTCTCGGCGATAATTTTTCCCTCGGAATCTCCGCTATCCGTGCGTTCCCCCAGCTTCATTACCGCGCGGTAACTTTTATCTTGCCCGGACAACTTTTGCGAAAGTCTTGTCGCCGATCCTATAAGTATCACCAGTACGCCCGTCGCGGCGGGGTCAAGGGTGCCGGCGTGCCCCGCTTTTTTTACGCCAAAACGCCGCCTTACAAGATCCACAACGTCATGGCTTGTCATGCCGGTTTCCTTATCTACGACGAGGATGCCTGAAACATCGTCCTTGGCCCTCCCGGATACCATAGCTTCAGCTCCCATTCTTTTCCAGGATATCCGCGGCCGCCGATATAACCAGGTCCCTGGCTTTTTCTAATGTCCCTTCTATTACACATCCCGCGGCTTTAGGATGACCTCCCCCTCCGAATTTCGCGGCGAGCGAATTGACATCATATCCGCCGGTAGACCTGAAGCTTACGTTCACCCGTCCCTCAAAACTGGAATCCTCCTTAAAGAACACGGATATTTCAACCCCTTTGACCGACCTGGGGAAGTTTATAAATTCGTCTGTTGACGGAACGTCTATTTCCTCATCCCTGCACATTCGGCGCGTCATACTGATACATGAGATCCTTCCGTCGGCGAAAAGCTCGAGAGTGGAAAGCACTCTGCCCAGAAGCCGGACCTCCCCGGGAGATTTGCTTTCGTATATTTTTTTGTGAATGGATACAGGGTCAGCGCCCCTGGAAATAAGATCACCGGCGGCTTCATGCGTGGCCTTGGAAGTGTTCTCATAATTGAACATGCCGGTATCGGTCAAAATAGCGGTGTACAGAGCTTCGGCCATATCCTCGGGGATGTCCCATCCCATTTCGGCGGCAATACAGTATATCATCTCACCCGCGGAACTCATCCCGGATTCCACCCAGTTAATGTCACCGAAATATTCGTTACTCACATGGTGGTCTATATTCACTATCAGCTCTTCGCCGCTGAACTCCCGCATGACTTTCCCTACACGTTCTTTTACCGGGCAATCCAGCATGACCACCACACTAGCGTTGAAACCGTCCGGGACTTCACGCATTACGGAACCGGAACCCCGCAAAAAACGCAGGTTATCGGGAACAGGGTCCTGCTGTACGACAACTACGTTCTTTCCCATTTTTTCCAGCATCAGAGAAAGCGCTATCTGACTGCCTACCGAATCTCCCTCAGGGTTGACGTGAGCGGTTATTAAGAAATCATCCTTATTCTGAAAAACCTCGATTATCTTCCTTACGGTTTCTTTATCCATCGCTTTTCCTTCCATTTTTGTCCGCTGGAATTCAGCGTGTTCTTTTTCTACCCTTTCGAATATCTGATCTATCCTAGAGCAGGGACTTTGTTCCTCATCCTCAAAAAAAGCCAGGGAGGGAACGAATTTCAACTCTATCCTTGAAGCCAGCACACTCCGAATGAAACGTGAAGCGCGTTTCAGACGGCCAAGCAGATACTTAGCCGTGTTTTCCCCCTCCGGGAAAACACAATAGATACGAGCGCTCTTCAGGTCCCGGGTAATACTTACCCTGGTAACGGTCACGCCGCTCAGGCCTGGATCATCGACCTCACTCTGTATAATAACGGATATCTCCCTTCTCAAAGATTCCGCCACCCTGTCAACTCTGCCCATTGCGTTAAAACTCCTCTTCGCCAATAATTTTCCAGATAACCGCCATATCATCGCCCAAAAGGTCCCGCAACCTGATAAAACACTCTTTCCGGAGGTTTTCAGCAACCATAAAAGTCACCTCTTCCCTAACCCTGGAGGGCCTGGTAGTGCTCAGCGCCCCGGCGGAGGCGGCTTCTCTTATCAGTTTTTCCGTAAGGGGCTCTATTTGAAAAGAAAACCTTTGTTCGAACCTGACAGCCCTGAGTATCCTGATAGGATCATCCACAAAACTTTTATCATGAAGCACCCGTATAATACCCCTGTCAATGTCGTCTACCCCACCGTAAAGGTCTATAAAAGGCCCGTGTTCTTCCCGGCCTAAACCGAAAGCCATCGCGTTTATCGTAAAATCCCTTCTCTTAAGGTCCTCCCTGATGCCGGCGGGGCGTACATCAGGGTATGCCCCCGGAGAACTGTATGTTTCTTCCCTGGCCGTGGCCATATCTATCCTTATTTCACCGGGAGCGCGGGAGCCACCACCTTTTTCGGGAGCGAGGAGAGTGCATGTTCCAAACTTGCCATACTCGACGATACGGCGTCCGGTCAACTCAGAAACAGACCTGCCAAGGGATATAGCGTCACCCTCTACCACAATATCAACATCGACAAGATCCCTTCTCATCAGCAGGTCCCTCACGGTGCCTCCAACGAGAAATACTCTCATCCCCATGCGCTCTCCCTCGGACGCGATCCGCGCGACCAAACACATGAGGCGGGGAACGATCCCTTTTTCCAAAAGACTGAATATGGCGCTTGCTGAACCCCCTCCCATCCTACGTTCCCCTGGGGTGAAAAGTTTCATGTACTTTTTTAAGTTTATCACTGTTCACATGGGTATATATCTGGGTTGTGGAAATGTCCGAATGGCCCAGCATTTCCTGCACACCCCTCAGGTCGGCTCCGCCTTCCAGCAAGTGGGTCGCGAAAGAATGTCTAAGCGTATGAGGAGTGATATGTTTTTTTATCCCGGATCGAAGAGCGTACTTCTGGATCACCTTCCATAAACTCTGCCGTGATATTTTTCTGCCCAGTTTTGAAACAAACAAATGCTGGTCTCCCGTACTAGCCGCGAGAGCGGCGCCGCCCCTGTCAAGATACCGGGATATGGCCTCACCCGCCGCTTTCCCGAACGGGACTATACGCTCTTTCCCCCCTTTTCCGTAACACTTGACGAATCCCGCATCGATGTTGACCCCGGACCTTTTGAGGTCGGCTACCTCAGATACCCTGAGGCCCGAAGCGTACATTATCTCCAGTATGGCTTTATCTCTGAGATCCGCCAGTTTTTTGCCGCCGGGGGCTTCCAGCAGCCTTTCAACCTCTTCCCGGGTAAGGACATCCGGTATGGTCTTCCATGTCCTCGGGGACTCGACAAGAGAAGCCACATTCTCTTTTACTATCTGTTCTGATACCAGAAATTTCCAGAATGTTTTTATGGCCGCGAGATTGCGCGCTATGGTGGAAGAATTGAGCCCGAGATCTTTCAGGTACAACAGGAAAGAAACTATGTCCTCCCTGCTGACCGAGTTCAGTTCTTTTTTTCCGCGGGAAAGGAACTTCTCCAGTTTGGCCAGGTCGGCCGAATACGATTTTATTGTATTCTCGCTCACTCCCCTCTCGGCTTCCAGAAAATAAATGAAATTTTTGACGTGTTCCCTCAAAGCGCTCCCCGGGTATAACGCTTACCCCTCAAAAAAACTCTTCTCTTATGAACCGTTTCGCGTCCAGGATGGTCGTCTCCGGACCATGCCCCGGAAAGACCCTTACGTCGTCCGGGAGAGACAGAAGTTTTTCTTTTATACTCCGCAGTATCGTTTCCAGGTCCCCTCCGGGGAGATCGGTCCGCCCTATCCCCTCAAAAAACAAAGTGTCCCCCGAAAAGACCATGTCGCGGCATTTTATTGATATCCCGCCGGGAGTATGTCCCGGAGTATGGATCACCTCGAGCTTTAAGTTGCCTACATCCAGAACATCGCCGTCATCCAGCGTACCAGTCCGGGCGGAAAGCTCGGCCGGCGGGGCGGAAAAAAAAGGCAGGTTTTTGGATGGATCGGCCGACATTTTGCCGTCAAGCCGATGAATAAGTACCGGAGCGTCCAAAAGGTTGTTACCTGTAACGTGGTCGGCATGGCCGTGGGTATTGATCACATACTTTACCTTTACCCCGGCATCTCTTATCCCCCGGGTTATCGCGGCGTCCCGCCACCCGGGATCTATAACAACACCCTCCCCACATACGGTGTCATATATCAGGTAACAGTTGGTTTGGAGAGGCCCCACACTGAAACGCTCAACACAAAATCCGTCAGTCTTCTCTAAAATCATCCCTTAATTTTCCCGCCACGTTTTTCGCGGAGAACCTATCCCTTATTTCTCGACCAAGAATGTCCATATGCCGCATTATCCTTATGCGGTTCCCGTGGGTAAGCCGATCGCTCCGGACAGAATCCCTGGCTTCGCGCACTCCGTCCATAAGCGTCTGTAACTCGTCGCCCATTTCATCTACCAGCATTTTACGCATATCATAAAGGTTGGAATATGTCTGATCCAGCGCCATGATAAATTTTTTCTGGTTTGTTTCCCTCGGATCCTGTACAAGATCCATGAACTCCTTGTGCCAGTTCCTCCAGAAGATATAACGCCTCGCGTAGAGTTCCATATTAGGCCTTACATCATATTCCCTGACAGGTATGTATGTCCTGGCCAGGCCGTCATCGGGCTTTTCCCGAATGAATTTCGACTTTATATCCGCGCAGCCGCCCAGAGAAAAAGAGATAATAAGCACTGTTAGGACCGGCAATAATAAACTCTTCATTCCATCACCTCGCTGGATCATGACAATATTGTGAAATCAGGGAATTCACCCGAAAAATCGCCCCCGTTCACGCGACAGGAACTTATGTACCCTGACATCCTCTCCGCGACCCTTTTAACAAGATCATCCAGGTTTTTTTTAGACCCTTCACAAACCGCCTCCACTTTGCCGTCGGGTAGATTTTTTACGAATCCCGTAACACCCAATTCTGAGGCGATACGTTCAAAACTGAACCTGAATCCCACACCCTGGACATTGCCCGTATATAGAAGGTTTATTCTGCCGAAATCATCATTAAAAGTATTTCTATGCATTTGACTGGTACCTCTTGAGAAAAGTGGTCGGGGCGCTGGGATTTGAACCCAGGACCTCCACGTCCCGAACGTGGCACGCTGGCCAAACTGCGCTACGCCCCGATCTCAGGTTAACATAATAACAGCCGCTATAATATCACCGCGCCGATGGAACGTCAATCACAAATAAACCGGCCCAGCTTAAACTAACGCTCGCTGGTCCTAAAAAAAGTATTCCGGGTCGTCTAATATGGGCCTATACCCTTCTGGTACAGGTATAGGGAACGTAAGTATCTCATAGACTCCCACAAGCTCGCGGACAACAAACCACCCTATACCTTTTATGAGTCCCGTTGTCATCCCCGCCATTATCCCGTGCTTGTCCCTTTCCCTCCCCATAGTTACGGGTATGGCCACGACACCGGTTAGCGTGTTAGCTATTCCTCTTCCGAGCTTGGTAGGCGCCGTTTGGGCATGCGATACACACGGGCCCAGGACAAGACATACCGACAGGATTCCCAGGATCATCATTTTTTTCATTTAGCATTCCCCCTTTTTTTTAAATTTTACCCAACATGAACAAACATTAAGATCAGGCAAACCCCTTATCCATGAGATCTTTTATTGAAAGGCCTTTGGGACGCTCTTTCTTTAACTGATATTTTCCCAACATGTCATATTCGACATTCAACAGGTCTCCTACTCTCTTCTCCCGAAGAGTGGTATCCTTCAAAGTGTAAGGGATGAGAAAGACCCTGAACCACAAAGGATGGTCTTCCGCCACGGTTAGACTAACACCGTCCAGAGCTACGGACCCTTTCGGGATCAAAAGATCGCTGTCTCCTGTGAGTTTTTCGACATCCAGGACCCGGCCCTGAGAGGTCTCCATACTCTTGAGAACCCTGCGCTGTCCGTCTATGTGCCCGGAGACCATATGGCCGCTCAGGCCATCGCCGAGTTTAAGAGCGTTTTCAAGGTTAACGCTGTCGCCTCTTCTTAAACTGTTCAGGTTGGTTTTCGACGCGGTATTAGCTACCACGTCGAACAAAAGAACGCCACCTTTGCGGGTAACTGTAAGACATACACCATTAACAGCGACGCTATCTCCCGGTGAAGCGACCTCAAGAGTTTTTCCGCACGCTATCTCAAGAACAAGGGAGTTCCCTTTTCTGGAGACAGATCTTACTTTCCCAATTTCAGCTACTATGCCAGTAAACATTTTCTAAATACGGTATTTGCCCCCGATAACACCTCTAAAGACCATATCCGGGCCCATAACCTGTCTACTCACCCCCTTAAGAGGGATAGCGTTTTTTATCGACGGTGCTCCCCGCCCGGCTACCGATACCTGACTGCCGCCCAGTATGACAGGTGCTATAAAAAAAACCACCTCGTCGACAAACCCGCCGTCGATGAGAGTTCCCGCAAGCTCCCCACCCGACTCTGACATTATGCTGGCAATACCTTTTTCGGCCATCTTTTTTAAAAAAGATTTGATGGATACTCTACCCCCGGAACTTCCAACAACTAATACTTCCACACCTTTTTTACCGGAAAGTTTCCTGATCTTATCAGGAGACGCCGCCGGGGTGGTCACCACGATAACGGGAGCATCAGCGGCAGTTCTTATCAACCGGGATCTTTCGCTTATGCGCAGGCGCGAATCAAGAACGATCCTGACAGGTTTACCGGAAAGCCCACCTCCCCCTGAAAGTAAAGGGTCGTCCTTTAAGACCGTGTTTATTCCCACCATTACCGCGTCAACCTCTGAACGCATTTTTTTGACGTATCTCCTGGAATCCGGCGAGGAGACCCACTTTGAACTCCCGTCAGACGCCGCGATCTTTCCATCGAGAGACTGGGCAGTCTTTATCGTTATGTAAGGTATTCCGCGAGTGACAAATTTTATGTAAGCGCGGTTAAGATAACGGGCTTCCTTTGAACGGGACCCCACATAAACTTCTATCCCGGCTTTTCTGAGCTTTCTGATACCCCTTCCCGAATTGACGGGGTTCGGGTCTCTCATGGCGACATGGACCCTTTTTATCCCACTCGCTATTATAGCGTCGGTACACGGTGGGGTCCGGCCATAATGGTCACAGGGCTCCAGAGTAACAAACATCTCCGCGCCTTCAAGAGGGGTCTTGGCAGAACTTATCGCGTCAGCTTCGGCGTGCGGCATTCCCGCCCTTTTGTGATACCCCCGCCCTATTACCTTCCCGGACGATACTATGACCGCTCCCACCATGGGGTTGGGATGTGTTTTTCCCCGTCCCTTCCCGGCAAGTTCGAGAGCCATATCCATGAAGCGTTCTTTTTCAGACACTACGTTTTTCTTCACTTTTTATCCGTATCCCGCGCGCTTCCTCGCGCAGTAGATCCACAGTGCTGATGTCCGAGGTAACCTTTCCCATGAGTATTTTACCCGGTCCCGCGCCGTGGCAATCTGACCCCGCCGTAACTATAAGACCGTACTTGCTGGCGGCTTCCATGTACCTGTCCGTTTCCCCGGACCGATGTTTTGTATGGCTTGCCTCCACTCCCCTCAGACCCGCCGCGACATAGTCTTGAAAATGATCGTCATTCCCCATGGTGCCGGGATGAGCTATGACCGGGACACCGCCCGAATCCCTGATCATCTCTATGGCCCTGGTAAAGTCAAGCCTTACATGCCGAAGTCCGCAGGGTTTTCCGTCTCCAAGATAATTTTCAAAAGCGTCGTGAATATTGCGTACAAACCCGCTTTCTACCATCATCCGGGCGATATGCATACGCCCCACCGTACCCTGGGTTATTTCGCCCAGTACCTTTGACTCATCGACGTCCATCCCTTCCTTCCTCAATAGATGGATTATATTCCTGAGCCTTTCTATCCTATTCCGTTTCATTTTCCCCAGGGTATCCGCCAGCCGCGGATCCTGTACATCAATGAAGTAACCCAGCACATGTACCTCAAAATCCCCTGACGCGGCGGATATCTCAACGCCGGGCACTACCTCGATATCCTTGCCCCGCGCCGCTTCCATTGCCGGCAAAACTCCTTCTACACAATCGTGGTCTGTTATCGCTACCGCGCCCAGACCTATCTCCAGGGCTTTGTCCACGACCTCGCCCGGAGTGAGGCATCCATCAGAAAAGGTAGTGTGTACGTGAAGATCAGCTCTATTTCTCATCGCCTTATTCTTGATCATCTTTGTTTTTTCCCCGGGGGTTAACGGGCTCGATCTCTTTTATGCGGTCAAGAATACCGTTAACAAACTTGCCGGAACCCTTATCCCCGTATTTTTTAGCGATCTCTATGGCTTCGTTTATGGCAACCTTGGGAGGGATATCTTGCATAAACATCAACTCGAACGCAGCTACTCTCATCACGTTCCTGTCGATCGTCGCCATCCTGCCGAGTTCCCAGTTATCGGCATACTTTGATATGACAGCGTCTATCCGTTCCATGTTTGTCTCTACGCCCGAAACCAGTTCGTCGGCATATGATCGGACTTCATCAATATCCATGGTGTCGTTTTCCCAGAACTTGCGGGCGGACTCTTCCACAGACTCCCCGGTCAGGTCCCGGGCATAAAGTATCTTGAGAGCTATTTCTCTGGCAATGCTGCGTTTTCTCATTCTGTCTTACCTTTCGGGCCGTTTCAATAGTCCGGCGGACATCACAACATCGGATAAAGGTTACACAATTCCACGGCTGTCATAGCGGCTTCTCTTCCCTTGTTGCCGCTTTTTGTGCCCGCCCTGTCTATTGCCTGGTCCAGGTTATCGGCTGTTATAACGCCGAAAACGCAGGGTATCTGGGCTTCCATGGCCACGGAAGCTATTCCCTTGGCCGATTCCGCGGCTATAAGGTCGTAATGCGATGTCTCCCCCCGGATTATGGCGCCAAGGCATATCACCGCGTCATACTTACCGCTGGATACCATCCTCTTTGCCGCCATGGGCAGCTCGAATGCCCCGGGTACCCAGGCCACCGATATGTCATCACTTCCGGCGCCAAGCCGTACCAGGGTATCTTCAGCCCCTTCCAGCAGTTTAGACGATACAAACTCATTGAAACGGGACACGATTATGCCGAACTTCTTTCCTTTCGCGACCATGCTTCCTTTAATTCCGCTGACCTGTGACATCTTTACCTCCTCGGGTTTTTCTAAACGTTTTTCAGTTTGTGGCCCATTCTGTTCTTTTTGGTCTTGAGATATTGTTTATTGCTGGCGCCGGGGGTACTTTCGAGCGGGACCCTTTCCGTGACCTTTAACCCGTACCCGCTGAGGCCGACTATCTTGCGGGGATTATTGGTCAAAAGACGTATTTTTTTAAGACCGAGATCGGCCAATATCTGCGCCCCTATACCGTAATCCCGGAGATCGTCATTGAAACCCAGCTTCTCGTTGGCTTCCACCGTATCAAAACCCTTATCCTGAAGTTCGTACGCCTTAAGTTTGTTCAAGAGGCCTATGCCTCTTCCCTCCTGCGAAAGGTACAGTATGACACCCTTTCCGGCATCGGATATCATCTTCATGGCTTTATCAAGCTGTTCCCCGCAATCGCATCGAAGCGAGTGAAAGATATCTCCGGTAAGACATTGGGAATGCACCCTGACCAGCGCTTCTCCCCGTCTAATATCGCCTTTTACCACAGCAAGATGCTGGTAATCATCCAGCATTGACCTGTACGCGAAAAGTTTAAACTCACCGTGAGGTGTGGGCATATTGACTTCGGCGACTTTCTCTATCATTTTTTCCTCGGTCATGCGGTATTCGATAAGGTCCTCTATCGTACACATCTTAAGCTTGTGCCTTGCGGTAAATTTCACAAGATCAGACATGCGGGCCATAGAACCGTCATCATTCATTATCTCGCATATGACCGCTACGGGCCTGTCTCCCGCCAGCCTCATCAGGTCCACACCGGCCTCGGTATGGCCAGCCCTTACCAGCACTCCGCCGCTCCTGCTTCTCAAGGGAAAAACATGCCCCGGCCTGACAAAGTCTTGAGGGACTGATGAAGGATCCGAAAGCGCTTTTATAGTTTTGGCCCGGTCAGAAGCGGATATCCCGGTAGTAACACCTTTTTTTACGTCAACAGAAACCGCCCAAGCGGTCTTGTACGGATCCTGGGGAGAATTGGACATCATACCAAGGTCCAGGTTTTCGGCGACATTCTCGTCCATAGGGACACATATAAGACCTCTCCCGAACCTGGCCATGAAATTAACCTTTTCCGGCGTTATTCTGGAAGCTGAAGTTATAAGATCACCCTCGTTCTCCCGCGACGGGTCGTCTACGACGACGACCATTTTGCCTTTTCGTATGTCGGACAGAACATCCCTGATCCGGCTCAGTTTTACTTTCATATACCTCTCCGCCTCGTTCCGATAATAAAATATTCTGTTGGAAACTGATCTCTTTTTTAGAAAAAAAAAGATCCCTTCTTTCTTCAGGGACCTTACCGTAACACACCGATATTTCGGCTTCTCCCATCCCGGCTATACGGTCGGCACCCGATTCTCACGGGTTCAGGCCCCTTTTTTATAAGGGCCTCGCGGGCTGATCCCTTGCGGGAAACACCGCCGGCTAAGGAATATTCGCCCAGCGTGAACTGCGGCGACGCCTTACCCTGAAGCAATGAAGATTCTACTCCCTAAACACGCTTAAGTCAAGGTTTTAAAAGACAAAGCGCCTCCCCGCGGGCCTTGTCCTGGCCGACGGGGAAGCGCTCTGGCGGTACCCTCTATCAGTTATCCACTACATCATCCCGGGCATTCCGCCTCCCATGCCTCCCATACCTGCCGGCGGCATGGCGGGAGCGTCCTTTTCCGGTTTTTCCGTCACAAGAGCCTCCGTTGTCAACATCAAAGAAGCTATGCTCGACGCGTTCTGCAAAGCGCTCCTTGTCACCTTGGTGGGATCTATTATACCCGCTTCCACCATGTCCGTGAACTCATCGTTCTCGGCATCGTATCCGATCTTGGCCTTCTTTTCCGCGAGAAGGTTCTGTACAATAACCTCGCCGGATTTACCGGAGTTGCAAGCTATCATGTTTACCGGGGCCAAAAGCGCTTTGGCAACGATATCCATGCCTATCTTTTCATCTCCGGAACCCTCCATGGCTTTTACCTTTACACTTGCCCTGAGAAGCGCAACTCCGCCGCCGGGAACTATACCTTCCTCCGTAGCGGCCCTGGTAGCGTGAAGAGCATCCTCTATCCTGGCTTTCTTCTCCTTCATCTCTATTTCGGTCGCGGCTCCGACATTTATTATCGCCACTCCCCCGGCCAGTTTCGCCAGGCGTTCCTGGAGTTTTTCCTTATCGTAATCGGAATCGCTTTTTTCGATCTCGCTCCTGATCTGAGCTATTCTCGCCTGGACATCCTCTTTCTTGCCGAGACCTTCGACGATAGTGGTGTTTTCCTTGTCTATCGTGACCCTCTTGGCGTTTCCAAGATCCTCGATCTTGACGTTCTCAAGCTTCAGCCCAAGATCCTCGGAGATGACCTTGCCACCGGTAAGAACAGCTATGTCTCCCAGCATGGCTTTTCTTCTGTCTCCATACCCCGGAGCCTTAACCGCGCAGCATGAAAAAGTGCCTCTTATCTTGTTGACAACCAAAGTGGCAAGAGCTTCGCCTTCGGTATCTTCTGAAATTATCAACAGAGGCTTACCCGACTGAGCCACTTTCTCGAGAAGAGGCAAAAGATTTTTCATGCCAGAGATCTTTTTCTCGAAAAGCAGTATGTAAGGATTCTCCAGGGAACATTCCATCCTTTCCGTATCGGTAACAAAGTAAGGAGAGAGATACCCCTGGTCGAACTGCATCCCCTCGACCAGTTTCAACGTTGTGTCAAAGGTTTTGCCTTCTTCAACGGTTATAACTCCGTCTTTTCCGACCGCGTCCATGGCCTCGGCTATCCTGTCGCCTATGACCTTGTCACTGTTGGCGGCTATTGTCGCCACCTGGGCTATCTCTTTCCTCTCCTTTATGGGAGTGGATATCTTCTTGATCTCTTCTACCACAAGATCTACGGCCTTCTCTATACCTCTTTTGAGATGCATCGGATTGGCGCCAGCCGTAACATTTTTGAGGCCTTCCCGGTAAATGGCCTCTGCGAGGACCGTTGCCGTCGTTGTACCGTCGCCCGCCACATCGCTGGTCTTGGAAGCCACTTCTTTCACCATCTCCGCGCCGAGGTTCTCAGCCGCGTCCTCAAGCTCGATCTCTTTGGCTACTGTAACCCCATCTTTGGTTATAGTCGGAGAACCGAACTTTTTCTCTATCACCACGTTCCTGCCCTTGGGACCCAATGTCACCTTTACCGCCTCTGCCAGCTTTTCCACACCTATGAGTATGGATTTACGGGCCTCGTCACTGAATTGTAGTTGTTTTGCCATTTTTTCCTCCTTAAAAAACTTAGATATTACGCTAAGCAGCTTTTAACTTAAAACCGGACCTTTTCTTCAGGCCAGTATCCCCAGGATATCCTCTTCCTTAAGCATCAAAAGATTTCTTTCGTCTATCTTCAGCTCCGTCCCAGAGTATTTACCATAAAGGACGATGTCGCCCTCCTTGACCTCCGGAGCCACGACCTTGCCGTCATCCGATACCTTACCTTTACCTACGGACACGACCTTTCCCTGCTGCGGTTTTTCTTTGGCGGTGTCAGGCAGAACTATGCCCCCTTTGGTCACTTCTTCCGCGTCAAGAACTTCCACAAGAACCCTATCTCCCAGTGGTTTCACTTTCATGTTTTCCTCCTCCTTATTTTTTACACCTTTTTTAACCCCGGCCGTTAGCACTCTAACTTTGAGAGTGCTAACGAAAGACCATTATAGAAACTTTGGGTTTTTTGTCAAGGGGTTTCTGGAATTTTTTTGGGGACTTTTTAAGTCAAGGCCGGTCGGCCCCGGACAGGATATCCAGAGATTCAAAAACGATATCCGGGTGTACACCGTCTATCTGCCCGGTGTGCCCGGCGATAAGCGAAGCGTCACCGCCCGTAGCTATTACTTTGGGCACAGGGGAAATGCCGGCTTTCAACTTTTCAATGATACCGTCGCAAGCGCCGGAAAAACCGTACAAAACTCCGCTATTCATGCTGTTCTCAGTGTCCTTTCCCGGGATCTCCCCGGTCGGCGAAAGCTGTATCCTGGGAAGAAGCGCCGCCTTTGAAGAAAGAGCTTCAAGGGCTATCCTGAGACCGGGAAATATAAACCCTCCCTCATACGAACCTCCTGGACCGACAAAGTCAAAAGTGACCGCGGTCCCAAAATCTATCATGATAAGCGGAGCCCCGTATACGCGGAACCCTCCGTAAGCGGTCACAAGACGGTCCTGCCCCACCTCGGAAGGATCCCGGTAGTTGATATCCATAGGCACCGTTATGTCCCTGCCCACAAGCCGGAGTGGTACTCCCCCGGCAACTTTTTCTAAATTTTTTCTCAACATTTCGAAAAACCCGGGAACAACCTGGACAACGACTATTTCGCTCGCTTTTGATATACCTTCCCCAAGAAGGCGTTTAAGAGCGCGCGGGGCAACTTCTTTTTTAGCGCTTTTAATGAAAAATTTCTTTAATATCCTGCCCCGCTCGGAAAACGCTATAGAAGTATTTGTATTGCCGACATCTACCAGTATCTTCATATTAACTACCACCGGCTCCCCCGGAGACGTCCCCGGAAAAAATTACATGTACTTTTTTGTCGGGAGTTCTGACAAGAAGGGCCCCCCTTTCATCAAGGTCGAAAGCCTCCCCAGAAACGATCTTTCCACGCATATCCACCGAAACCTCCCTGCCCAGGGTCAGCGATAATCTCCTTGACTCGTTCAGAAAAGCAGGAAACCCTTTTTCAGCGAAAACAAAATAAGCGTTCTCTAATTCCTCGAGAACCCGCCTTAAAAGCGCCGTACGGTCCGTCTTTCTGCCCGATACCTCCATGATGCTGGCCGCGTTTTCGGGAAGTTTTGACCCGGGAGTATTGACATTAATTCCCACACCAAGAACAATGAAATCAGTGAGGTCTGAATGTGCCCGTGTCTCGACCAGTATCCCGCATATTTTACCACCGCCGGCAAAAATGTCGTTGGGCCATTTGACCCGGCAAGACAAACCACAGGCCTTATTAACCGCTTTAGCGACAGCCGAAGCGGCAACAAGGGTAAAACCCGGCATCCTGTCAACGGACATATCAGGTCGTAACACTATTGAAAAATATAGACCACCGCCCGGCGGAGACTCCCAGATCCGCCCCATCCTGCCTCGTCCCCTCGACTGTGACTCCGCCGTGACAAGAGTGCCCTCCGGGGCCCCTTTCTCGGAAAAAGCACAAGCTGTTTTATTGGTGGATGGAACCTCAGCAAAAACGTGTATCTCGCCGCGCCCGATGACGCGGGTACCCAGGCCATCCCGTATCTCGGCCGCGGATAACCTGTCCGGAACACTTGTAAGGCGGTATCCTCGCCGCGGATATGACTCGATAACATATCCCTCTTGTCTTATACGGGATATATGTTTCCACAATGCCGCCCTTGAAAGGCCGAATTTAGCGGACATTTTCTCCCCCGAGGTAAAATCACGGCTGTTCGCCTTCAAGACGCGGATTATTTCAGATTTAATGTCCATGTCCCCGATATCCTCGCGCGCGGCCCAACGGGCTCTCCCCCCGTGAAGAATTCAGCAAACTTCTCCTTCCTAAGGTCTCCCAGATCCCGAAGAGATGCGTCATCTTACAAAGAATCCCATTATCAGGGCAAGCAACGGTCTCAACACTCTTTCGAAAAAACCCAGATATAAAAGCGCTATCAGTATCAGAAAGCCATACCGCGATAACTTCATGTAGTTCGCGGCGGCCGCGGGAGGAAGTATCCCCGCTACTATGTTGGACCCGTCCAGTGGAGGGATAGGAATAAGGTTGAAAAGGCCTATTACAACGTTGATAAGCACTCCATAAAAGAACAACAACCCCAATTCCGGAAAAAACAAGACCCCGTTCACAGCGGCATTCAGAAAAACAGCGAAGATACCCGCCGCGACGAAATTGGCGATCGGCCCGGCGGCCGATGTTATCATCATCCCTTTTCTGGGGGACGCGAAGTTCGCGGGATTCACAGGTACCGGTTTCGCCCATCCGAAAACCACAGGGAATCTGGCAAGTATTAGCAGCGCGGGAAGCAGGATAGTTCCGAAAGGATCAATATGGGCCAGGGGGTTCAACGTCATCCGCCCTGAAGACCGGGCCGTATTATCCCCAAGCAACTGGGCCGACCAGGCATGCGCGAATTCATGCACAGCCAGGGCGATAATAAAAGCTATTATCATAAATACCGTTGCCATGGGATATCAACCTTGCCGAGCTTTCATCCTCGCGTTACTTCAGCCCAGAGTAAGCCCCATACGCTTAAGGGCCACGTTCATTCTGCGAAGGGCCTCTTGTTCAGTGATGCCTTCAGTAAGATTGTTCTCACATACCGCGGCATAACCTTTTCTGTTACGTATCTTGAAGATCTTGGCCTTAGAGCGCGGGAGTTTCCTGAGTTTAACTTGTTTTTCGGGCATCATGTCCTCCGAATGATCGTTAAGCCGTTTTACCTTAAAACAACCGTTCACTACATAAACCTGAAACCCCGGACACCGGGTGATAACACGTCACAAACTTTCCGGGACAAAAGCATCCGGCTGATGATCCCTTTGTTTTATATACCTGTAATAATCGGAGTCCGTAGTCAGTATTACCGTGGTATTTGAGTCTATGGTGTCGGCGTAGGTCTCCAGTGTTTTCACAAAAGAATAAAAACCAGGATCCCTCCCGTAAGCATCGGCGTATATGGCCGTCGCCTGGGCCTCGGCGTCACCCATTATCTCCTGGGCCGTCCTGTACGCCCCCGAGGTTATGGTCTCGAGCTCTCTCTCCATCTTACCTCGTATCTCGGCGCTTCGTCCCTGCCCTTCCGAACGGTATCTTTCCGCGGCCCTTTTCCTTTCGGATATCATCCTCTCATAAACACGCCTTCTTACGGCATCAACGTAATTGACTCTTTTTATCCTGACGTCAACTATCTCGATGCCGTATTGCGGGGCTATGACCTCTGCCCTCGACAGTATGTCGGCTTCAAGCTGTTTTCTTCCGGATTCTATCACCTCGAGAGCCTCTTCCGTAATGGCGACATCCGCCAGGTCTTCGTCTAAGACCTCAATATCCAGTATACGGTTTGTGTCGCGTATAAGCTCTACAAGTATATTACCGGTAATCACATCCCTTGTTGCCGAGTTAAGTATATCATCCAAACGGGCCTGAGCGCCCCATTCATCCCGAACGGACTCAAGGAACTTGAGAGGGTCCACTATTCTCCAACGCGCCGTAGTATCTTCCCATATATATTTTTTGTCCCGCGTAGGTATCTGTTTTGGATCCCCATCCCATTCGAGCAGGCGTTTTTCAAAATAATTGGCGCGCTGAATGAACGGTATTTTAAAATGCAGTCCGGCATCGACTATAGGAGAACCTATAGGTTTACCGAACTGGGTCACGACAACCTGCTGGGTCTCCGAGACAGTATACGCAGCTCCCGAGACAAAAAGCAATATGACAGCCATGAAAATGCCAGCTATAAAAGTCGTTATTTTTTTCATCTTGCACCACCCCCATCCTCACCAAGCCGCAAGAACGGCAAAATTGACGTGTGCTGAGAATCCACCACATATTTGGCCTGCGCTCCGGGCAGTATACCGGACATGGCTTCAAGATACATCCTTGTCCTGGTGATCTCCGGGGCCTCGGCGTATTCTTCCCACATCCTTATAAACCTCGACGCCTCACCTTCGGCACGGTTTATCCTGTTTATTCTGAATCCCTCGGCCTGGCGAATGGTCCTCTCCGCTTCACCCTCAGCCCGGGGCACCGCCCTGTTATAGGCCTCCCAGGCCTGGTTTATGACCTGCTCGCGCTGCTGTCTGGCCTCGTTGACCTCGTTGAACGCCGGCTTAACCGGATCGGGCGGGTTGACATCCAGAAGCATGAGCGTAACAACGGTGATACCCGTTTCATAATAATCCAAAAGTTCCTGCAGAGAATTCTGGGCCATAGCGGATATTTCTTCTCTTCTTATCGTCAAGACCTCGTCTACCGTGTAATCTCCGACCAATCGGCGTATGACCACTTCCGACAGATCCCTCACATTCCTGACAGGATCTCTTGTTTTGAAAAGATACGCGAGAGCGTCACTTATCCTGTACTGCACTACCCAGCGCACGTCGAGGATATTCAGGTCTCCCGTCAGGATCAACGATTCTTCGGGATATTCTCTCGCGGAATAGACGGTTGTAACACCCGGTTGCACCGTCCTGTAACCAAATTCTTCCTTGTGTACCTTCCTGGTTTTAACAGGCGTTACCTGTTCTACCCCAAGCGGTATCTTAAGGTGGATACCCGGAGGCGAAGTACGCACGTACCTCCCAAATCTTTGAATAACCCCTACCTCATCGGTATCGACCGAATACACAGCTCCCTGCAGGATAAGAAGGATGAACAAACCCACTATAACGAACGGCAGGTAACCTCCGTATTCCTGGCCCATTTTTTTCACTTTCCTGGCCTCTTCCTTGAAAAGGTCGTCAGGTGAACGAAAATCATCCATAATACCTCCCCGCTTTGCTTGTAAAAAAAGCGATTTCAATTCTTCCTAGACTAAACATAATAACATTTTTACCGTTTTATGCAACATTCTTCGGGCTGGCCAACGGGGCCTCTGCCATCGAAAGAGCTCCATAAAAGCGAGGGGGGCCAGACTTTCCTCCGGCGACTTGGCTTAACAGCCGATTGAAAGGCATGGCCCCCTTCAAAATTGGTAGCGGGGGACGGACTCGAACCGTCGACAACACGGGTATGAGCCGTGCGCTCTAACCAGCTGAGCTACCCCGCCTGAAAAAGACGTTGGGAGGATTCATTATAAGGAAAAGGCCTGTATTTGTCAATTCGCGCCTCCGACGTTTGTCAATCAAGAACCTCTTCGATCCATGCTCCCCCGGCAACTATGTCGCCTGAATAAAAAACAGCCGCCTGTCCCGGAGTGGGAGCGAACTGCTTTTCATTGAAATCCAAAAAACCCTCGGGACCGGAAACCGGCGAAAAGACCGCGGGAACTTTTTTGGCGCCGTGCCTTATCCGAACACTGAATTCGGACGGACCGCGGGGAACCTCTCCCAAAAGCCAGTTAAAGACCTTTACCCTGATCTTTGTCTTCATCACATGTTCCTTTTTGCCCACGGTAACGGTATTCCGGACATTATCGATCGCGGTAACGTAGAGCGGAAAATGGAGGCCAAGCCCCAACCCCTTGCGCTGTCCCACGGTATAACTCCCCACTCCCCGATGCTTACCCACTATCCGGCCGGACGTATCCACCATATCTCCCGGGATAAAACCGCCGCAACCTTTTTCCTCAAGGAATTTCCTGTAATCGGAGCCGGGAGATGTAAAACAAATATCCTGGCTGGACTTCCTGTCAGCCGACATGAAACCGTTATCGGCGGCAATCTTGCGAACCTCGGCCTTAGTCATCTCACCCAGAGGGAAAAAGATATCGGCCATCTCATCTTTCGGTATGCCGCACAAAAAATATGACTGATCCCTGTCACTATCCAGGGCCTCCCTCAAAAAGGGCTCGCCGTTCGAAAAAGTGATACGCGCGTAATGTCCCGTAGAAACCGCGTCTGCCCCGAGCTCTTTCGCCTTTCTCATCAGATGCCCGAATTTCATCCTGCTGTTACAGTATATGCAAGGGTTGGGGGTGCGACCCCGGGCGTATTCTTCCATAAAATGATCTCTGACGTCCGAGATGAATTCCCGGGAAAGGTCCGTAACGTAATGAGGGACGCCAATATCTTCCGCGGCGCCGCGAGCGTACTGTAACGCCTCGAGAGAGCAGCATGCCCTGTCACCGGCCTGCCCGCATTCTTCAGAAGGCCAGGTCTTCATAGTAATACCGATAACCTCTTCTCCCCGCTCTTTCAGTTTAAGGCAGGCAACCGTCGAGTCAACTCCTCCTGACATCGCTACCACTACCCGCATAAGTTTATTTACCTCCGGGAAATAAATCTTTCGGCGCCTGAAGAAAAAAATGTCTTTTCCGTGCCGCCTGAAAGATCAATTATTATTACCTCTACACCTTCTGTTGTTTCAGCCACCCTGACAGCTTCCCGGGCATCCATTACAGCCATCGCGGTAGCAAAACCGTCGGCAGTAGCACAATCCACGGCAAGCACGGTCACCCCACGGGGCGCGGTATCCAAGGTAGTGAAAGAAAAAGGATCCGCCAGATGAGACGCGGCCGCGTCTCCTGTCTCGCTTATGATAATATTCTCGTAGTCCCCGCTGGTCGCTACCGCCATGTTGTCTATCTCAAGGACAGCCGAGACCAGATCCGTTCCGGGTCTTCTTACACCTATACGCCACAACCCTTCCCGGGGACCGCCGCCGCAATACATATCCCCCCCCGCGTCCACAAAAAAAACGTTTATTCCTCCGCCGGCTATATGACCAGCCATCCTGTCCACAATATAACCCTTTGCTATGCCGGAGAGGTCCAGCCAGGCGTTCTTGAGAAGAGTGACCTTTCTCGTCGACCGGTCCGTAACAATGTTGCCAAAACCTACACCGCCGGTCCCGGAGGGGATAGAGTCAAGGATCTCCGGAGGCATGTCGCGGTAAAATCCGGCTTTTTTGAGTATGGGCGCTATGGTCGGATCAAAAACTCCGTCCGTCGCCGCGTTAATTTCACCCGCGCGTGAAATAACACGCCAAAGATGTTCCGAGACCTTCAGAGAGCCGGAAAAGTTAAGTTCATTAATCTCGCTTTCAGGATCGTATACACTCAACTTTTTTTCAAGTTCACGCGCGATGCCGAAAGCCTCATCCAAAAGCCCGGAAATGCCGGACTTATCCAGTATCAGCGACTCGGCCTTTACGGTAACGTACGTCCCCATAAGGGGCAGGGTCCGGGAAACTTCCACGGGGCCCTTTTCTATCCGCGCGCATCCCGTGCAGAAAACAGACCACACAGACAGCAATACGGCCAGAAAAACCATATGGCCTGCGCGACGCTTGACGGGCGTGAACATGTCGCGGCGCCCCGGCATTGTTTCAGCTTTACTATCCAAGATTGCTTATTACCTTTTCGATATCGACATGTTTTTCTACCATGTCTATGGCGAGTTTTACTTTGTTGTTGTCGCGGTACTTTATTTTGACCGTAAGATCGTGGACCCGTGAAGCCACGTCATAAGTGTCCAACCGGGAAACAAGCGTAGGTATACCCGCGCGTTTCAAAGCCGTATAAGCCCTCTTTTTAGGAGACATACCGCCTGACAATATCAGGCCGGCGACCCTTTTAGGTGACTTAAACCTGCCAGACTGTACTTTGATTATCAAGCCGATAAGATCCGTCCTGTTCCCCGGGGTTATCACTACACAATCATCTTCCAGATCATGTATAGCCTCTCTCACTTCCATGGCTCCCACAAGCACCCTGGACATCTGACGGCCTAACAAGTCTTCCCCGCAGATGACCTGCATGCCAAGTTCTTCCTTAATATCGCGCATTGTGGGAATATCGAGCACCTCGGCATATGGGATGGTCCCGAGAACCGGCACGCCCAGGCGGTTAAGCCCAGCGCGGATATACTTACTTACCTTTTCGTACTTATGGGGCAGTACCTTGTTCGCCACGACCCCCGCTATTTTCACTCCCATCCTGTCAAAAAGCGACTTGTTGAGCATAACTTCGTCAATAGGATTACCTATCCCACCGGTGGAAACAATGATCACTTTTGAATCCAGCAGTTTGGCCACCACGGCGTTCGACAGGTCAAAAACCGATCCTACTCCCGCGTGGCCGGTACCCTCTATTACAACAACTTCCCGCCCCGCGGAAACAGCGTTGAAAGACTGCCTTATTACAGCCGAAGCGTCCTGTTTTATCTCACCGTCCAGGAATTTCTCGGTGTATCTTTTTTCCACCGCGACGGGAGACATGTCCTGTATGGGGAGACCAAAATTGAAAATGCGGTCCATGAGTATCGAATCCTCATCGACCTTATAACCGTCCTCTATAAGGTACCTCTGACCGACAGGCTTTATGAACGAGACCTTTCCAAACCGTTTCCCAAGAGCCGCGATAAGGCCGAGGGATATGGTGGTCTTGCCGACATTACGGCTTGTGGCGGCTACGAATATACGTTTGACCTTTTTAGAGCCGAAGATCTTTTCCCATGTTTCGATATATTTTGGCATAAAGGGTTTTTTTATTTTCCCGGGACGGTAATAAGCGGTACCCGGTGGATTCGCGCGCCTCAGCGGAGCCCGTTGGCGCGGGATAAGCGAAAAAATTTAACCGGTGAACGAATGATCCTTGTCGGGAAACTCTCCTCTTTCAATATCTTTCTTGAAATCCTGTACCGCCTTCCGTACCACATCACTAACCCGCGCGTATTGTTTTGCGAACCTGGGAAGAAAGTCCTCAAAATAACCGATTATATCGTTTATCACAAGGACCTGACCGTCACAGTCCGCGCCGGCGCCTATACCTATGGTCGGGATACCCGCCTTTGCCGTGACCTCCCTCGCCAGAGAAACCGGCACACATTCAAGGATCAAAGCAAAACATCCCGCTTCCTCAAGGCGACGGGCGTCGGCTATTATCTCACCGGCCTTGCGGCTGTCCCTGCCCTGCACCTTATAGCCGCCCATTTTGGAACAGCTCTGGGGAGTAAGTCCGAGATGGCCTATTACCGGGATCCCGGCCGAAACGATAGCCCTTGCCCTTTCTACCATTTCACCGCCACCTTCTATCTTGACCGCTGAACATCCGGCTTCTCTAACGAATCTGCCGGCGTTACGTACAGCCGTAGCGGGATCTGTCTGATACGACATGAAAGGCATGTCGGCTATTACAAGAGCCCTTTTCACTCCTCGCGCCACGGCCTTTGCGTGGTGCATCATGTCGCGCATACTGACCCTTACGGTCGAATCATAACCCAGGACTACCATACCCAAAGAGTCTCCCACAAGGATGGCGTCGATACCGGATCCGTCGATTATCCGGGCCGTTGGAAAATCGTACGCGGTAAGCATCGTTATCTTTTCTCCCGACGCCTTTTTCCTGGCAAAATCCAGTACTGTAACCTTCTCCATTGTTTTCCGGGCTGTTGAACGCGCTCAATTTTTATTTTCGAGGATCCCGGGAAAAGGGATCCGGATCAAAGTATTCCCCTCAAGTACTCGACAAAATCAACGGTTATGGGACAAAAATACACATGGGACCCATCCCTGGAAGACATGTCGAGCACCTTACCGGCAAAGTCCTGGTTCCAGCTCATCGTGCATTCGAAACCT
>SLID01000121.1 GCA_007135805.1 Candidatus Omnitrophota bacterium | reverse complement strand
CTTGCCGGTCATTATAACATCGAAAACCGAGGCCATCTCAGCTTCGGTGAGATCCTTTCCAGCCACCACTTCCCGTATGGCCCTCTTTATATCCATTTTTCCCGGACGTTTGGCCGTTTTTGAACCCTTCATACCTTTCCCCTTGCCAGTTCAAGAAAGTTGCTCAGTATTTTTTTCCCTTCCGTGGTCAATACGGATTCCGGATGGAACTGGACACCCCATGTCGGGGCCTCAACGTTCCGTATGGCCATTATCTCCCCGTCTCCGGTCCGGGCCGTTACCTCAAGCGGATGCTTCAAGCTGCCGGGCACCACAATAAGTGAATGGTACCTTGTGGCTATGAAAGGCGAATTTATTCCCCTGAAAAGAGCGTCCCCTTCGTGATACACTTCACTGACCTTGCCATGCATTATCCTATCAGCCCGCTCGACCCTGGCCCCGTGTATTTCAGCTATTACCTGATGTCCGAGGCAAACACCCAGGACGGGAACGCGTCCCTCGAAAAAACTTACCGCGTCTTTTGAAACCCCCGCGGAAGAGGGCCTGCCCGGCCCCGGTGATATTATAAGAGCATCCGGGGAAAGCTCTTCTATTTCATTCACGTTTATCTTGTCATTTCTAAAAACCCTGACATCCTCTCCCATCTCTCCAAGATACTGGACCAGATTGTAAGTAAAAGAATCATAATTGTCTATTATCAGGACCACTTCAGACCCTCCTCGGCGGTATCGACGGCTTTCAACATGGCCATCGCCTTGTTACGCGTTTCCTTGTATTCGAGGGCCGGGACCGAATCCATGACTATACCCGCTCCGGCCTGTATGTAAGCGTCACGCCCCTTCATAACTATGGTCCTTATGGTTATGCACATATCCATGTTGCCAGAAAAACTTATATACCCCAGGCTTCCGGCATAAGGCCCTCTTCTGACAATCTCAAGTTCGTCGATTATCTGCATTGCCCTTACCTTGGGAGCGCCACTCACAGTACCCGCGGGAAAAGTAGCCCGCAAAACGTCAAAAACATCCTTTCCCTCGCGAAGTTTACCGACAACACCGCTTACAAGGTGTATTACGTGTGAGTACCTCTCAATACTCATAAGGTCGAGAGTTTCTATACTTGAGTACTCGCACACTCTTCCTATGTCGTTACGGCCCAGATCGACCAGCATTATATGCTCGGCCCTTTCTTTGGGGTCGGACAGAAGTTCCTCTTCGATAAGAACGTCCCTCTCAGGATCACCGGATCTCCTGCGTGTCCCGGCTATGGGCCTTGTTGTGACCACTCTGTCCTCGCATCTCACCAGTATTTCCGGCGATGACCCGATAATCCTGGAATCTCCCATCTTCATGTAGTACATGTACGGGGAAGGGTTCACTGAACGCAGAGCCCTATATATGGAGAAAGGGTCGGCATTGGTGCTTCTTTTGATCCTTTGTGAGAGTACGACCTGTATTATCTCGCCGGAAGATATGTATTCTTTAGCTTCCCGGACTATCCCGCAAAAATCCTCCTCGGTAAAATTGGATACGGATGTACTGCGCGAGCCGTCCGCGGCTGCGTGGCCTGGCGGGTCAAAAGGCTTTTCCAGTCGTTCGATCATATCATCTATTTTTCGGCACGCTTTTTCATAAGCATCGTGTGGAGTATCTTTTTCAACAAGACAGTTAGACACCACCTTTATCTTATGGTCAACATGATCGAAAATCAGGATAGTATCGGTCAGGATAAAGAACATATCGGGCATGTTGAGATCGTCGGGGTTTTTATCGGGAAGGTGTTCCATGAACCTTACCATGTCATACCCCAGGTAGCCTACTAAACCTCCTGAGAAACGGGGAAGCCCTTTCACGTTGACGAACTTGAACTTGGACATATACTTACGCACTTCCTCTACCGGGTCATCGGTCTTGAAAGTATCGTGTCTTCCGGATCTGGAAAAAGTTATTTCATTTCCCTTGGACTTTATGATAAGCGAAGGAGAACTACCCAGAAAAGAGTACCTTGCCATATTCTCTCCGCCCTCCACCGATTCAAGAAGATACGAGTAGTCCCCTTTGTCCACCTTGAGGAAAGCCGATATCGGAGTGTCCAGATCCGCGAGGAACTCCCGGTACACCGGGATAACATTGCCTTTTCCGCAAAGCGCCTCAAACTCTTTTTTATCGGGATAATACATTGCTCTGTCTCCCCGTGTTTTCATGGATCATCGCCCGCTCGAGTCGCCGAAAGGCGCCTCGAGATCACTTATGGTACACTTCCCCTGGATCAAAGACCCTCTCCTCTTCTGTGACAGTGCCCCCATGGCCGTCAAATTTACGGAAATAGCAGGTGAAATAACCCTCATGGCAGGCCGCCTTTTCTTGTGAGACCTTTATCAGGATCGAGTTATCCGCGCAATCGACGAATATCTCTTTGACCTTCTGCACACAACCCGAAGTCTCGCCTTTTATCATCATCCTGCCTTTTGAACGCCTGTAAACATGGACCTTTCCACTTTCAATGGTCTTACTGAGCGCTTCCCTAGTCATATAACACAGTGTAAGCACCCTCGAAGTTCCCGCATCCTGTATGACAGCCGGGATAAGTCCTTTTTCGTCAAAATTGAGATCATCAATAAATTTCACTTTTCTTTCCCCCTTAATTATCTCCCGCTTTCGATCGGCCGTCACTACTCGGAGGTCTCACCGCGATACCCTTTTCAGCAAGCCGCGCTTTTACCTCGGAAATTGATATCTCCCTGAAATGGAATACCGACGCCGCAAGAGCCGCGTCGGCTTTGCCTGCGGTGAGCGCCTGCTCAAAATGCTCAATGGAACCGCATCCCCCGGAAGCTATTACAGGTATACCAGTCGCGTCACTAACCGCGGCGGTAAGTTCTATATCGTAACCGTCTTTGGTACCGTCACGGTCCATGCTGGTCAATAATATTTCTCCCGCGCCGAGTTCTTCGACCCTTCGCGCCCACTCAATAACATCGATCCCGGTTGGCGTCCGCCCCCCGTTGACATACACCTCCCAGCCGCCGCCGGCAGAACTTTTCGCGTCTATGGCAACCACTACACACTGCGTACCGAACTTGTCCGCGGCGCGGCTTATAAGGCCGGGGTCCCGTACCGCCGAGGTATTCATGGAAACCTTATCGCATCCGGCGTTGAGCAGGATCCGGATGTCCTCCGTGTCCGATATCCCCCCACCCACGGTAAGAGGCATAAAAACTTTTTCCGCCACACGCCGGACCACATCCACGATAGTCTTCCTGTTCTCGTTACTGGCGGTTATGTCAAGAAACACCAACTCATCCGCGCCCTCATCGTTATATACGCGGGCGTTCTCTACGGGATCCCCCGCGTCACGCAAACTCACGAAATTTACACCCTTCACGACCCTGCCTCCGGCTACATCAAGACAGGGGATTATCCTCTTTGCCAGCATCTATGGCCTCCTTGAGATCTATGGTACCCTCATAAAGCGCTCTGCCTATTATGACGCCGGAAATTCCCTTACTTTCCAGGCGCTTCAACTGCCTGATATGTTCCACGGTCTTTACCCCGCCGGCCGATATTATTTTCATTGAGCAGGACTTGAGCACCGCCTCGAGGCGGCAGATATCGGGTCCCGTAAGCATACCGTCACTTTTAATATCGGTATATATCATCTCCTTCATGCCCAGTTCGGAGAAGCGCCCGATTATCGCCGGGATATCCTCGTCAACGGTCTGTTTCCAGCCGGCTACACTGGGTTTCAGGTCTTTCACGTCAAGACTGAATATCACATTTTCCCCGAACTCCGACACCACTTCCCGGGCAAAATCCATATCACTTACTATCCTGGATCCGAGAATGACCCTGAACACGCCCGCATCCAGGGCGAAACGCACATCCCGCTTAGAGCGAAACCCTCCACCCGTCTGAACCGGGACCCCGACAGACTTAACGATCTTAGCGGTCAAATCCATATTTACCGGGACCCCTTCCCGGGCCCCATCAAGATCGACCACATGTATTATTTCAGCGCCCATATCGACCCATTTTCGCGCGGCCTCCTCAGGTGATATGCCGTACACCGTCTTCCTGTCATACTCCCCCTGCCGGAGGCGTACCGTCTTTCCATCTATCAGGTCTATAGCCGGAAATATCTTCATAAAAGCGAAAAATTCTCCAATAGTTTCATCCCATTTCCCTGGGACCTCTCCGGGTGGAACTGCACCGCGAGAACATTTTCCTTCCACAGCGCCGAAGTATACTCAACACCGTAATCGGTCACTCCGGTAGTATATTCCCCTGTGTAAGCGCAGTAATACGAATGCACAAAATAAAAATACTCTCCGTCCGGGATACCCCTGAAAAGAGGGCATCCCCGGGAAACAGACCTTACTGTATTCCATCCTATCTGCGGGACCTTAAGCCCGTCACCGGAAAAAGCTTTTACCTCTCCGGGAACAAGGTCAAGGCAATCGCACCCACCCGCTTCGTCGCTACGGGAAAAAAGCAGCTGTAAACCGAGGCATATCCCGAGAAAAGGTTTACCCGAGCCGATATCGCTCATTATCTTTTCCCGGTATCCTCCGCTTTCCAAAGCCGTCATAGCGTCTTTGGAAGACCCCACACCCGGCAGGACTATTTTGTCAACCCTGTCCAGATCTTCCGGGGTTTCGCATATTCTTACATCCCGTCCGATATAGCGGAAGGCATTGTAAACGCTTCTAAGATTCCCTCCGCCATAATCAATAATGCCTATCATCTGAAATCCCATCACGGCCGGTCCTGACGTCCGGCCCCCTAGATCATAATATTCCTTTACTGGAGGGGACTTCTTCCGCCCTTCGCGGGTCTATACGGACTGCCTCATCCATCGCCATGCCGAAGGCTTTGAAAACAGCTTCAAAATAGTGATGAAGATCCCCTTCTCCGGAGATCTCCACGTGAAGGTTTATCCCCATTTTTTTGGCGAAACTTTCCAGAAAATCCATGCCATAATGTATCGAATAACCTTCTTCACCCGCCGAAGGATCATCCTGCCCCTTACCCGGATATTTGAAACTGAAAGCGGGGCGATTGGAAATATCTACCAGGATCTTGGCTGCCGCCATATCCATAGGGGCTTCACGGCTTGATATCCGGGTTATTCCCCTGCAATCTCCGAGGGCATTCTTGAAAACCTCGCCGAGCGCAAGCCCGATGTCCTCGTTCAAGTGGTGCTTGTCCACATGGGTATCGCCGGAAGCTTTGAGTTCTATGTCAAAAAAACCGTGATAAGCGAAAAGGGTTATCATGTGATCCAGAAAACCGATAGTGGTAGATACCGAGGCCTTCCCTGAGCCATCTACATTCAACAGGTCTATTTCTACGCACGTTTCTCTGGATTTCCGTTTATACGACGTTATCCGCCTCTCAGCTGATCCTGTTTTTCCGCGAAACATCTTCATTTTCCCTCCCCCGTATTCTTTAATTTCAGCCGCATACCACTCCAAGTCCTGAGCGCGGGCTGTTATCAGTCGCACCTTACATCCACTGAATCGCGATGTCCGGCGAGTTTTTCTATTGCCGTTAGTTCTCTTATCCAGTCGGCCGAGGCGCAAAGCGCCCTGCGCGAATATGAAATAACATGTGAACTTTTCATAAAACTCCTGAGGTTAAGCCCCGAGGAATATTTCGCCGTGCCTCCCGTAGGAAGCACATGGCTGGGACCGGCAATGTAATCGCCTACGGCCACAGGTGAATACTGCCCCATGAAAATAGCTCCCGCATTGGTTATTTTTTTCAGCAGCCTCTCGGGAGCTTTTACCATAAGCTGAAGGTGTTCCGGAGCTATCATATTAGACACATCCACGGCTTCACTGAGATTGCCGACCTTGACAATATACCCGGGAGTTTCTTTGTCCCGGGAAAGAGAGTTAAAAAGGCGTTTTGAGGGCGTTACAAGCATGGAAAGCCCCTTGTGGTGTTCGGCCTGAGCCATCAGGTCTTTTCTTATATACTCAATGTTAGCGTAGTTATTGGCTATTATTAGTACCTCACTCGGACCCGCGAGCATATCTATGTCACAATATCCGTAAACCTGCCTTTTGGCCTCAGTGACGTACTCGTTACCGGGCCCCACGATCTTATCCACCACCGGAATTGTCTTTGTACCGAACGCCAGCGCCCCTATCGCCTGGGCTCCCCCAACCTTGTATATCTCATTTACCTTCAAAAGGTCGGATATTACCAATATATGCGGATCTATGGAATTGTGCTGGTTGGGAGGTGACACAAGCACAATCTTTTTCACCCCCGCTATCCGCGCCGGAAGCACGGTCATATAAACGCTTGAGACCAGAGGTACAGTGCCTGAAGGAACGTAAACTCCCACTTTTTCTATAGGATCGAACTTTTCTCCCAGCTCTATGCCGCTTCGGTGTTTAATTGTCCATGATTTAGGGATCTGGTTACGGTAAAAACCTTCCATGTTCCTTATGACGGCCTTGAGGGTTTCCAGAATGCCGGGTTTAAGATCCTGATAGGCCCCGCTTATCTCGGCTTCAGTGACCCTAAGTTCCTTCCGTGTCAGATTTACCTTATCAAAACGTCTGGTGTAACGCAGTATGGCGCTGTCGCCCTCTTTGCGCACATCTTCAAGTATGCGGACGACCTTTTTTCTGGTACGTTCCTTGCTGAGAGACGACCTCGCCGCCATCCGTTCAAAAGATCTGCTACCCACTTTAACGCTTTTCATATCAGCCTTCCATTTTAGTTTCAACAGACCTGAGGGCTTTCTCAACGGCCCCCTGAAGACCAGCGGGAGCCTTACCCCCCGCCTGGGCGAACCCATCCTTGCCCCCGCCAGATCCCTCTATCTCTGAAGACGCGGAACAAACTATTTCTCTGGCGCTAAGCCCTTTTTCCACCAACCCGGGAGGAACGGCACAAACCAGATAAGCTTTTTCACCATCGGCGCCACCGAGAAGGACCACTGAATCCGGAGCTGTTTTCTCGGCATATGACACAGCTTTTTTCAGCACCGCCATATCAGCCGATGGGAACACTCCCGTCACAAACTTTGTTTTACCCACAATCCGGGGGCTGGTGACAGCGTCATCTATTCCGCTCTTCAGCTCACTGAGAACGTCGCTTTCTTTTTCCCGGCGCATTTTCTTGAGCCGTTTCTCGGCCTTATCCCTGAGAGACACAAGACCAGGAAATATGGCATCATCGCATTTTTTCAGGACGCCCCTGTCCAATTCCACGCGCCCGCTGACAATGTCCCCGGCTTCGCTTACAATATTTTCCGCAGATAAGCCCGGGGTCCCCTCGGTTTTAACTGACAGTTCATCCAACAACTCACTCAGTTTCTCCTTAACCCAATCGGCGGCGTTTTCGCCTGTTACGGCCTCGATCCTTCTAATCCCGCTGGCCACGGAACTTTCCGAAACTATCTTGAAAAGGCCTATTTCGGAAGTGTTCTCCACATGCGTACCGCCACAAAGTTCCACAGACTTTTGCCCCACCTTGACCACGCGAACGACCTCTCCATATTTCTCGCCGAAAAAAGAAAGAGCTCCCTCTTCTTTAGCACTATCCAGAGCTTTCTCTTCAGCGCAAACATCCATACCTTCTTCAATCCAACCGTTCACCATATCCTCCACCATGGAGATCTCCCTGGGTGAAAGTTTTTTAAGGTGGGTGAAATCGAACCTCAAACGTCTGTGATCGACCAGTGACCCCGATTGTTTGACATGGGGCCCAAGAACAGACCTTAGCGCGGCCTGCAGCATGTGCGTAGCCGTATGGTTGACAGCGGTCCGTGACTTTCCGGTATCATCAAGATCTATCTCCACGTCATCTCCAACCCTGAATACACCTTTTTCCACGCTGACCTGATGGATCTTCCGTCCATCCGCCGATACCGTGTTCACTACGCGCATCATGCCATCCTTCTTCCGTATCATACCCTTGTCACCTACCTGCCCTCCCGACTCTGCGTAGAAAGCGCCGCTTTCCGGGGCGGTGACAAGCTCGCCGCAATCCCCCTGTTCCATAGTGTCGACCGGCTCGCCTTTCGCCACCATAAACGATATACGCGCCTGGAGAGGAATATCGTCGGATATTT